>NZ_JBWKFN010000055.1:0-32930 GCF_056434245.1 Streptomyces sp. NPDC044064
CCACCACTGGCCAGCGCCTGACGAATCACCCGCTGCTGCGACGGACCATTCGGCGCCGTCAGACCATTCGACGCACCATCCTGATTGACCGCCGAACCACGCACCACCGCAAGCACCCGATGCCCAAGACGACGCGCATCCGACAACCGCTCCAACACCACCATGCCCACACCCTCGGACCAGCCCACACCATCAGCCGCATCCGAGAACGAACGACACCGCCCATCACTGGACAACCCACCCTGCTTCGCGAACTCCACAAACGTCGTCGGCGTCGACATCACCGTCACACCACCGGCCACCGCCAACGAACACTCACCCGAACGCAACGACTGCGCAGCCCAGTGCATCGCCACCAGCGACGACGAACACGCCGTGTCCACCGTCACCGCCGGACCCTCCAGCCCCAGCGCATACGACACACGCCCCGAAGCGACGCTGGGTGCACTTCCGTTGGCCCTGAAGCCCTCGTACTGTTCGCCCTCCAACAGGTCCCGGTAGTCGGTGTACATCACGCCCGCAAAGACCCCGGTCCGACTGCCACGCAGCGACACCGGATCAATCCCCGACCGCTCGAACGCCTCCCACGCCGCCTCCAACAACAACCGCTGCTGAGCATCCGTAGCCAGCGCCTCACGCGGACTCATCCCAAAGAAGTCCGCATCGAAATCACCCGCGCCGTACAGGAAGCCACCCGCCCGCGCGAACGACTCCCCCTCCACACTCCAACCACGATCCGAGGGAAACGCACCCACCGCATCCGCACCCTCGGACACCAACCGCCACAGACCCTCCGGCGACTCGACGCCACCCGGATACCGGCACGCCATACCCACGATCACCACAGGGTCATCAGCCACCACCGACCTCACCGGCACAAACTCAGCCGACTCGACCTCCCCACCGAACAACTCGTCGAGCAGGAGGTCCACCACGGCTTCCACCGAGGGGTAGTCGAAGACGACGGTGGCCGGCAGGTGCAGACCGGTCGCCTTGCCCAGGCGGTTGCGGAGTTCGACGGCGGTCAGCGAGTCGAACCCGAGCTCCTGGAAGGCGCGGGTCGGGTCCACGTGCGACGGGTCGGTGTGGCCGAGCACGAGGGCGGCCTGGCTGCGCACGAGGTCGAGAAGGACATCGCGTCGTTCGTCGGCCGCCAGGCGGGAAAGGGTCTGGGTCAGGCCTGCCGTTGTGGGGGAGGCAGCCGCTGCCGACCGGCGAATGCGCCTCCCCGGGCGTACGAGTCCGCGGAGCATCCCGGGGACCTCGTCCTGTGCCCGCAGGGCGGTGAAGTCGAACCGTACGGGAAGGGCCACAGCGTCGGGCACGCGCAGGGCCGCGTCGAAGAGTGCCGCTCCTTCGGCGGGCGTCAGCTCGGGCATGCCCGTGCGGGCGATGCGCCGGACATCGGTCTCGGACAGGGTGCCGATCATGCCGCCGTCGCGGGTCCAGGGGCCCCACGCCTGGGACTGTCCGGGGAGTCCGTGGGCTCGGCGGTGCTGGGCGAGGGCGTCCAGGAAGGTGTTGCCGGCTGCGTAGTTGGCTTGGCCGGGGCCACCGAAGATGCCGGAGACGGAGGAGAAGAGAACGAAGGCCGTCAGGTCGAGGTGTTGCGTCGCCTGGTGGAGGTTCCAGGCCGCGTCGACCTTTGGCCGCAGCACGGTGGCCAGCCGTTCCGGCGTGAGGGAGGTGACGATTCCATCGTCGAGCACGCCCGCGGTGTGGACCACGGCCCGTACCGGATGGCGGGCGACGAGGTCCGCCACCGCATCCGGATCGGCCGCGTCGCATGCCTCGATCCGGGCTTCAGCACCCAACTCGGCCAGCTCGGCGACCAGTTCCGCCGCTCCCTCGGCCGCGGGACCGCGCCTGCTGACCAGCAGCAGGTCGCGCACACCGTGCTCCGCCACCAAGTGCCGGACGATCACCCGGCCCAGACCACCCGTACCACCGGTGACCAGGACGGTGCCGTCCCAGACCACGGCCTCGGACCCGTCAGAGGTTGCGGCGCGAGCCAGTCGCGGGACCATCACCTCACCGCCCCGGACCGCGAGCTGCGGTTCGTCCAGGGCCAGCACGGACTCCAGCGCCGGGAGCGCGTCGTCGCCGTCGAGATCGACCAGACCGAACCTCCCGGGGTTCTCCGACTGCGCCGACCGCACCAGACCCCACACCGCGGCACCGGCCAGGTCCGCGCCGGTCGTCGCTCCACGGGTCACGAACACCATGCGGGAGTCGGCGAATCGGTCGTTGCCGAGCCATGCCCGCAGCAGTTCCAGCACTCGCGCCGTCGTCGCGTGCACCGACCCAACCACGTCTTCCGGGTCCGAGAGCGGTGGACGGACCACCACCCTGTGCGGGGCGTCGGCCGGCAATGCGTCGAGAGCGTCCGCCTCCGGGGCCACCTCCACGTACGTGACCGCCGCGCCGGAGCCCGGTACCCGGGCCCAGTCGACCACGAACAGGTCGTCACGGCCCGTCGCCGGCGCCGAGCCGGCCGAGACCGGGCGCAGGACGAGGGAGCCGATGGAGGCGACGGCTCCACCGGCCTGGTCGGCAACCTCTACAGAGACGGTGTCCTGGTCGGTACGGCTGACCCGTACCCGTATCGAGGAGGCGCCCGAAGCGTGCAGTGTCACCCGTTCCCAGGAGAACGGCACGACACCGCGGGGCATCCCGTTGAACGCGGTGACGTGCAGCGCGGCATCGAGCAGCGCCGGGTGCAGGCCGAAGGGACCACCGTCGGTCCCCTCCGGCAGCGCGACCTCGGCGAACACGTCGTCGCCCAGCCGCCAGGCGGAGCGCAGGCCCTGGAACACGGGACCGTAGCCGAAACCGCCCTGTGCCATGTTGTCGTAGAGATCGGTGAGATCCACGGACTCAGCACCCGTGGGGGGCCATTCCGAGGTGTCGAAGACGGTTTTCTTCGTCTCCCCGGGTGCCGCGGAGGACGGGGCCAGCACACCGGTGGCGTGCTGGGTCCATGCCTGGTCGGTGGCTCCTTCGAGCCGGGAGCGGACGCCGACGGCTCGTCGGCCGGTTTCGTCCGCCGGGCCGATCTGGAGCTGCATGTGAACGCCGCCGGACGCCGGGACGGCGAGGGGCGCGGCGAGGGTCAGTTCTTCGACGGTTCCGCAGCCGGCCTCGTCGGCCGCGCGTACCGCGAGTTCCAGGAACGCCGTGCCGGGCAGCAGCACCTGCCCCATCACGACGTGATCCGCGAGCCATGGGTGGGTCTGGGGCGACAGCCGACTCGTGAACAGCAGGGCGTCGCCGTCGGAGAGCTCGACCGAGGCGCTGAGCAGGGGGTGGTCCGCCGTCTCCAGGCCTGCGGACCGGATGTCACCGTCGCGAGCTGCCGAGGGCGTCGGCCAGTAGCGCCGGTGCTGGAAGGCGTAAGTCGGCAGATCGACTCGGCGGGCACCCGTTCCGGCGAACACGGTCGTCCAGTCGACAGCTGCGCCGGAGACGTACAGCTGGGCCAGGGCCTGGAGCGTGGTCGTCTCCTCGTCGCGGTCCTTGCGGAGCACGGCGGCGAGTACGGCGTCCGCGTCGGCGGACTCCGCCGCCATCGCGGTCAGGACACCGTCCGGGCCGAGTTCCAGGAAACGGCTCACACCTGTGGCGGTGAGGGTGCGGATGGCGTCGGCGAAACGGACCGCCTCACGGACATGGCGCACCCAGTAGTCCGCCGAGCACAGATCCTCCGACGCCGCGACCTCGCCCGTCAGGTTCGACACGACCGGAATCAGTGGCGCGCCGAAGGACAGACCCTCCACCACACCGCGGAAGTCCTCCAACATCGGGTCCATCAAAGGGGAGTGGAACGCATGCGAGACCCGCAGCCGCGTCGACTTACGGTCACCGAAGTGGGCGCGGATCTCCTCCACCGCCACCTCGCCACCGGAGACCACCACGGCCCGGGGCCCGTTGACCGCAGCGATCGACACCAACTCACCCAACAGCGGACGCACTTCGTCCTCGGTCGCCTGGAGGGCGAGCATGGCCCCGCCCTCCGGCAACGCCTGCATCAGCCGGCCACGAGCCGCCACCAGAGCACACGCATCCGCCAGCGAGAACACACCCGCCACATGCGCCGCCGCCACCTCACCGATCGAATGCCCGGCGAGGAAATCCGGGCGAACGCCGAACGACTCAGCCAGCCGGAACAACGCCACCTCGATGGCGAACAGGCCGGCCTGCGCATACACAGTCCGGTTGAGCTGTTCGGCGTCCTCACCCCAGACCACATCCCGCACCGACACATCCAAGTGCCCGTCCAGACCGGCGCACACCGCGTCGAAGGCTTCGGCGAACACCGGGAACCGGCCGTACAACTCCCGCCCCATACCCAGGCGCTGCGAACCCTGCCCCGAGAACAGGAACGCAGATCTGCCAGGCCTCGCCGCGCCCTGAGCGGTCGGGCGGCCGTCCAGGAGGACGGTTCGGTGGTCGAGTACCGCGCGCCCGGCGGCGAGGGTCAGGCCGACGTCTGCCGGACGGACCTCGGGGTGCTGTGCCGTATGGGCGAGCAGGCGTGTGGCCTGGTCGCGCAGGGCGTCCTCCGTCTTGCCGGACAGCACCCACGGCACCACGCCCGGGGACACCGTGGGCTCTTCTTCGGGGGCGGGCAGCTCGTCGGCCTGTTCCAGCACCACGTGGGCGTTCGTGCCGCTGATGCCGAAGGCGGAGACGCCCGCGCGGCGGGGCTGGTCCGTCCCGGGCCATTCGGTGCGCTCGGTGAGCAGCCGGACGGCACCGGCCGTCCAGTCGACGTGCGACGAGGGCTCGTCCACGTGCAGGGTCTTCGGCAGGATGCCGTGGCGGATCGCCATGACCGTCTTGATGACGCCCGCCACGCCGGCGGCGGCCTGGGCGTGGCCGATGTTCGACTTGATGCCGCCCAGCAGCAGCGGGCGGTCCTCGGGCCGGCCCTGTCCGTACGTCGCCAGCAGGGCCTGGGCCTCGATGGGGTCGCCGAGGGTCGTGCCCGTGCCGTGCGCTTCGACGGCGTCGATCTGGTCGGGGGTCAGCCGTGCGTTGGCGAGGGCGGCGTTGATGACACGTTGCTGTGAGGGACCGTTGGGGGCGGTGAGCCGGCTGCTGGCGCCGTCCTGGTTGACCGCTGTGCCGCGGACCACGGCCAGGACCTCGTGGCCGTTGCGGCGGGCGTCCGACAACCGTTCCACGAGCAGGACGCCGACGCCCTCGGCCCAGGATGTGCCGTCGGCGGCTTCGGCGAAGGGCTTGCAGCGGCCGTCCGTGGCCAGTCCGCGCTGACGGGAGAACTCGGTGAACAGGCGGGGCGTCGGCATGACGGCGACGCCGCCGGCGATCGCCATGCCGCACTCGCCGGCGCGCAGGGCGCGGACGGCGAGGTGGAGGGCGACGAGGGCTGAGGAGCAGGCGGTGTCGACGGTGACGGCGGGGCCTTCGAGGCCGAGGGTGTAGGCGATGCGGCCGGAGAGGACGCTGACGGCGCCGCCGGTGAGCAGGTGCCCCTCGGTCTCGTCGGTCTGCCTGGCGAGAGATCCGTAGTCGGTGTCGGCGCCGCCGATGAAGACGCCGGTCTGGCTGCCGCGCAGGGACGCCGGGTCGATCCGGGCATGCTCGACGGCCTCCCAGGCGGATTCCAGCAGCAGTCGCTGCTGGGGGTCCATGGCGAGGGCTTCCCTGGGTGCGATGCCGAAGAGGTCGGCGTCGAAGTCGGCGGCCGCGTCGAGGAAGCCGCCGTGTCGTACGTAGCTCTTCCCGGGGGTGCCCGGGGTGGGGTCGTAGAGCCCTTCGGTGTCCCACCCGCGGTCCTGCGGAAGTTCGCCGATCGCGTCGGTGCCGTCGGCCACCAGCCGCCACAGGTCTTCGGGGGAACGCACGCCGCCGGGGTAGCGGCAGGCCATGCCCACGATGGCGATCGGCTCGCTGTCCCGTGCCTCGACGGACTCCAGCCGCTGCTTGGTGCGCCGCAGGTCCGCGGTGACCTTCTTGAGGTAGTCGCGGAGCTTGTCCTCGGAGGAACCGGAGCCGGAGCCGGCGGCCTTGGGTGCCGTGGGTGCCATGGGTGGGAGATCCTCGCAGTCGGGATGGGGTGGTGCGGCTGGTGCTGGTGGTCGGCTGGGCTTGTTCAGGCGAGGCCGAGTTCTTTGTCGATGAGGTCGAACATCTCGTCGTCGGTGGAGGCCGCGAGGTCGGCGTCGGTGTCGGCGCCGTCCTCGTCCGGGGCTTCGTCACCGGTGGCGTCGAGCTTCCATTGGAGTGCCTTGAGGCGGGTCACGAGCCGGGCGCGGTTCCCGGCGTCCAGGTCGGATGCCGACACGGCCGTCTCCAGTGCGTCGAGTCCCGCGAAGAGGGAGGGTGCCGTGTCGTCGCCGTCCGTGCCCGCCGCCAGTCGCCCGCGCAGGTGGCGGGCGAGGGCGAGGGGCGTGGGGTGGTCGAAGATCGCTGTGGTGGGCAGGCGCAGGCCCGTCTCGGCGTTGAGCCGGTTGCGGACTTCCACCGCGGTGAGGGAGGACATGCCGAGGTCGAGGAAGCCCCGCTCGGGCTCGATGGCCGCGGCGGAGCCGTGACCGAGGACGCTCGCCACGTGTCCGGCGATCAGTTCGAGCAGCAGGGCGTCGCGCCGGGTGTCGCTCAGCCCGGCCATCCGGTCCCTCAGTTCGTGGCCGGCGGGGCGCCGTCCGTCAGGGACCGTGCCGGCCGCCGTCGGGCCGGTGTCGGCCGCTCGGCGCACGGGCGTACGGCGGGCCGTGAGGCCGCGCAGCAATGGCGGTACGTCGCCCGAGGAGGCGATGGTCCGCAGGTCGAGGCGGGCGGGTACCAGGAGGGCACGGTCGACGGCCGCCGCGGCGTCGAGCAGGCCGAGTCCTTGGCCTGCCGACAGCGGCAGCATGCCGGAGCGTGCGAAGCGGGCGACGTCCACGGGGTCCAGCGTGGACGTCATTTCACTGGAATCTCCCCAGTATCCCCAGGCGAGTGAGACGGCGGTCAGCCCCTGGGCGCGACGGTGCTGTGCGAGGGCGTCGAGATAGGCGTTGGCGGCCGCGTAGTTGGCCTGGCCCATGCCGCCCATGACGCCGGCGAACGAGGAGAAGACCACGAAGGCCGACAGTTTGGCGTCGCGGGTCAGCTCGTGCAGGTTCCAGGCCGCTTCCGCCTTGGGCCGCCAGACCTTGTCGAGGTCCTGCGGGGTCAGGCTCTCCAGGAGGCCGTCCTGGAGGACGCCGGCGGCGTGGACCACGGCTGTCAGCGGGTGCTCGTCGGGGATGGCCGCGAGCAGTTCGGCGAGCCCGTCGCGGTCGGCCGCATCGCAGGCGGCGACGGTGACCTCGGCGCCCATGCGGGTGAGTTCGTCCCGCAGCGTGTCGGCGCCCGGTGCGGCCGGGCCGCGGCGGCCGGTGAGCATCAGGTGGCGTACGCCGTGCCGCTGGACCAGGTGGCGGGCGACGAGTGCGCCGAGGGTTCCGGTGCCGCCGGTGATGAGGACGGTGCCTGCGTCGTGTGTGTCCCAGCCCCAGCCGGTGTGGCCTTCGGCGGCTTCGGCGCGGTGCAGGCGGGGGACGGTCACGGTGCCGCCGCGGAGGGCGAGTTGGGTCTCCGTCGTGGTGGCGGCGGAGGCGATGGCCCGGGCGAGGACGCGTTCCGAGGCGTCGTCGCCGTCCGTGTCGACGAGCAGGAATCGGCCGGGGTGTTCGGACTGCGCCGAGCGGACGAGACCACGGGCGGCGGCGTCGACGGGGGCCGGGATGTCGTCGTCCGGGCCGGTAGCAACGGCGTTGCGGGTGACCAGGACGAGACGGGAGTCCGTGAGACGCGGCTCGCGCAGCCATTGCTGGGTCAGGTGCAGCAGCTCCCGTACGGGTGCGGGGTCGGCGCCGGGCACGGGGCCGCAGGAGTCGAGGCGCAGCAGCACGGTGCCGGCTGCGGGGATCGGTCCGTCGGGGTCCTGGAGTGCGGTGCGCAGGGCGTTCAGGTCGGTGAAGGAGAGCGGTTCTGCGGTCGGGTGGGCGTCCTCTTCGGCCTGGGTGGTCCATTCGGTCCACTCGGTCTGGAACAGGGCGTCGTGGCCTGTCGCCGTGGCCGTCGCGAGCTGCTCGTGCGTGAGCGGCTGGGTGGTCACCGATTCGATCGTCAGGACGGGCCCACCGGCCGGGTCCGTGGCCGTCACGGTCACGGTGCCGTCCTCCGCGCGGGTCAGCCGTACGCGCAGCTCGGCGGCGCCCACGGCGGTCAGGGACATGCCCTGCCAGGCAACGGGCAGTCCGGCCGTGCCGCCTGCGGCCGCGCACTCGATCGCGAGCGGGGTCTGCAGAAGAGCGGGGTGGCTACGGAAGTGTGCGGCGTCCGTGCGGTGTTCCTCGGGCAGTGCCACCTCGGCGAAGGTGTCCTGGCCGCGCCGCCACATCGCGCGCACGGTGCGGAAGAGCGGTCCCGGGTCGTGTCCCTGCGCGGCGAGCGCGGTGTACATCGCTTCGGTGTCGACGGGTTGTGCGTCCCGGGGCGGCCAGGTTCCGAGGTCCGCGTGTGCGTGTACGGGCGCGTCGGCGGCCAGGGTGCCCGTTGCGTGGCGGGTCCACGGCGCGTCTGCTTCCGCTCCCCCATGGCGTGCGAACACCGTGAGGGTGCGGGTCCCTGACGTATCGTCAGGTGTCCCGACCGTCACCTGCAGGTCGGCCGTCGCGCCCTCGGGCAGGACCAGCGGGGTGTGCTGGGTGAGGGCGTCGACGGTCGCGCAGCCGGCTTCGTCGGCCGCGCGGACCGCCCATTCGGTCAGCGCGGTGCCCGGGACCACGGTCGTGCCGTGCACGGTGTGTTCGGCGAGCCATGGGTGGCTGCGCTCGCCGATCGTGCCGGTGAGGACGACCGTGCCGTGGCCGTCGGCGAGGTGGACGGCCGCATCCAGGCCCGACGGGTCGGCCGGACGCCCGGCGGCGGTCCGGGGTGCGGCGTCCAGCCAGTACCGGCGGCGCTGGAAGGCGTACGTCGGCAGGTCCACGGCGTGGCCGCCGGCGACGGTGCCGGTCCAGTCGACGCGTACGCCGCGCACGTGGGCCTCGGCCAGCGACGTCAGGATCCGGGCCGGGCCGCCGTCGTCCCTTCGGATGGTGCCGATGACGACCGCGTCGGCCTCCGCGGCGGCGACGGTGTCCTCGATGCCGGTGACGAGAACGGGGTGCGGGCTGGACTCGACGAAGGCATCGTGTCCGTGCCGGAGCAGAGTGTGCAGCGCGTCCTCGAGGCGGACGGTGCGGCGCAGGTTCTCGTACCAGTAGTGCGCGTCGAGGGGGGTGTTCTCGTCGATCCACTCCCCGGTGACGGTGGACAGGAACGGGACGCGGGCCCGGCGGGTCCCGATCCCGGCGAGATCGTCCAGGAGTCGTGGGCGGATGCGTTCGACCTGGGCTGAGTGCGAGGCGTAGTCGACGGGGATCCGCTTCGCGCGGACGCCGTCCTTTGCGCACGCGGCGGCGAGGCCGTCGAGGGCTTCCGGTTCACCGGAGACGACGACGCTGGCGGGCCCGTTGACGGCGGCGACGGAGATCCGTTCGCCCCAGGGCTCCAGCATGGTCAGCACGGTGTCGTGCGAGGCCGCGATCGAGACCATCCCGCCGTGTCCGGAGAGGTCGTCGGCGATGGCGCGGCTGCGCCGGGCGACCACCTTGGCGCCGTCGTCGAGGGAGAGGGCTCCGGCGACGCAGGCCGCGGCGATCTCGCCCTGGGAGTGGCCCAGGACCGCCGCGGGTTCGACCCCGTGGGCACGCCAGACCTCGGCGAGCGCGACCATCACGGCCCACAGGGTGGGCTGTGCCACGTCGACGCGGTCGAGCGAGGGGGCGTCCGCGGCACCACGGAGGACGCCGGTCAGCGACCAGTCGGTGCAGGGGGCGAGCGCCTGGTCGCATTCCGCGATCCGCTGGGCGAACACCGGTGAGGTGTCCAGGAGTTCGGCGCCCATGCCGGTCCACTGGGAGCCCTGGCCGGGGAAGACCAGGACGGTCCTGCGGTCGCGGCCCGCGGTGTGGCGGCCGGTGACGAGACCGGGCGCCGGGGTGTTCTCGGCGAGGGCACGCAGAGCGGTGCGCCGGGTGTCGTCGTCCGTCCCGGTGACCACTGCACGGTGTTCGAGCAGCGAGCGGCGGGCGACGAGGGACGCGGCGATGTCGCGGGCGGTGGCCCGCCGTCCGGCCGGGGTGTCCAGGTGGGCGAGGAGCGACCGGGCCTGGCCGCGCAGGGCTTGCGCGCCGCGGGCGGAGAGCAGCCAGGGCAGGGGTTCGGCCGGGGGCACCACAGGCGCGGGCGTCGGCCCATCTGGGTGCGAGGACGGGGTTGCCTCCGCCGCCGTGTCTTCCGCCGGGGCCGTCCGCGGTCCTTCCTCCAGGATGATGTGGGCGTTGGTGCCGCTGATGCCGAACGAGGAGACGCCCGCCCGGCGCGGACGGTCGGCGTCCGCCGGCCAGGGCTCGGCCTCGTCGAGCACGCGCACGGCGCCGGTGGACCAGTCGACGTGCCGGGTGGGTGTGTCGATGTGGAGCGACTTGGGCAGCAGGCCGGCGCGCAGGGCGAGGACCATCTTCATCACTCCGGCGACACCCGCCGCGGCCTGGGCGTGTCCGATGTTCGACTTGATGGAGCCCACCCGGAGCGGGTTGTCCTCGGGGCGTTCCTGGCCGTAGGTGGCGAGCAGCGCCTGTGCCTCGATGGGGTCGCCGAGCCTGGTGCCGGTGCCGTGCGCCTCGACGGCGTCGATGTCGGCGGCCGTGAGGCCGGCGGCGGCGAGGGCCTGGCGGACGACCCGCTGCTGCGACGGCCCGTTGGGGGCCGACATGCCGTTGGAGGCGCCGTCCTGGTTGACGGCGGAGCCGCGTACGACGGCCAGGACCCGGTGTCCGTTGCGCAGGGCGTCGGAGAGGCGTTCGACGACGAGCAGCCCGGCGCCCTCGGCGAAGCCTGTGCCGTCGGCGGTGTCGGAGAACGGCTTGCAGCGGCCGTCGGCGGCCAGCCCGCGCTGCCGCGAGAAGTCGACGATGATCACGGGTGAGGACATGACGGTGACACCGCCCGCGAGGGCGAGCGTGCACTCGCCCTGCCGCAGTGCCTGCACGGCCATGTGGAGGGCGACCAGGGAGGAGGAGCAGGCGGTGTCGACGGTGACGGCCGGGCCCTCCAGGCCGAGGGTGTAGGAGACCCGGCCCGAGACGACGCTGTCGGCGTTGCCGTTGTTGACGTACGGCGCGAGGATGTCGGGGATGTCCGCGCCCCGTGCCAGGTAGTCGCTGGAGGAGACGCCGGCGAACACTCCGGTGCGGCTGCCGCGCAGGGACCGGGGGTCGATCCCGGCCCGTTCGACGGCCTCCCACGCGGTCTCCAGCAGGATCCGCTGCTGCGGGTCCATGGCCGTCGCCTCGTTGGGGCTGATGCCGAAGAAGTCCGCGTCGAAGTCGGCGGCGTCGTGCAGGAACCCGCCTTCGAGGGTGCGGGAGGCGTCGGGGTGTTCGGGGACGGAGTCGTAGAACCCGTCGAGGTCCCAGCCGCGGTCGGTGGGGAATCCGCCGATGGCGTCGGTTCCGGTGGACAGCAGGGTCCACAGGTCCTCCGGGGTGCGCACGCCGCCCGGGTAGCGGCAGGCCATGCCGACGACGGCGATCGGCTCGTCGGCGCGCAGCGGTGTTCCGGCGTCCGCGGAGTGGGCCGCGGGTGCGGCGGCTCCGTCGCAGAGCAGGGCGTCCAGGTGCTCGGCCAGGTCCGCGGGCGTCGGGTGGTCGAAGACCAGGGTGGCCGGCAGCCGCAGTCCGGTCGCCGTGGCCAGCCGGTTGCGCAGTTCGACGGCGGTCAACGAGTCGAAGCCGAGGTCGCGGAACGCCCTTCCGGTGTGGACGAGGTCGGCGCTCGCGTGGCCGAGGACGGCGGCGGCGTGGCCGGTGGCGAGGTCGAGCAGCAGGGTGCGGCGTTCGCCGGCGGGCAGTTCGGCCAGCCGCCCGCGCAGTCCGCCGTCGCCTGTCGCCCGGGCGGGGTCGACGGCGCGGCGGGCCGGTCCGCTGAACAGGGCCCGCAGGACGGGCGGGAGGGCGGACCGATCACGGGTGCGCAGCAGGCGGTCGTCGAGCGGGGCGGGAACGAGCAGGGCCCGCCGGGCGGCGAGCGCGGCGTCGAACAGGGCAAGGCCGTCGGGGGTGGACAGCGGCAGGGCGCCGGTGTTCCGGGCCCGGGCCAGGTCGGCGTCGTCCAGGTGCCGGGTCATGTCACTCGCCTGGCTCCACAGACCCCAGGCGAGGGAGGTGGCGGGCAGGCCCCGGACCTGGCGGTGCCGGGCGAGGCCGTCGAGGAAGGTGTTGGCGGCCGCGTAGTTGCCCTGTCCCGCGTTGCCGAACACGCCGGCCGCGGAGGAGAACAGCACGAGGTCGGCGAGGTCGTGGTGCCGGGTCAGTTCGTGCAGGTTCCAGGCCGCGTCGGCCTTGGGCCGCAGCACGGTCCGCAGACGTTCGGGGGTGAGGGAGGCGATGACTCCGTCGTCGAGGACGCCGGCGGCGTGGACGACGGCGGTCAGCGGGTGGGCGTCGGGTACGGCCGCGAGCAGCCGCGCCAGGTCGTCACGGTCGGCGGCGTCGCACGTGGCCACGGTGGCTTCCGCGCCCGACTGCGCGAGTTCTTCGACCAGTTCCCGGGCGCCGGGGCTGTCGGGGCCGCTGCGGGCGGCGAGCAGGAGGTGCCGGACGCCGTGTCCGGTGACGAGGTGCCGGGCGAGCGCGCGGCCGAGGGTACCGGTGCCTCCGGTGATCAGGACGGTGCCCTCGGGGTCCCAGGGGCGCGGCACGGTGAGTACAACCTTGCCGGTGTGCCGGGCCTGGGAGACGTACCGGAACGCCTCGGGTGCGTGCCGGACGTCCCAGGCGGTGACCGGGAGCGGGCTCAGCCTGCCCGCCTCGAACAGGTCGACGAGTTCGTCGAGCATCTCGCCGATGCGGTCCGCTCCGGCCTCCTTGAGGTCGAAGGCGCGGTAGAAGGCGCCGTCGTGGTCCCGGGCGACGGTGTCGGCGTCGCGGATGTCGGTCTTGCCCATCTCGATCAGCCGGCCGCCGGGCCGCAGCAGGCGCAGGGACGCGTCGACGTACTCCCCGGCGAGGGAGTTGAGGACGACGTCCATCCCGTGTCCGCCACTGGCGGCGCGGAAGCTGTCCTCGAAGTCGAGGGTGCGGGAGGAGGCCAGCCGGTCTGCGGGCCAGCCGTCGGCGCGCAGCATGCGCTGCTTGGGCTCGCCGGCCGTGCCGAAGACCTCGGCTCCCCACAGGCGGGCCAGCTGGGTGGCGGCCATGCCCACACCGCCCGCGGCCGCGTGGACGAGCACGGACTCGCCCGGTGTGAGGCCGGCGAGGTCGCGCAGCGCGTAGTAGGCGGTGAGGAAGACGACCGGGGTGGCCGCCGCCTGCGCGAACGTCCAGTCGTGCGGCATCCGCACGAGCACCCGGTGGTCGGCCACCGCCAGCGGGCCGAACCCACCCGCCACCATGCCCATCACCCGGTCGCCGGGGGCGAGCCGGGTGACGCCCGGCCCTGCCTCGACGACTACGCCGGCGGCCTCGGAGCCGAGGAACTCGGCGCCGCCCGGATACATGCCGAGCGTGTTGAGGACGTCCCGGAAGTTCAGGCCGGCGGCGCGGACCGCGATCCGGACCTGCCCGGGCTCCAGGGGCGCCTCGGCCTCGGGGCACGGCGCGAGGACGAGGTTGTCGACGGTGCCCTTCTCGGGGATCTCCAGCCGCCACGGGGTGCCGTGGGCGGGCACGGGCAGCGCGGCAGCCGTGGGGGTGCGCGACAGGCGCGGGGCGTGGGCGGTGCCGTGCCGCAGCGCCAGTTGGGGTTCGTCCCCCGAGGCGGCGTGCGGCAGGGCCCGCCAGGAGGCGGGGTCGTCGTCGAGGTCGGCCAGGACGATGCGGCCGGGGTTCTCCGTCTGGGCCGTGCGGAGCAGTCCCCAGAGGGCGGCGCCGGGCAGGTCGTGGACGTCGGCGCCGGGGTCGGCGGCTACCGCGCCCCGGGTGACGACGACGAGGCGCGTGCCGTCGAAGCGGGTGTCGGTGAGCCAGGCCTGGAGCCGTTCCAGTACCTGCTCAAGGGCGGCCGCGGCGGCTTCGGGTGCGGTGGCGTCCGGGAGCCGCGAGGGGGCCGCCATCAGGACGAAGCCGGGTGCGTCGGCGACGGCGTCGAGGTCGTGCCCTTGCTCGACGGTCGCTCCGCCTTCGGCGAGGGCTGTCAGGTGCGCCGGTTCGGCCGCGTCGCCGAGTACGGCCCACCTCGCGGCCTGTGGAGCCGCCGCCGGGTCGGCGGCGGGCGTGGGCAGGGGCGTCCACTCCAGGTGGAGGAGGGCGTCGCGGACGGCGCGTGACGTCTCACCGGAGGTGTGCAGCGATCCAGGGGTGACGGGTCGTACGGCCAGGGAGTCGATCACCGCGACGGGCCGGCCCTCGGTGTCGGCCATGAGCACGGTCACGGCCCCCGGTCCGGCCGGGGAGATCCGCACCCGCAGTGCGGTGGCACCGGTCGCCAGCAGGGTGACGCCCGTCCAGGAGAAGGGCAGGCCGGTGGTGCCGTCGTCGTTGTTCAGCGGGCCGAGCCCGCCGGCGTGGAGCGACGCGTCGAGCAGGGCGGGGTGGATGCCGTAGCGGGCCGCGTCCGGCTGGGCCGCCTCGGGCAGCACCACGTCGGCGTACACGTCCTCGCCGAGCCGCCATGCCGCGCGTACGCCCTGGAACACCGGACCGTACTCATAGCCTTCGGAGCGCAGGGCGGCGTAGTGGTCCGCCATCCCGGCGACGGGCTCGGCGCCCCGCGGGGGCCAGCTGCCGAGGCCGTCGGGAGCCCGCTCGACGGGGGCCGCCAGTGCTCCGGTGGCGTTGCGGGTCCAGGTGCTGCCGGGGTCGGCCGCCGGGCGGGTGTGGACGGTGACGGGCCGGGTCCCCGACTCGTCCGGGGCGCTCACGGAGAGCTGCACCTGAATGCCGTCGCGTTCGGGCACCAGGACGGGTGCGTGCAGGGTGAGCTCCTCCAGCCTGCCGCAGCCGAGTTCGTCGCCGGCCCGGATGACGGCCTCGACCAGGGCGGCGCCCGGCACGATCACCGTGTCGGAGACGGCGTGGTCGGCGAGCCAGGGGTGGGTGTGCAGGGACCAGCGTGCGGTCGCCACGAGTCCGTCCTGCTGGGCGAGGGACAGAGATGCGCCAAGCAGGGGGTGGTCCAGGGTGCCGAGTCCGGCCGAGGCGACGTCGCCGGCCACGCCGGCGACCGCTCGCGGCCAGTACGTCCGGTGCTGGAAGGCGTACGTCGGCAGGGCCGCCGTGCGGCGCGCCGCGCCCTGGGCGGCGGTGGTGAAGAAGGTGTCCCAGTCGACGCGGGTGCCGTTGTTGCGGGCCTCGGCGAACGCGAGGAGGAAGCGGTCGAGGCTGCCTTCGTCGCGACGGAGGGTACCGGTCGCGGCGGCCGAGGCGCCCACGGCCTCGATGGTCTCCTGCACTGCGGTGGTGACCACCGGGTGCGGGCTGACCTCGACGAACACCCGGTGGCCCGCGTCCAGCAGCGCGCGCGTGGCCTGTTCGAACTCGACGGTTCCGCGCAGATTGCGGTACCAGTACGCGGCGTCCAGCGTCGTCGTGTCGATCGGGGTGCCGCTGACGGTGGAGTAGAAGGGGATGTCCGCCGCGCGGGGCGCCACGGGGGCGAGGAGGGTGTGGAGTTCGTCCTCGATCCGGGCCACCTGGGCGGAGTGGGAGGCGTAGTCGACGGGGATCCTGCGGGCGCGTACGCCGTCACGCTCGCAGGTGGCGATCAGCTCGTCGAGGGCGTCCGGTTCGCCGGAGACCACGACGGAGCCGGGGCCGTTGACGGCGGCCAGGGAAAGGCGGTCGCCCCAGGCCCTGAGCAGTTCGCGTACCTCGTCGACGGGCCGGGAGACCGAGACCATGCCGCCCAGGCCGGACAGCGCGGTCAGGGCCCGGCTGCGCAGGGCGACCACGCGGGCAGCGTCGTCCAGGGACAGCGCGCCTGCGACACAGGCCGCGGCGATCTCGCCCTGGGAGTGTCCGACGACGGCCGCCGGCTTGACACCGTGGGCCTTCCACAGCTCGGCCAGCGACACCATGACGGCGAACAGCACGGGCTGGACGACGTCCACCCGGTCCAGGGACGGGGCGCCGTCCCTGCCGTGCAGCACCTCCGTCAGCGACCAGTCGGTGTACGGGGCGAGCGCGTCGGCGCACTCGGCCATGCGCCCGGCGAACACCGCGGACACATCGAGGAGTTCGAGAGCCATGCCCACCCACTGGGAGCCCTGACCGGGGAAGACGAACACGGTGTCCCCGTCGGCCTCGCAGACCGCGTCGCGGACGTTCGCAGCGGCGCCGCCCTCGGCCAGGGCGTCGAGTCCGGTGAGGAAGCCGTCCCGGTCGGCGGCCACGACGGCCGCGCGGTGGTCCATGGCGGTACGGGTGGTGGCGAGCGCGCGGGCGATCCCGGGCAGGTCCGGGGCCTTCCCCGCGGCCCTGAGGTGTGCGGCCAGGCGGCTCGCCTGGGCGCGCAGCGCGTCCTCGCTCTTCGCGGACAGCACCCAGGGCAGGGCGGCGGGGAGGGATACGACGGGCTCGGCGGGGTCCGGCTCGGGTCCCGCCTCGATGATCACGTGCGCGTTGGTGCCGCTGATGCCGAACGAGGAGACACCCGCGCGGTGCGGGCGGTCCACGTCGGGCAAGGGCATGGGTCCGGTGAGCAGTTCGATGTCGCCGGCCGACCAGTCGACGTGCGGGGACGGCTGGTCGATGTGCAGGCTCTGGGGCAGCACACCGTGCCGCATCGCCAGCACCATTTTCATCACACCGGCGACACCGGCGGCGGCCTGGGTGTGCCCGATGTTCGACTTCACCGAGCCGAGCAGCAGCGGCCGGCCCTCCGGCCGGTTCCGGCCGTACGTGGCCAGCAGCGCCTGTGCCTCGATCGGGTCGCCGAGCCGGGTGCCGGTGCCGTGCGCCTCCACCGCGTCCACATCGGCCGTGGTGAGTCCGGCGTCCGCCAGCGCCCGGCGGATGACGCGCTGCTGGGAGGGACCGTTGGGCGCGGTGAGCCCGTTGCTGGCGCCGTCCTGGTTGACTGCGGTGCCACGGACGACGGCCAGGACCCGGTGCCCGTTGCGTACGGCGTCGGACAGGCGTTCGACGAGGAGCAGGCCGACGCCCTCGGCCCAGCCGGTGCCGTCGGCGGCCGCGGCGAACGCCTTGCACCGTCCGTCGGGAGCGAGGCCGCGCTGCCTGGAGAACCCGACGAACACCTGCGGAGTCGACATGACGGTCACGCCGCCCGCCAGCGCGAGGCTGCACTCGCCGCGGCGCAGCGCCTGGGCGGCCAGGTGCAGGGCGACCAGCGAGGACGAGCAGGCCGTGTCGACGGTCACCGCCGGGCCTTCGAAGCCGAACGCGTAGGACACCCGTCCGGAGACCACGCTGGCCGCGTTGCCGGTCATCATGTGCCCGCTGTGGTCGTCGGCCGTGCCGCCCAAGAGGTTCTGGTAGTCCTGGAAGTTGGAGCCGACGAACACGCCGGTGGCGCTGCCGCGCAGCGTGTCGGGGGCGATCCCGGCCCGCTCGACGGCCTCCCACGCGGTCTCGAGCAGCAGCCGCTGCTGCGGGTCCATCGCGAGCGCCTCACGCGGCGAGATCCCGAAGAAACCGGCGTCGAACCCGGCTACGTCCGTGAGGAACCCGCCCTCGCGGACGTAGCTGGTGCCCTCGTGGTCCGGGTCCGGGTGGTAGAGCCCGTCGGTGTCCCAGCCCCGGTCGGCCGGGAAACCGGACATGCCGTCGACGCCCTGGGAGAGCAGCTCCCAGAAGGCCTCCGGCGAGCCGATCCCGCCGGGGAGCCGGCAGGCCATCGAGACGATCGCGATGGGCTCGTCGGCGGATGCGGTGGACGTCGTCGGCAGGACGGCCGTACCGGCCTGCCCGCCGAGCAGCTCCGCCCGCAGATGGGCGGCGACGGCGACGGCGGTCGGGTGGTCGAACAGCAGGGTGGCCGGGAGTGGTACGCCCGTCGCGGCCGTCAGCCGGTTGCGCAGCTCCACGGCGGTCAGCGAGTCGAAGCCCTGCTCCCGGAAGGCCCGTTGGACGTCGACGGTGCCTGCCGAGGCGTGCCCCAGCACTCGCGCGATCTCTTCGCGGACGAGCTCCAGCAGCACCCGCTCCTGCTCGGCGGCGGACGACAGGGCGACGAGCCGGTCCCGCAGAGGAGACGGGCCTCCGGGTCCCGGTGTGCCGGCGTCACGGAGCCCGCGCACCTCCGGCAGGTCGCCGATCAGCGCGCTGGGCCGGGCCGCCGTCAGCGACGGAGCCAGCAGCTCCCAGTCGACGTCCGCGACGGTTCGGCAGGCGGCTCCCAGGGCGACGGCCCGCTGCAGGGCGGCGAGGGCAAGTCCGGGAGCCATGGGGGTGAGTCCGTCGCGGCGCATCCGTCCGGCGAGTGCCGCGTTGTCCGCGGCCATGCCCGCGTCGGCCCAGCTGCCCCAGGCCACGGAGGTCGCCGGCAGGCCCTCGGCGTGCCGGAGTTCGGCGAGTGCGTCCAGGTAGGCGTTGGCGGCGGCGTAGTTGGCCTGTCCGGCGTTTCCGAGCACACCCGTGATCGACGAGAACATCACGAACATCGACAGCTGCCGGCCGGCAGCGCGCGTCAACTCATCCAGATGGCGGGCGGATTCGGCCTTCGCCCGCAGGACCGACTCGAACCGGTCCACACCGAGCGAGTCCAGAACGCCGTCGTCGAGGACACCGGCGGCATGCACGACACCGCACAACGGAACGTCCGACGGGACGGCCGCGAGCAGCCGGGCCAGATCGTCGCGGTCGGCGGTGTCGCAGGCGGCGACGGTGACCCGTACGCCGCGTGCGGTCAGCTCCGCCTCCAGCTCGGGCGCGCCGGGGGCCGCCGGACCGCGGCGGCTTGCGAGCAGCAGGTGTTCGGCGCCCGCGTCGGCCAGCCAGTGCGCGACCCGCGCGCCCAGGGCTCCCGTGCCGCCGGTGACGAGGACGGTGCCGCGCGGGGCGCTCCAGTTCTCCCCCACGCCGGCCGTGTTCTCCTCACGGACGGGCACACGGTCCAGCCGCCGGGCGAGAGCGCCGGACGCGCGGACGGCCACCTGGTCCTCGGCCCGATCGGCGAGGACCGCCGCGACCCGGGCCACGACGGCGTCGTCCACCGCCGCAGGCAGGTCCACGAGACCGCCCCAGAGCCGCGGATGCTCCAGCGCCACGACCCTGCCCAGGCCCCACACCTGTGCCTGCACGGGGCTGGTCAGGCGGTCCGTGGGGCCGACCGTGACGGCACCCCGGGTCAGGCACCACAACGGCGCCCCGGCTCCCTCCTCCAGGACCCGCACCAGCTCGGCCGTCGCGGCGAGCCCGCGCGGCACGGCAGGGAACGCGACGTGCGGCCGCTCGTCGAACGCCAGGAACGACAGCACACCGGACACCGGCCCGTGCTTGTTCAGCGCCGCGGTCACCCGGTCGGCGAGGTCGCGGTCCGCCGGATCCCCGTCCGCGTCCTCGGAGCCCATGGTGACGAACACGCGCTCGAGGTGCCCGCACCGGTCGGCCAGCCCGTCGAGCAGTGCGACGACCGAGGCGTCGTCGGACACGCAGTCCGGCACGACGGCCAGCCAACGGCCGTCCCGTACCTCGAGCCCCGTCGTGGCCGCACCGCCGCCGATGGCCGTCCAGATCGTCCGGTACGACCAGTTGTCGACGGCCGTGCGGACCCTCAGGCGGTTGCGCCAGACGCCGAGGACCGGCAGCAGTCCGTCCAGGGACGCCTCGGCAGCCTCACCCTCGATCCCGAGCACTGCGGCCGCCGCCGGCAGATCGCCACGCTCGGCGGCCTCCCAGAACGAGGCCTCAACCGGATCGACGACGCCCGTGCCGCCGCGCACGGCCTGATGGACCGTCGGGAGCCAGTAGCGCTCGTGCTGGAAGGCATAGGTGGGGAGTTCGACGGTGGTCGCTCCGAGCGGAGCGAAGAACTCGGGCCAGTCGATGGTGACGCCACACGTGTGCAGCCGGGCGAGCGCGTCGACGACCGAGGACTCCTCGGTACGGTTCTTACGCAGGGCCGGGACGAGTACGGCGTCCCCGTCGGCGGACTCCGCCGCCATCGCGGTCAGGACACCGTCCGGGCCGAGTTCCAGGAAACGGCTCACACCTGTGGCGGTGAGGGCCCGGATACCGTCAGCGAAACGGACCGCCTCACGGACATGGCGCACCCAGTAGTCCGCGGAACACAGGTCCTCCGACGCCGCGACCTCGCCCGTCAGGTTCGACACGACAGGCAGGTGCGGAGCCGAGAACTCGAGTCCCTCCACCACGCGGCGGAAGTCGCCGAGCATGGGGTCCATCAGCGGGGAGTGGAACGCATGCGAGACGCGGAGCCGCGTCGACTTACGGTCACCGAAGTGGGCGCGGATCTCCTCCACCGCCGCCTCGCCACCGGAGACCACCACGGCCCGGGGTCCGTTGACCGCAGCGATCGACACCAACTCGCCCAGCAGGGGACGTACTTCGTCCTCGGTCGCCTGGACGGCGAGCATGGCCCCGCCCTCCGGCAACGCCTGCATCAGCCGACCACGAGCCGCCACCAGAGCACACGCATCCGCAAGCGAGAACACACCCGCCACATGCGCCGCCGCCACCTCACCGATCGAATGCCCGGCGAGGAAATCCGGGCGAACGCCGAACGACTCAGCCAGCCGGAACAACGCCACCTCGATGGCGAACAGGCCGGCCTGCGCATACACAGTCCGGTTGAGCTGTTCGGCGTCCTCACCCCAGATCACATCCCGCACCGACACATCCAAGTGCTCATCCAGCCCCGCGCACACCGCGTCGAAGGCCTCCGCGAACACCGGGAACCGGCCGTACAACTCCCGCCCCATACCCAGGCGCTGCGAACCCTGCCCCGAGAACAGGAACGCCAGAGGGGCCTTGGCCGCGACCCCGGTGATGTCGGTGTGGTCGCCGGCGGCGAGGGCGTCCAGGCCCGCCAGGAGGGCTTCGTGGTCGGCGCCGACGACGGCCGCGCGGTGGTCCAGGGCGGCGCGGGTGGTGGCCAGTGAGCAGGCGACGTCAGTGGTCGGGAGACCGGTGTGCTCGCGCAGGTGGTCGGCGAGTCCGGCGGCCTGGGCGCGGAGGGCGGTGGCCGTCCTGGCCGAGAGCAGCCACGGCAGCGGGCGCGCCTGCTGCTCGGGGACGGAGGCCGTCTCGTCGGTCCGCGGTGCCTGCTCCAGGATCACGTGCGCGTTGGTGCCGCTGACGCCGAACGAGGAGACGGCGGCCCGACGCGGCCAGGGGTTGCTCGGCCAGGCGGTCTCCTCGGTGAGGAGTTCTACGGCTCCCGACGACCAGTCGACGTGCGGGGACGGCTCGTCGAGGTGCAGGGTCCTGGGCAGGACGCCGTCACGCATCGCCAGTACGGTCCTGATGACGCCCGCGATGCCGGCGGCGGCCTGGGTGTGGCCGATGTTGGACTTCATCGAGCCGAGCAGCAGGGGGCGGCCTTCGGGGCGGCCCTGGCCGTAGGTGGCGAGGAGTGCCGTCGCCTCGATGGGGTCGCCGAGGCGGGTGCCGGTGCCGTGTGCCTCCACGGTGTCGATCTCGTGGGCGGGCACGCCCGCGTCGGCGAGGGCCCGGCGGATGACCCGCTGCTGTGAGGGGCCGTTGGGGGCGGTGAGCCCGTTGCTGGCGCCGTCCTGGTTGACGGCCGTACCGCGGACCACCGCGAGCACCGGGTGGCCGTTGCGTACGGCGTCGGCGAGGCGTTCGACAAGGATGACGCCGGCGCCCTCGCTCCATGCGGTGCCGTCGGCGGCCGCGGCGAACGGCTTGCAGCGGCCGTCCGCCGCGAGGCCGCGCTGACGCGCGAACTCGGTGAACATCTGCGGTGTCGACATCACGGTGACGCCGCCGGCCAGGGCGAGTGAGCACTCGCCGCGGCGCAGGGACTGCACGGCCAGGTGCAGGGCGACGAGAGACGAGGAGCACGCGGTGTCGACGGTGATCGCGGGGCCTTCCAGGCCGAGCGTGTAGGAGATGCGGCCCGAGGCGACGCTGACGGTGTTGCCGGTCAGCAGGTGGCCCGCGACCTCTTCCCGCTGCTCCCCTCCGGAACCGGAGTCGTATCCGCCGTGCCCGGCGCCGATGAACACGCCGGTCTGGCTGCCGCGCAGGGAGGCCGGGTCGATCCGGGCGCGCTCGACGGCCTCCCACGCGGTCTCCAGCATCAGCCGCTGCTGCGGGTCCATGGCCAGTGCCTCGCGGGGGGAGATTCCGAAGAACTCGGCGTCGAAGTCCCCCGCACGATGCAGGAAGCCGCTCTCGCGGGTGTAGGTGGTGCCCTGCGCGGCCGGGTCCGGGTCGTACAGGGCGTCGAGGTCCCAGCCGCGGTCGGCCGGGAACCCGGAGACGGCGTCCACACCGTCGCGGACCAGACGCCACAGCTCCTCGGGCGAGCGGGCGTCGCCCGGGTAGCGGCAGGCCATGCCGACGACGGCAATGGGTTCCCGGCTCCTGTCGTTCACCTCTCGCAGTTGCTCGCGCGTCTCGTGAAGGTCTGCGATCGCCCGCTTCAAGTAGTCGCGCAGCTTCTGCTCGTTCGACATCGGGATGTCAACCTCTCGAGGTGAGATGCCGGGTTTCCGGCTCAGTCTCACCTCGGTGGACTGCGGTTTTCCCTAGAGGCGGCCTATGCCCGGTGGTTGGTGGAGGTACCCGGGCGGCTGCGGGTGGCCTGGGCGTACAGGGGGTGTCCCACATACGCGTCCGGGTGGTCGGACACCTCTTCGAAGCGTTCGTCGGCGCGCAGGAGAGCCGGTACGGACTCGGCGTGGAAGGGTCCGTGCTCGATGACGAGCGTGCCGCCCGGACGCAGCAGTCGCGCCGCAGTCGCCACGACGTGCCGGGTGACGCGCAGGCCGTCGGGTCCGCCGAAGACCGCATCCCGCGGCTGGTGCACGCCGAACTCGGCGGGTACGGGGGCCTCGTCAGGGGTGTACGGCGGGGATGACAGCACCAGGTCCACCGTGCCGTCCAGCTCGGCCAGGGTCAGGGGCTGTGTGACGTCCGCCTGGTGCAGCACGATGGGCGTGTCGCCGAGTGCGGTGCGTCGCGCGCTGTTGCGGCGGGCGTAGTCGAGGGCGGCCTGGTCGAGTTCCACGGCGTGCACCCTGGCGCCGGGGGCGTGGTGCGCGACGGCGAGCGCGAACGCCCCTGAACCGGTGCACAGATCGACCACCGTCGGGGCGGGGATGTCCGCGATCGCCTTCATGCCACTCGCGAGAGTCGCCTCGCTCACGATCATGGGTACGAACACCCCCGGACCGACCTCCACCTCGATGCCCGAGAGTGCGGCTCTGCCGGTGAGATACCCCAGGGGGATCCCCTCGCTCCGCCTGGCCACCAGCGCCTGGAACCGCGTGGCCGACTCGTCGTCGGGCTCGCTGCCCGGCGGCAGGCTGTCCACCGGTGCTCCGAACACGTGTGTCGCCAGGGCCTCTGCCTCCGCCTGCGGCGCCATCACCGCGCCCGACCGGCCCAGGGCATGAACCGCGTCCTCGACATGTGCGTCGTGCGTCTTTCGTTCCACAAGCGCCACCCACCCCTGTCTCGTTGCCGTCCTGTGTGCGGGAGTCACCATGCACCCGGAATGTCTAGGGGAGATCTGAGACTTTTCGCACCGGAGGCGAAAGCCTCCGGTGCGGTGAGGATTCGGCATCCCCTCCGCGCCGGAGGTCTACGTGGCGATCAGGACGGACCGGCGTTGCCGGTCCTCACGATCAGTGCGCCTGGCGCGTGCCGGGCTCGCGGTACCGCCCGAGCCACTCCTCCACGATCTCGGCCGTCTTCGCGGAGTCCTCTCGGATCATCGAGAGATGGTCGGCGTCGACGAGGCGTTCGTCGGCACCGGTGACGAGCGGCTGCCGACGGCGCGGGGCGTCCTGCTGCTCGATGGGCGCGGAGTCCACGCCCACCAGCGACCTGTCGCAGGTGACCAGCAGCACGGGAGCCGTCGTGTGCTGGACGTTCAGCTGGTTGAGCAGGACCATCCAGCGGCCCATCGCGGACAGCCGGGAGTTGGTCAGGCGCACCGGAGAGGCTTCCGCCCCGGCGCCCCCACCCGCGCCGCCGCCCCCGGCGAAGTTGAGCCGCATCATGCCGCCGTAGTCGACGCCTTCGCCGGCGTCGTGCCGGAAGCTGAATGTGTCCAGCAGGACGACACCGGCGGGCCTGATCCCCCAGGTGTGCTCCAGCAGTCCGGCCGCGGCGTAGGCGAAGGAGCCGCCGGAGGAGTGGCCGAGCAGGACGAACGGCCGGCCTTCGCCGGCCCGGAGGGCGCTCTCGGCGATGGTGCGGGTGGCGACCTCCGGGGTTGCCGGGAGCCGTTCCCCGGTCGAGAAGCCGACCAGGGGCAGGGCGGACACGTCCCGCTTGCCGCGGAAGTGTGCGGCGAACCGGGCGTACTGGTGGATGCCCGCGTTGGCGGTGGGGGCGCTGACGCAGATCAGCCGCGGGCCCAGGTCTCCTTCGGCGAGGTTCGCCGCCCAGGGCAGGTCCTCCAGTTCGGCGGTCGCCTCGAAGCTCGGCCGCAGCGCCGCCACGGTCGCCAGCATGCGCTGGGCCTCGGTCACCTTCCCGGACGCGAGGGCGTCGGTGAACAGCCGCTCCAGGGAGTCGAGTTCGGGTGCGCCGGAGGGTGCCAGGAGGGCGCCGTCCGTCTCCTCGCCGGAGTCGGGCTGCCGGGTGGCGAGTTCGCCGCGCAGCCAGGCGGCCAGGTCGGCGGGCGTCTTGTTGTCGAAGACGACCGTGGCGGGGAGCCTGAGGCCGGTGACGGCGGACAGTTTGTTGCGCAGTTCGACCGCGGTGAGCGAGTCGAAGCCGAGCTCGTAGAAGTCCCGGTCCGACGCCACCTCGCCGGCGGTGTCGTACCCGAGGACGGTGGCGGCCTCGGTGCGTACGACGTCGGTGAGGAAGCGCATCCGGTCCCTCTCGGGGAGTTCCAGCAGACGCCGGGTGAAGGTGACCGTCACGTCCGCGCCGCCCGCCTCGTTCACGGCGGTCCGCCGGGCGGTTCGCACCAGGCCGCGGAAGAGCGGTGGGACCTCGCCCTGCGGACGCATCCCCCCGCCCGCCAGTCCGATGGGGATGACCAGTGGCTCGGCGGAGCCGGTCGCGGCCTCGAAGAGATCCAGGCCCTGTTCGATGGAGAGCGGGGGCATGCCGCCGGACTGCATGCGTCGCATGTCGGTGTCGCTCAGCTCGCTCGTCATGCCGTCGTCCTGGACCCAGGGACCCCAGGCGAGCGAGGTACCGGTCAGTCCGAGGGCGGTGCGGTGGTCGACGAGCGTGTCGAGGAAGGAGTTGGCCGCGGCGTAGTTGCCCTGGCCGGGACTGCCCATGACGCCGGCGATGGACGAGAAGGTGAGGAACGCCGCCAGGTCGAGGCCGCGGGTGAGGTCGTGCAGGTTCCAGGCCGCGTCGACCTTGGGCCGCAGCACGGCAGACAGCCGTTCGGGGGTCAGGGAGGTGATGACACCGTCGTCGAGGACACCGGCGGTGTGCACGACCGCGGTGAGCGGGTGCTCCGCGGGGATCGCCGCGAGCAGCGCCGCGGCGGCGTCCCGGTCGGCGGTGTCACAGGCGGCGATGGTCACGCTCGCCCCCAGCTCCCGCAGTTCGGCGGTCAGTTCGGCCGCGCCGGGAGCGTCCGGGCCACGCCTGCTGGTCAGCAGCAGGTGGCGCACACCGCGGGCGGTGAGGCGCCGGGCCAGATGGCGGCCCAGGGCACCGGTGCCACCGGTGATCAGCACGGTGCCTTCGGGATTCCACACCGGCGGCATGGTGAACACGACGTCCTCGGCGGTCGGGTGCTCGCGCAGGGCGGCCCGGGCGTGCCGGATGTCGTACGAGGGGACAGCCGTGGTGCCGGCGGCCGCGGCCTGTTCCCAGGTCCGGTCGGCCGGCAGTTGAGCGAGCTGCCGCTGGTCCAGGACGGCGAGCGGGCCGAGCGGCGCCGGCTCCAGGCCGACCACCCCGTCTCCGGGTCGTACCCCGGTCACCCCCGGGCCGGTCTCCGTGACCGTGCCCGCGACCCGGCCGAGTGGCACCGGGCCGTCCACGGGAACCGGCCCGGCCGCCCGTACGGCGAGGCGCACCTGTCCGGCGGCCAGGGGCTGAGCCGTCTGCGGACCGGGGGCGAGCCACAGTCCGTCCCCCTCGGTGTCGTCGGTGCGCTCCAGGCGCCACGGCACACCGGCCGGCGGCAGCAGGCTCGGGCCCGTGATCAGGCGGGCCAGCCGGCCCACCCGGACGACTCCGTCGCGTACGAGGAACTGGGCCTCGCCCGCGGCGAGCGGGCCGGAGAGGCGTGCCAGGGCCGTGCTGACGTCCTCGTCCCGCTCGATGTCGAGGAGGACGAAGCGGTCCGGGTGCTCGGAGTTGGCCGAGCGCACCAGGCCCCAGGCGGCGCCGCCCGTGAGGTCGCGCAGGGCTTCGGAGTCGCCACGGACGGCTCCGCGGGTGACGAACACCAGTCGCGAGGCGGCGAACCGCTCCTCGGCGAGCCATTCCTGGACCAGTTCGAGGACGCGGGTCGTCAGCGCGTGCACGGCGGCGGGCACGTCGTCGGCGGCCGCTGCGACGAGGGACACGACGACCAGGTCCGGGGTGTCGGAGGCCGCCGAGGCGAGTGCCGTCAGGGAGGCCGTCGAGCCGCCCACCCCGAAGTCGTCCGCACCGAGGGCCACACAGCGCATCGGTTCGCTCTCGCCGCCCGTCTCGGCCGGGACCCACTCCAGGCGGAACAGCGGATCGCGCCCTGCCCGACGGGACGGTGCCTCGGCCGGCGCCGCGAGCTCCAGCGACCGCACCGACAGTACGGGCGCGCCCTCGGCGTCCACCGCGGTCAGGGACACGGTGTCCTCGCCACGGCGGACCAGCCGTACCCGCAGGACGGAGGCACCGCTCGCGTGCAGCGACACCCCGTTCCAACGGCGGGGCTGCCACCGCCGGTCCTCCGCGCCGAACCCGAGCAGCGTGGTGGCGTGCAGGGCGGCGTCGAGCAGGGCCGGGTGCAGTCCGAACCAGCGGGCGTCCTCGGCGATGTCGCCGGGAAGCGCCACCTCGGCGAGGAGTTCGTCGCCGCGCAACCAGGCGGCCCGCAGGCCCTGGAAGGCCGGGCCGTGACCGGATGCCTCGTGGAAGCCGTGCAGGTCGACGCGCTCGGCACCCGCGGGCGGCCAGACCAGGGCGTCGAACGGAACGCCGGCCCACCCGTCGGCCTCGGCGGACTCGTCGGAGACCAGCGTGCCGGTGGCGCAGCGGGTCCACGGTTCGTCCGGTGCGGCGTCCGCTGACCTGGCGTAGCAGACCAGCGTACGGGCCCCGGTGTCGTCGGGAGCACCGGTCCACACCTGGACGACGGGCTCCTCCGCGCCGCCGAGCGGGAGCGGTTCGGTCTGGGTGAGGTCGGCGACGTGCGCGCAGCCGACCTGGTCGCCGGCACGGACGGCCAGCTCCAGGAAGGCGGTCGCCGGGACATGGGGGGTGCCGTTCACCCGGTGGTCGAGCAGCCACGGGTGGACCCGCAGGGAGAGCCGGCTGGTGAACAGCAGCCCGTCGGAGTCGGCCAGCGGGACAGCCGCGCCGAGCAGCGGGTGTTCGGCCGGCATGAGTCCGGCGGAGGTCACGTCACCGGAGAGCGGTGCGGGGCGCGGCCAGTAGCGGTCGTGCTGGAAGGCGTACGTCGGCAGCTGGACGCTGCGGGCGCCCGTGCCGTCGAACAGGCGGGCCCAGTCGACCCGCACGCCGCTCACGTACATCCGCGCCAGCGCGGTGACCAGCGCCTGCTCTTCGGAGCCCTGCTTGCGCAGCGCCGGTACGACCACACAGTCCTGGTCGTCGCCGTCCAGGCTCTGCTGGGCCAGGGCGGCGAGGACACCGTCCGGGCCGATCTCCAGGAACGCCGACGCACCGGCCTCGCGCAGCGCCCGGACACCGTCGGCGAAGCGGACGGTCCGGCGGACGTGCCGCACCCAGTACTCGGGGTCGCACACCAGCCCGGCGGCCGCCGGCTCACCGGTGACGTTGGAGACGAGCGGGATCTGCGGCACCGCGAAGGACAGTCCGGTCACGATGTCCCGGAAGTCGTCCAGCATCGGGTCCATCAGCGGGGAGTGGAAGGCGTGCGACACCCGCAGCCGGGACGTCTTGCGGCCCAGAGCCGCGAACTCCCGCCCGATCCGGAGCACTTCCGCCTCGTCACCGGCCAGGACCACTGACTCCGGCCCGTTGACCGCGGCGACGGCGACCGTGTCCGTGAGCCGCGCGACGGCTTCGGCCTCCGTGGCCTGGACGGCGAGCATCGCCCCGCCTTCGGGGAGCGCCTGCATGAGCCGGCCCCGGGCTGCGACCAGCGTGCAGGCGTCCTCCAGGGAGAGCACCCCGGCCACGTGCGCGGCGGCCACCTCACCGACGGAATGACCGGCCACGGCGTCGGGCCGTACGCCGAGGGAGACAAGGAGGCGGAAGAGCGCGACCTCGACGGCGAAGAGCCCGGTCTGTGCCCACACCGTCCGGTCGGCGCGGTCCGCGTCCGCGCCCCAGATCACCTCCCGCAGCGGCAGTTCGAGGTGCCGGTCCAGGTGTCCGCACACCTCGTCGAAGGCTTGCGCGAACACCGGGAAACGGTCGTACAGTTCACGGCCCATACCCCGGCGCTGTGCGCCCTGGCCGGAGAAGAGGAACGCCGTGCTGCGGCTCCCGGCCTCACCGCGGGCGACCTCGGTTCCGTCGATCAGGACGGCCCGGTGCGCGTAGACGGACCGACCGGTCGCGAGGGAGTGGCCCACGTCCAGCGCGGAACGCCCGGTCTGCGAAGTGATCCGCTTCAGCTGGGCATCGAGCGCCGCCGGGGTCCGGCCCGACACCACCCACGGCGTCACGGCGGGCACGACGGGCGTGTCGGCCGGGGCGGGTTCGGCGGGCGGGGCCTGCTCGATGATCGCGTGGGCGTTCGTACCGCTGATGCCGAAGGTGGACACACCTGCCCGCCAGGGCCGGTCCACCTCCGGCCAGGGCCGGGCCTCGGTCAGCAGGGACACCGCGCCGGCCGTCCAGTCGACGTGCGAGGACGGCTCGTCGAGGTGCAGCGACTTCGGCAGGATGCCGTGCCGCAGGGCCAGCACCGTCTTGATCACACCGGCGACACCGGCGGCCGCCTGCGTGTGACCGATGTTCGACTTCAGCGAGCCCAGCAGCAACGGACGCTCCTGGTCACGGCCTTGGCCGTACGTCGCGAGCAGCGCCTGCGCCTCGATCGGGTCGCCGAGCGCGGTGCCCGTACCGTGGCCCTCGACGGCGTCCACGTCGGCGGGTGAGAGTCCGGCGGCGGCCAGGGCCTGCCGGATCACCCGTTGCTGGGACGGCCCGTTGGGCGCGGTGATGCCGTTCGAGGCACCGTCCTGGTTGACCGCCGAGCCACGGACGAGGGCGAGGACCTGGTGCCCGTTGCGGCGAGCGTCCGAGAGCCGTTCGAGTACGAGGACACCGACGCCCTCGGACCAGTTCGTGCCGTCGGCGGCGTCCGAGTAGGCCTTGCACCGGCCGTCGGAGGCCAGTCCGCCCTGGACGGTGAAGCCCGCGAAGCTCACCGGGGTGGTCATCACGGTCACACCGGCCGCGAGTGCGAGGGAGCATTCGTCGTTGCGCAGGGCCTGCGCGGCCCAGTGCAGCGCCACCAGCGAGGACGAACAGGCGGTGTCCACGGTGACGGCAGGGCCCTCCAGGCCGAGCGTGTAGGAGATACGGCCGGACATGACACTGCTGGCGAGGCCGGTTCCGGCGTGCCCGCCGATGTCCTCGCGGGAGTTCATCATCAGGGTCGCGTAGTCGAGACCGTTCGTGCCCACGAAGACACCGGTCCGGCTGCCGTGCAGGGTGTCCGGTGCGATGCCCGCGCCCTCGATCGCCTCCCAGGAGGATTCGAGGAGAAGCCGCTGCTGCGGATCCATGGCCAGGGCCTCGCGCGGCGAGATCCCGAAGAACGCTGCGTCGAAGTCGGCCACTCCGGGGACGAATCCGCCCTCCAGGGTGGCGCTGCGACCGCGGCCGTCCTGGTCGCCCGCGCGCAGGGTCCGCAGGTCCCAGCCGCGGTCGTCGGGGAACGCGGCGATGCCGTCGCCGCCCTCGCGCAGCAGCCGCCAGAGGTCGTCCGGCGAGCGTACGTCGCCGGGGAGCCGGCAGGCCATGCCCACGATGGCGATCGGATCGTCCGCCGTCGCGGCGCCCACGGCGGCAGGGGTGCGCACGCCGTCGTCCGGCCGCTCGTGGAGCAGTTCGGCGAGCAGGTGCTGGGCGAGGACGGTGGCGGTCGGGTAGTCGTAGACGGAGGTGGCCGGAACCTTCAGCCCCGTGGCGAGATCCAGCCGGCTCGCGAGTTCGACCGCGGTGAGCGAGTCGAACCCGAGGTCGCGGAACTTGCGGTCGGCTGCGACGGCTTCCTTGCCGGTGTGACCGAGGACGGCCGCCACATGGGTGCGTACGAGGTCGGTGACGAACGGCAGGCGGTCACCCGCGGGCAGGGCCCGCAGCTTCTGCCCGAGCCCGGAGGCTTCGGAGGCGAACTCCTCCCGGGCCGCAGCCGCTTGCTCGAGGGTTCGCCCGGCTGCGGGGAGTTCCCTCAGCAGTGGGTTGCCGCGCAGACCGACGAGCGTGTCGAGGACCTGCGGCTGCTGGAGGTCGAGCAGGACCAGCGTGGGGGCGGGCCGGGTGACGGCCTGCCACAGGGCCGCGAGGGCCAGTTCGGGGTGGACGACGGGGACGGAGGCCCGGCGTGGCGGGGCATCCGCGGCGTCGGCGTCGGCGTCCTGTGCCTCGACGGCTGTTTCGAGGGTGTCGGTCGTGTCCTCGTCCCACCAGGCGCCCCAGGACAGCGAGGTCGCCGCAAGTCCCTGGGCCCGGCGGTGGTGGGCGAGGGCGTCGAGCACCGCGCCGGCCGCCGCCACGGTGGCCCGCCCCGGGCTGCCGACCGCCCCGGCCACGGAGGAGAACAGCACGAAGGCCGACAGGTCCAGATCGCGTGTCAGTTCGTGCAGGTGGAGGGCGGAGGCCGCTTTCGCCCGGTGGACGGCGTCGAACCGCTCGGCCGTCAGCTCGTCGAGCACGCCGTCGTCGACGACTCCCGCGGCGTGCACCACAGCGGTGAGCGGCGCCTCCCCCGGGACACCGGCCAGTACTGAGGCCAGGGCGTCCCGGTCGGCCACGTCACAGGCGACGGCCGACGCCTCGGCACCCAGCCGTCGCAGATCGGCGACGAGTTCGTCCGCACCGGGTGCCTCGGGACCACGTCGGCTGACGAGCAGCAGACGGTGCGCGCCCGCGCCCGCCAGCCGTCGGGCCACCCTGGCGCCCCGGCCGCCGGTGCCACCGGTGATGAGCACGGTGCCACGAGCCTCCGGCGCGTCCGCCGCGCCCGGCTGCCATCCGGCGTCGGGCGCCCCGGCGGGGGCGGGCGCCAGCCGGCGACCGTAGGCGGCGGACGCCCGCACCGCGACCTGGTCCTCGCCGTCGAGGCCGGCCAGCACCGCCGCGAAGCGCCGTGCCGCGTGACGGTCGATCGTCTCGGGCAGATCGATCACACCACCCCACCGCTGCGGGTGCTCCAGCGCCGCCACACGCCCGAGTCCCCACACCCCGGCCTGGGCCGGGGCGGACAGTACCTCGGAGGCACCGACCACTACCGCGCCGCGCGTCACACACCACAGCGGTGCGGTCACACCGGCGTCGGACAGGGCCTGGAACAGGGTGGCGGTCGCCGTCACGCCGTTCTCGCCGTCCAGCGCGAGGAGCGACAGCACGCCCCCGAACGGGGCTCCGGAGTCAGGCAGTTCGCGCAGCTGCCGGGCCAGAACGGCGCGCTCCGACGACGGCTCCGTGTTCAGGCAGAAAGTGTCCGCCCCGATGGCGTCGACGACGGCCGTCGTCCACTCCTCGGCGGGGCCGGGGGCGGGAGCGAGGGCAGGAGCGACGACGAGCCAACGGCCGGCCGGGCGGGCGTTCGCCACCCGGGACAACGGTTGCCACGTCTCATGGAAGCGCAGCGCGTCGAGCTGCGACTGGTCACGGCGGTGCCGCCGCCAGGACGACAGCGCCGGCAGCACCGCTTCGAGCGCCCCGCTGTCCACGTCGAGGTCCGAGGCGAGGGTGGCCAGATCCCCACCCTCGACGGCGGCCCAGAAGCCTGCCTCCACGGGATCCGCCGCGGGAACAGCAGCCGCCGCCCGGACAGGACCCGTCTCCGGCCAGTACCGGTCACGCTGGAAGGCGTACGTCGGCAGATCGACGCGCCGGGCACCGGTACGGTCGAACAGCGAGATCCAGTCGAGCCCTACGCCGCTGACGTGCAGCCGCGCCAGGCCGGAGACGAGTGCCTGTTCCTCCGTGCGGTCCTTGCGGAGGGCGGGGGCAGCTACAACTGCGCTGTCGTCCGCGCAGACCGCCGTCAGTGCCGTGAGAACGCTGTCGGGGCCGAGTTCCAGGAAGGCGGTGGCACCGGCCTCGCTCAAGGTGCTGACTCCGTCGGCGAAACGGACGGTCTCACGGACGTGCCGCACCCAGTACTCCGGGTCGCACACCACCTCGGACGACGCCAACTCACCCGTCACATTGGAGACGAGCGGGATCCGCGGCGCCGAGAAGGACAGCCCCGACACAACCGCCCGGAAGTCGTCCAGCATCGGGTCCATCAACGGCGAGTGGAAGGCATGCGACACCCGCAGCGGGGTCACCCTGCGCCCCAGCACCTCGAAGTACGAGCGGATCGACTCGATCACGTCCGCCGCCCCCGAGACCACCACCGAGGACGGACCATTGACC
>NZ_JBWKFN010000056.1:0-29095 GCF_056434245.1 Streptomyces sp. NPDC044064
CCCCAGCACGTGGGCCGCCCGCTCCGCGGTGAGGCGGCCGTCGCACTGCAGCGCGGCCACCAGCCGCTGATCCATGAGGCTCAGTACGGAATCCGCCGATGCGCGCGCCATGAAGGCAAGTTTCGCCCATTCCGTCGCCGTGCGGAGCCCCTCCCGGGGACTGCGCCCCCAGCATGGAGGGCATCCACTCCGCCCGGCCTGATCGGCTGACCGGCGGCCCGGGGCGAAGGGGACCTGCGGTGCGACGACGCCGCAGACCTGCGGTTTTCAGAGCACTCCGAGAACGACGATTCACCACGGAGGTCCATGTGCCCGCGTTCAAGCAACGGGAGAAAGTACGCTTCGCCAGCGGTAACACCTCGTGTGCCGCCTGGCACTATCCGGGGTCGAACGGCGGCTGCGTGATCATGGCCGGCGGAACCTCGGTGACAAAGGAGCCGGCCTCGGACTTGTTCGCCGCGCGGTTCAACGACGCCGGTTTCGCGGTCCTGGCCTTCGACCACCGACGGTTCGGGGAGAGCGGAGGCGCGCCGCGCCAGATCGTCCACTTCGAGGAGCAGGTCGCCGACTGGCATGCCGCGATCGAGTGCGCGACCGGTCTGCCGGACGTCGACCCCGACAGGATCTCGGTCTGGGGCTTCTCGCTCGCAGGCGGCCACATCTTCCGTGTCGCGGCCGATCACCCGCGACTGGCCTGCGCGATCGCGCAGACCCCGCTGGTCGACGGCCCCGCAGTCGGTCCCCACGCGCTTCGCTCCATGACGCCCCTGGCGGCCCTACGTCTGTTCGGCCGGGGCGTCGCGGATGCGCTCGGGGGCCGCGTCGGGCGGCCGCCGCTGCTGGTCCCGACCGCAGGACCGCGCGGCGCGGTCGCCTCGCTGACCACGCCCGACGCCATGGACGGCGACCAGGCCCTCGATCCCGACCGCCGCCACGCGAACTGGGAGCAGACAGTCGCCGCACGGATCGCCCTGCAGATCGGCGTGTACCGGCCCGGGCGCCATGCCTCCCGTATCCGGTGCCCCCTGCTGGTCGTCGTCTGCGACCAGGACCAGAGCGTGCTTCCCGGCCCCGCTGTCCGGGCCGCCCGGAACGCGCCTCAGTCCGAAGTGGTTCACCTGACGGGCAGTCATTACGCCCCGTTCCTCGAGTCGCACGAACAGGCCGTCGCGGCGGAGATCTCCTTCCTGGAGAAGCATCTGGAGCCCCGCGATCCCAGGTGAGGCAGAATCACCCGCTCCGTCAACCAGCCACGACTCGAAGCGGCACTACCAGTCAGGTCACCGCCCTCGCCCACCGCCTCGCCCCGGCCGGCGAAGCCGTCGACATCGTGTGGAACCCGGAGTTCCTGCGCGAGGGGCACGCGGTGGAGGACACCCTGCGCCCGGACCGCACCATCGCCGGTCTCACGACTGCCGAGGGCGAGAAGGCCATCCGCACCGTCTACGCCCCGATCCTGGATGCCGGGGTCCCGAGCTCATGGAGATTCTCGGAATCGATCCCCGTATCGGCGGCGGCATGCAGCCCGGCATCGGCTACGGCGGCGGCTGCCTCCCCAAGGACGTCCGCGCCTTCACCGCCTCTGCTCGGCAGCTCGGCGCGGACCGAGCCGCGACGCTCCTGCGCGCTGCCGAGGAGATCAACGAGAGCCGCACCGACGTTGCCGTGGGGCTCATTACTCGTGCCCTGGGCGACCGCCCCATCAAGGGCGCCCGGGTCACCTCGTGGGGTGCCACGTTCAAACCCGGCACCAACGACGTCCGGGAGTCTCCCGCTCTGCGCTGGCGCAGGCGCTTCAGCAGGCCGGCGCACAGGTCACCGTGCACGACCCGCAGGCCGTTCCGACCGCCATGAAGCGCAACCCCGAACTCGACTGCACCAACGACCTGGTGCAGTCGCTCGATGGCGCCCACGCCGTGGCGCTGGGAACCGAATGGCCTGAATACCAGCAGGCCGACCCCGAAGTCCTCCTTGGGCGCGCCGCCGAACCGCTGATGGTCGACTGCCGTACCGTCCTCGACGCCGCCCGCTGGCGCACCGCTGGCTGGATCGTGCACCAGATCGGACGGTCCGAGAAGGAGCCGCGGACCGGAAGACCGACACTGCCCAACTGGCCCCGAAGGTGTTTCGGGGGGGCGCTCTGGCACTGCGCCGCCACTACCGCATAACGGCCCGATGAGGAAACGGCCTGGCCGTGTCTGCCCGGGCGCCTACCCTCCAACATATGAGCGGCCCTATCTCGCTGGCCGCCCTGGAACAGGCGCTGATCAGTGTGTGGCCCTTCCTCAACAGTTCCGGTCGAGCCCCGGCTCCGATTCCGGCGGGTGATTCGGGGACGGGTGTCTCCCGCCGGAGCCCGCACCCGACCCTCGCGCTTTGCGGACGACGGCGATCGCATCGTCGACCTGGTCCCGCTCCTCGGCGCCGAGTCCGTCGAATTCCCCCCTTTCCCGCAACCTGCCAGCGTGAACATCCCCTCGGCTCCGCAGACTTCGCGTTCCACGGCCAACCATGCACGAGGTCGTCAGGGCCGGCTCGTAGGCTGCCGACAGGATCACATCGGCCTGATCAGTACGGTCGGGTCGTTCGGTCCAGGCGGACGACGACGATGGCGATGTCGTCGTTGGCGCCGCTGGCGAGGCCCAGGCGGGCGAGGAGGGCGTCGGCGAGGTGTTCCGCGCCGAACTCGGTGCACGTGGCGAGCGTGGTGGTCAGGCGGGTCAGGCCAGTGTCGATGTCCTCGCCGCGGCGTTCGATCAGACCGTCGGTGTAGAGGATGAGGGTGTCACCGGGGGTGTAGGTCGTGGTGGCCTGCGGGCGGGGGACGTGTTCGGGGCGGGCGCCCAGCGGTGGGTCGGTGGCCTGGTCGAGCAGTTCGCAGGAGCCGTCCGGGTGGAGTAGTACGGGTGGGGGGTGGCCGGCACTGCTGTAGATGAGCAGGTGGCTGTGGGAGTCGATGAGGACCTGGACGGCGGTGGCGGCCAGTGCTCCCTCGACCGAGCGGGCGTACAGGCCCAGGACCTCCAGTGCTTGGGCGGGGCCGTGGACGGTGCGGGTGGCGGCGCTCAGTGCGCTGCGGAGCCTGCCCATGACGGTGGCGGCCATCAGCCCGTGGCCGACCACGTCGCCGACCGCGACGGTGAAGCGGTCCACGGGCAGGTCGACGGCGTCGTACCAGTCGCCGCACACGTTCAGTGATCCGGTCGCGGGCAGGTAGCGCACGGCGATGTTCGGGTGCCGGGCCAGGTCCGGAGAGTGGAGCATGGCTTCTTGCAGGGCGACGGCGATGCGCCGTTCACGGGCGTGAGCCTGCCGTAGTTCCTCGTTCAACTGTTGCAGTTGCCGGGCGCGGGCGTACAGCTCGGCTTCCATGGCCGCTTCCCGGCCGGGGCTGATCGACGGCAGGTACGCCGTGCGGCGGGCGAGGACGCCGTCGGTCATGTCCTCGGACCGGTGGATGATCCAGGCGACCTTTCCGTCCGGGGCGAGCACGGGCACGTTGATCGCGGTCCACCACCGCTCCTTGAACACCTCGGGGTTCCCGGGTACCGGGATGTCGTACTTCTGCAACGCCATGTGATCGGTCTGGCCGGAGGACAGGACGCGGTGCAGTGAGGCTTTCAGCGTCTCCACCCCGTCGGCCTCCGGGTCGGCGGGGTTGTTCGGGAAGGTATCGAAGAGGTACTGCCCGAGGAGCTCGGCCCGGCTTTGTCCGGTAGCTTCACAGAAGGCCGGGTTGGCGTCAGCGATCACCAGGTCCGTGCCAAGCACCAGGCACGGGCTCGGAAGGGCGGCGAACACCCCTATGTAGTCGATCTTCGGTGTCACACGCATTCCCTGCCAGTGGCTCACTCCTCAATCTACGAAAGGTCCGGGCCCCGCGCCCGCCGAGCTCGTTCGTGGGCAGCGGGTTACACCCCTGTCCCGCGACGCCTTCCATCTGCTACTGGCCGGTAATCAGGGCTTGCCCAACCAGCTGGTACCGTCCTCCCCACCTCATTACTCAGCGTGGCCGCACCACAAGAGATGAGCCAGTGCCCGCTCTCATGAACAAAGCCAAGCGCTGACCAGTCATGGTCAGGGTGGGGTCGGCACGACTTCGGCAACACGTGAGCGCATCGTCTCTCGCAACAGTGCCCAGGTCAGCGGTCCAGCGCAGGAAGGTGGGCCAGACCGGTATCGAGCATGATGCGGTCAACGGTCTCGTGCAGGGAGCTGTCAGCGCCGACGACGGTCTCGAGCCCGCCGGGCAGCAAATCGCGCAGCCGGTACCAGTCACGCAACTGCGTCTCACTGACGTCATCGGCGATCGGCTTGGTGGCGTGCCGGGCGAGGGTTTCACCGAACGGGACGTCCAGGGAGTAGCTGTGGGTGGGGCCGCGGTGGTCGGCGCGCAGCTCGGTGAGCATGTCGCCGTAGCGGTCGGCGTAGAGGATGCCTTCGACCACGACGTGGAATCCGGCGTCCAGCGCGTAGCGGGCGGTCAGGTCGATCAGGCCGATGTTCGCGGCGCCTGGCCGGTCCCGCTCGCGCAGCACGATGCGGCGGAGGTTGTCCTGGCCGACCACGGCCAGACCGCGGCCGAACCGCTCACGCAGGCCTGCCGCGACGGACGACTTCCCCGAGGCGCTGTTGCCGCGCAGCACGACCAGCCGGGTTTCTTCAGTGCCTACCGTCACGGCCCTCACGCTACCGACGGCCGGAGACACCGCGCGGGGCGTTGCGGGACGGCGTCGGCGTCGGCGTCGATGCCCGGGATGTCAGAGACCCGACCACGCTCGTACACCCGTGATGACCTGGAGGGACTCCAGGATGCCGGGAGGGCTCGCCCAACAGATGCCGCAACAGGCAAGCAGCAGTTGGCGTTCCAGGTGTCGCAGCCCGGCCCGGCTCACCGTTCACCGACCGGCCCCATAACCGGCTTGACGTCCACCACCGGCGTCCCGTCCAGTGCCTCAAGGCCACTGACCCGCAACCGAAGACCGTCCCGGGCCAGAACCTCAACCCTGTGCAGACCCAGTGGATTCGGCCGATCCGGGGACCGGGTCGCGAAAACACCCGTCGCGGGTCGCGAGACATCCCCGCGCGGGTGCACCGTCAGGACATCGCGCTCCGCACGGTCCAGCCAGGTCAGCACCAGCAGCCGTGCCCCCGCCTCGATGCCCTCCAGCCCAGCGGCGACCGCCGGGGCGAACACCAGATCCGCCTCCGGCGCATCCTCGTCGCCCTGGTGGGGCGCGTCCTCCATACGCCTCAACGGCGACTCCACCCGACCGATCGACACAACGGTGAACGACTGCTCCTGCACCATGGGCTCCTCTCGACGGCCGCACTCAAGACCCGTACCGGACAGCATGAGGCTTACTCAAATAGATGTCGGGGGCTTGGCTCCATGCCAACTTGTGCCCGAAGTCCTGCAGGTAACCTTCTGCCACTTAGGTTGCCGCGGGTTCGTGACCGGCATCGGCCAGTCGGCGTACTCGTTCGGCGTTTTCCTGTTGTTCGCTGATGACAGCGTCGACGATGCCAGCGGTTGAGGGGAGGCCGTAGGCCGTGCAGAGCCGTCTCCTTCGGCGTCCAGGGCGAACGGCTCCCCCACCGTGAACGCTTCGTCCTCCAGGCCCGCCCAGGTGGCAATCCCGCTCCTGCCACGTACCCGGCCTCCGCGGCCTTGTCCAAGGACGCGGACGCGCCCCGGATCATGCATGTCACGGGCCGGTTCAAGCGGCCTGGCTGTATGGACCAGAACCTTTCGCCAGGAGCACCTCGATGCAGCCCCGGCCAGAACCCCCGGCGTGCATGGCTTCGGTCACTGCGTTGATGCCGCGGCTCGTGCCGTCACCGCGTCGGACATGGCTTCATCGGACCGTGGGGCTGTGCGGACCGGCCTGCTCTCGCCAGTGGGTCAAAGCAAGCTCGCTCTTGACCGTGTCGGGGTGTTCCGGTCCCAGCACTCGGCGCCGGTCGGGTACCAGTTCGGCGAATGCGGCGGCGGCGCCGGCGGCGTCCCCGGCCTCGCCTGTCCATAGCGCCAGGTTGTGCCGCGACATGAGGGTATGCGGGTGATCGGGTCCCTGGATGCGGATGCGATCCGGGACGATTTCGGCGAACGCGGCGGCGGCACCCGCGGCGTTCCCTGCTTTTCCTCGCCATCGGGCCAGCTCATGACGGACGTTGAGGGTGTTGGGATCGTCGGGACCCAGTACCCGCAGAGCGTCGACGAGAAGTGCGGTGAACACTTCGACAGCGCGCGAGCAATCCCCCGCCTCGCCCAGGCAGAATCCGAGGGTATGCCGATAGAGGATGGTGTTCCGGTGATCCGGTCCCAGCGTCCGGCGCTGGTCGGCGACGATGTCGGCAGCGACCGTGGCGGCGGCCGCCATGTCGCCCGACTCTCGCAGGAAATAGAAGAGTTCGACGCGCGTGCCACACGTGTCGGGGTCCTCCGGCCCCAGCGCCCGTGACGCGTCGTCCAGGAGCGCCCCGAGCGCGGCCGCGGCTCCCGCAGCGTCGCCGTCACCTCGGCGTCTGGCCATGTGGCGCCGGGCGTTGAGGGAGTCCCGATCGTCCGGACCCCGCAGCTGGAGGAACTCGTCCAGTAGTTCGGCCGCCGAGGTGGCGTTCGGTATCGTGCCGAGGCCGATCCGGGCGAGCCAGGAGTCCAGGCCGTCCTCCCCTGCCGCCAGCCGGCCGAGAAACCAGAAGGTTCCCTCGTCACGGTCACGGATACGGCTCCGCAGTTCTTCAATTGCCGATTCCCGCGTTGTGGATGCGCCGTTGTGATCGAGGATCTCCGCCATCAGTCCGGCCGGCTGCTTCCTGCCCGCCGGTTCGCCCAGAGGCTCGGCCTCCGCGGTCGCCGGGATCCCGAATTCCGCGCATAGAGCGGGAAGTTGAGCCAAGACAGCCTCGACCGAGGGGAGTGACGCCGTCAGGACATCGTCCGCGAGTGCCGCGCCCGTGGTGATCTCGACGGCTTCTCGATACATTCGTTCGAAGCTCTGCAGATGGTCAGCGATCGCACGTTGCGGGTCCCAGAAGGCCTCCGTGACCTCGTAGACGCCTCCGCCGCCGGAGGAGAACAGGTCGCTGTTCCCGTCCACCGACACCAGGCCGTCAGGCAAGTCGGAGCGGCGCCGGGGCGGTGCGGATTCCCAGTCGGGCACGGGCAGCCCGCGCGCCGTCATCTCTGTGTCGATCGCATCGCGGACCTTCCTCGTGCCTTCCAGGAAGCCACTGATCACGGCCCGGATCTCGTCAGCCGAATACACGAAACCACGCTGCGGGAACGCGACGGCCACCCTCGGCGAGGTCATCGAGCGATCGTTGCCGTCATAGAAGAACTCCAGGTCGAGCCCGTACACGTACGTATCGAACGTGGGGTCCATGCCGAGCCTGATCTCGAACCGGTCCGCCTCTCCCTGTGCCACCACCTGGGAGAGGCCGATGACGGCCCGAAAACCGTCGGCGTCCTCCGGCGGCGGGATCGCGGCGTCGTACGTGGCGGACACCGGCAGGACCGCACCGACCCACAGGGCGCGGTAAGGGGTCAACCGCATACTGGCGAACATGCTCCCGCACCGCACGGCACGGTCAACCCGCACCACGAGACGCTTGAGCACAGCCGACTGGCCCCCCGTGTTGCGAACCTTCACATCGAGCACGGGAGACATGTCCCGCGGCCCCAAAGGCGAATCCGAGACCGAACCCGACGGCGGCGCAATGGCCACATCGACGAGTTCCACCTGCGACTTCGGCAGGCGCCGCGCACGAAGCGCCGCCCACGCACCGATAATTGCGGCCGCAATGCCACCGATCAACCCTAGAACCGTAGCCAGCACCAGACCGACGTTACAGCCCCATCGCTCAGCTCACCTCCCATTCAGCGGCAGATCACAACCGATCACCCACCCGGCAGTCCCCTCGGCGAAGACACCGCCCACCTACCTCGACTTCGCACACGGGCAACGGGACAAGAAGCGCGGTGCCACCCCCGAGCCGAGCACTCGCCGATCCGTGACGTCATCCGATCCGAGAACCCGCTGCCGAAGCCGGCATGCCGACTGCCGTGGCCGCCATGAGGGTCGGCCCGGTCCTGGCATTGGGGGGTTTTCCCCATCGTGGGCGGGACTGTGGCTGCGTAGAGTCGCAGTGCCTGATCACCGATTCAACTCGTTCCACGGGGGAACTTCATGCGACGCCCACAGACACACGTTCTTGCAGCAACGGCTTTGGCTGCTCTCACGGTCGGCGGGCTCTCCGCGTGCTCGGCCCTCGACCAGAAGACCTTCGAGGACGACGCCAAGGTGCCCCAGAAGATCACCTCGATCCGTCTGGACAGCGGGAACGGCGGGGTGAAGGTGGACGCTTCAGCGGATATCTCAACGATCTCCGTACACCGTAAGGTCAACTACCGCGGTGACAAGCCGAGTGGCTCGTCGTTCAGCGTCGAGAACGGCGTGCTGGTCCTGTCCGGCTGTGGCAAGAACTGCGGCGTCAACTACGTCGTCAAGGTGCCCGCCGGTCTTCCGGTGACGGGATCCGCCTCCAACGGCAGCCTCACACTGAACGAAGTCGGCAAGGTCGACGTGCACACAAGCAGCGGTGAGATCGCCGTGAACAACGCCACGGGCCCGGTGAAACTACGCACGTCCAACGGCGACATCGAGGTCACAGACGTCAAGGGCGGCGGCATCGACACGCAGACGTCGAACGGCGAGGTGACGATCCACACGGCCACCCCGCAGAACATCACGGCCCGCACAACCAACGGCAGCCTCACGGTCACGGCTCCGCCCGCCAAGTACCAGATCTCGGCGAACGACGCCCACGGCGACAAGAAGGTGGCGTTCAAGAACGACCCCTCGGGCAAGTACCACTTGGACCTGTCGACGACGAACGGTGACTTGACCGTGGAGTCGGGAGGCTGAACCCCTGCGCATCCGCGAGTGGACGTGCGGTGCGTGCGGCACCGTACACGACCGCGACCACAACACGGACCGCAACGTCCGTCCTCTTTGAAGGACACCGAATCGTCGCCGCCGGGCGGGTGGACATGCTAGATGCCTCGTGGAGCAGCGGTAGGACCAGGATGAACGTCCCGGCACAGCGCGGTGAAGCAGGAGGCCCCCGAAAAGGTCAGCCGGCCCGGGGCGGAATCTCTGGACTTTGGGCTCGGAGGAACCTCAAAGGCCGAACAAGTTGGCCGCGTTGTCATGGCAGACAGCCCGCAGCCACTCCCGCCCGAGCCCCAGCCGTTCCAGGGCGTGGAGCTGGTGCAGGTAGGGGTAGGGGGTGTTGGGGAAGTCGGAGCCGAGCAGGACGCGGTCGCCGAGCGCGGCGATGCGTGGCAGGGCCCGGTGGGGGAACGGCATGATTCGTTCAGTGAAGTCGGTGAACGTCATCGTCGTGTCGAGGCGCACCTGGTCGTAGCGTTCGGCGAGGTCGAGGAACTCCTCGTACTCGGGCATGCCCATGTGCGCGACGATCAACCGCAGTTTCGGGTGGCGGGCCAGCACGCGCGCGATGGGCTCGGGGCCGGTGTGCTTGCCGGGCGCAGGGCCGGAGCCGCAGTGCATCACCACAGGAATGCGGGCCTCGGCCAGCAGCCCCCATGTCTGCTGGAGACGTTCGTCGGCCGGGTCGTACGCTCCCACTTGGACATGAGCCTTGAACACGCGTGCCCCTGCTTCGACGGCCTCGCGGACGTACGCGTCGACGTCCGGCTCCGGGTAGAGGGTGGCGGTGTGCAGGCAGTCGGGGGTGCGGCGGGCGAAGTCGGCCGCCCATTCGTTCAGCCACCGGGCCATGCCGGGCTTGTGGGGGTAGAGCATCGCGGTGAAGGCCTTCACCCCGAACTCTCGCAGCAGAGCCGTCCGCTCCGCCTCCTGTTTCCGGTAGGTGATCGGCCACTTCAGCCCACCGATCAGTGGCCCGTTGGTGTCGAAGTAGCCCCAGACCTTGTGCAGCACACGCTCGGGCATGAAGTGGGTATGGACATCGATCAGCCCGGGAAGACCGAGCCCGGCCCAGAAACGGCGGACCTCGCCGGCCTCCTCACCCATATCCATGCGGGCGGAATTCACCTGGTGTCGCCTCCCTCTCGAACGACCGGCCGCTGTCACAAGACCGGGAGTCGCTGGACAAACCTCGCTGCCGCGATCAACTTGGGGCACGTCATCCGCCCGCTGCATCCTCGACCTCCCAACGCAGCAGGTCGCCCGGCTGGCACTCGAGCACCTCGCAGAGCGCGGCGAGCGTCGCGAAGCGCACGGCCTTGGCGCGGCCGTTCTTGAGTACCGCGAGGTTGGCGGGCGTGATCCCCACGCGGTCCGCGAGCTCGCCCACGGACATCTTGCGCCTGGCGAGCATCACGTCGATGTCGACCGCGATCGGCATCAGATCACCTCGTCCAACTCGGCCTGCATCTGCGTCGCTTCGACGTCGCGCGCGACAGCCTGGGCGAGCAGCATCCGCAGCACGAGCACGATGAGCGCGACTCCCAGGATGGCCACGCCGACCCCGCCCATGATGAGGGTGACGCCCGGGTCGTCCCGCTGGCCGGGCGCATTGAGGGCCGTGACCGCGAACCACACGAGAGCAGCCGCCACGATCGCGCCGATCACGCCGTCCACGTACCGGAAGGCGGCGTGGGAGAACACGGTTCCGCGTCGCACCATCGTCACCAACCTCCATACGCAGACCAGGGCGACCTGAGCCGACACCATGCCCAGGATCGTGATCACGCGCAGCGGGGTCAGTGGGAGCGACCCGTCCTCCGGGTCGCTCCCACTGACCAATGCCCACACCATCCCTGCCTGCACGAACACCGTGCCGGCGAGCACCACCACGAGTACGGCACGCAGCGCACCCACCGCCAGCTTTCCCATGACCCATCCTCCCATCGAGTTACGATGTGAATCTATCGATTTTCGATAGATTCGGCAAGGGTCGAGGCGGAGGGGCACGGTGATGTGCCGGGCAAGCTCGGCTCCTTCCAGAGCGCTCACAAACGGTGATCAGGTGGGTCGTGGGTGGAACCTGGGAACGGATCCTCGCCACAGTGCCGGCAGCGGTGGACGACGGCGACGACATCGGCTGGAGCCAGTCAGTGGACGACACCGTCTGCCGGGCCCACCGTCATGCCGCCGGAACCAGAACAAGACCGCGGAACGCAACGGCTGCTACCGAGCGGGCACCACAGGCCCACGCCCACCTGCCGCAGGCGAGGCACGCGCCGATCTCGGCCAGGACAGCTGCACGCCCTGCTCGCCTGTAGGCGATGAACTCGTCGGCCACAGCATCCCAGGCACCTACGTGGCTGTGCGGGCCGGTTCAGACCAAGGCACGCTCGATCGCGGTCAGGCCGAGGCTGGGACCATGACACTCTCCCAGTCGCCGACCGCGGGCCAGTCGGCGCGACGTTCGGCGGGGACGAGCCCACGGGCTGCCGAGCGGCGCGGGAATGGATCGCGCCGGCTGCGTCGTTCATCGGCGGCGGAGCGCTCGAACTTGCAAACGAGCAGCGAACGACGGCAGCAACGGGGCGGCCGGCTCCCAGAATTCATCTGGAACCAGACGCTTCGATAGATCAGCACCCAGACCGGCATCATTCCCCACGAACATCAAGTCACGTGAGACAACCTCTAAGCCTTGATTGGTGCGGCCGACCTGGCGGCCTGCTCGATCTTCGCGTAGTAGGCCGCACGGGCTTCCTCGTCGATCTGCTGCTCGTGTTCGGCGCGCAACCCCGTCCGGCCGTCAAGGCCCTCGCGGAGGATATCGGCGTGCCCGGCATGCCGGATGGACTCGCCGAGGACATGGACCATGACGGCAAACAGGTTCGTGTTGGGATAAGGCTCCGGCCACCACGGCACGTGGCCGGCCGCGTCGAGGGGAAGCTCGTTGATCGTCGCGTCCGAGTGTTCCCACGTGCGCCGGTAGAACCCGATGATCTGATCGCGGGTCTCGTCCTCGGTCGCCCACAGATCGCTTCCGTTGGAGTCCTGCCACCGGGGCAGCGGTTCCGGGGAAGGGCGGTCGAAGACCTCGCCGAAGTACCTGGCCTCGACGGTGGCCACGTGTTTGACCAGGCCGAGGAGGTTGGTCCCGGTCGCTGTCAAGGGTCGACGGGCGTCATATTCGGACAAACCGTCGAGTTTCCAGAGCAGCGCCTTGCGGTCCCGCCGCAGTCTCCCGTGCAGGTCGTCTTTCGCGAACTCATCGATCATGCGGCATGAGCCTGCCATGGGCTACTCATGGTCTCAAGATCCCGTACGTGGTCCGCAACGACTGCCAGAGCCGATGTCTGGCCATGGCCGCCGCCCTGACCTGCTACAAGAAGCTCGCGAAACGTGCCACGTGAGACAACCTCTTAGCAGTCGCATGTGACACCGTGACCGGGTGACAGAGAACAATGGGGAGTGTGGGGTAGGGGGCTGGATATGGAACGAGAACGTCCACCACTTCCTGGCTCTTCTGTCGCATTACGCCGGCTACTGCTTCGACGGCACCGACTGGCAGGCGGTCGAACTCGGCCTTGAGGCCACCGACGATGAGGACCCGGATCGCTGGTACCGCTATCCGCTCGTCGGATCGGACCATCACATCGACGTGCACCTCGCCAAGGCCGTGGAGGGCGATGAGGTTTCTGTCCGGGTGACGGGAACCTCCGACCCTCAACTGCTGTTGAGGGCGGACACCCTGATCACGGCCTTTGCTACCTGACCCATCCCATGGCAGGAGCACCAGCCGCGGTCTTCATCACTGGATGCCGTTCGGGGCCCGACCACTTATGTCGATCTCGTCAGAGCAAGAGCCGCATCAAAGCCCCAGCCCGGAAGGCAAGTCCTGCGGGAAGCGGAATTCCATGGGCACGTGACTTCCGGCGGCGAGGGCGTCCATGCCTTCACGGCAGGCGGCCTGAACGGTGTGTCGTAGCGCACGGTGCCGTTCCGCGCGCGCCGCTCGGGCGTGGTCGAGCCCACCACGCCCCGTACCGCGCACGGCCTGGGTGATGACGTGGATCAGCGCCCTCTTTCCGCGGTAGGTCCGCTGCATGCTCCAGCCGAGGTAGAGACTGCTGCCGTACGGGAAGACCGTGACGTACACCGTGTGGTCGCCATCGACGAGGACGATGCGGTTGATGACGGAGCCGGGACCGTCGAGCACCCGGGCGGCTTCGATATGGGCAGGTACCCTGCGTGTCTTCAGCGCGCCGAAGATGTGGCTGTACGCGTTGTCGGCGAGCGGTGCACTGTCGGCAAGCAGGACGGACCATTCGCCGAGCGGTTCGGTGTACTCGCCTCGAAGGAACGCCCAGAAGAACACGGCCACCGCAGCAACGTCCAGAACACCCCACACCCCCGCGAAGCCGCCAAGGCCCACGACTGCGGACAGAATGACAAGCACCACGAACAGCAGCACGGACAGGAAGGTCGCACGCAACCACAGCCTGAACAGGGCTCTGCCGTAGCGCTCCGGCATCAGAGGGCCGCTGTCCGGCTCCACCGGGGTGTGCCGTGCATCTTCGGTGATCGCAGCGGACGCCGGGGGTGTTTCGGGTGGCGGCGTGGAACGGGCGCTCGCTGAATCGCTGTGGTCGGCTTGCCGTGGTTCCGCAGCCCGTGCGGCTTCCGGGCCGGGCGCGCGCCCTTGTGGCGCCCTACGGGCAGAGTGGGTACCCCCTCGCGAAGTCGGGGCGGCGGCTTCCTCGTGATCGGGCCAGCCGAATGCCTGTGTACGACGGGAGACCACCGCAATGATCTGTCCGGCCAAAGTGTCGGCACGCACCGAGCTCAACTCCTTCCCTGCTCGGGCGACTGCGGATCGAGGACCGGTTCGACCGGATGCGTCACGGGCATGGCTTGCCCGCCCTCGCTCCATGTCGGTGACGGAGAATCGTTGACCGCAGTGCGTAGCACGAGGGGAATGATCAGGGTGAGTTTCTCCAGGACCACTGGGGCGGCGGCGCCCAGGCCCATGGCGTACCAAGCGGCTGCCGGACTCTGCGGGGCAGTTGCCACCGCGCAGGCCACCCCGGCTCCCACGGCGATCCGCAGCACAGACGCAATCCCATAGGCCAACGGGCCCGGATCAGTGGGCTTCACCTTGTACCAGGGCAACCGGCGGTAGCGGCGTACGGAGGTGACGTAATCCAGTGCTTCCATGGCGCACCCGCCGAACGCGCCCCACAGCGTCACCCCAAGCCAGTGCATGAGCAGACGGTAGAGGCCTGGCACCGTCCACGGTGACCAAACGCCAGATCTGTACCGCAATCAGCAGAGACATCCACGCCAGTCCGTCTCGAACCAGATCGAAACTGCGTCTGGGCCACCTGATCGTGCTCGCGGCTCGGTTTGGCTGTGGCGTGTGTTCGCGCCGATGGACGGCTGCCTGACCGGCTTCGCTTCGGCTCGGGCGCGGACGATCGCTCCGTAGGTCTGCATCGACACCACTGTGATCTCGGCGACGACCACGACTTCCGCGATGAGATCGTCCAGGTCTGGGAGTGCCCCAACGGGTCCCGGCTGCCGGGTTCCGTCGCGCCGCACGGTTGTGAGAGCAGACGCAGGGCCGACGGGGCGGGCCACACGGGGTTCGGGGAGCAGGCACCATGAAGCTCCTGGCAGTCAGCGGATGGTCTTGGTCGTCACCCTGTCTGCCAGGAGCTTCATCGTTGCTTACTACGTGGTTGCCTCACCTTGGAGTTGGCCCCGTGTGTGAGCCGTCTCCCGTGGTGGCTGGATCAGCAGGGGAAGGTGCCGCTGTAGATGGCGTGTCCGTAGGAGGAGGTTCCGGAGCCGAAGCCGTAGATGCCGTCGTCGCTCCAGACCGCTTCGCGGAAGCCGTTGACGCAGGTCGACGTCGGCGCGACCGCGAAGCCCTCCAGGTTGTCGGTCGGCATGACGGCCGGGTTCGTGTAGGTCACGTCCGGAACGATCGCGCCGCTGGCGTTGACCTTCATGAAGGTGTGCGTCTCGCCGCAGGTGTTGTCGCAGGTCGCGATGATGCGCTGGGTTCCGGCGTCGAACGTCACGTCCATCACGGAGGCCTTGCCGGTCGCAATCGTGCCGAACGTGGTGAACGTGCCGTCGGAGTTCAGGCCGTAGACGTGCAGCGTGCCGTCCCACTCCAGGCCGGCGAAGAACAGGCCCGACCCGTGCAGCGGGTAGTTCGCCGGGTTGTAGGCGGCGCCGGTGAGCGGGTCGACCCAGCCGTTCGCGGTCAGCCAGCTGTCCGGCACGTAGCCGACACCCTCGAAGCCCAGGTTGGCGTCGTCCTTGCTGCCGGTGTTGAGCTGCGGGAACTGCGAGGTCATGTCCCACTGGTGGATCGGCGTCAGCGTCGACCCGGTCGCCGCCGGGTCGAACTCCATGATCGTGTCCTTGGGGACCGTGTTGTTGGTGTTGTCACGCTCGGAGGTCACGTAGATGTGGCCGTTGGCGCCGACCGTCAGACCCTCGGAGTCGGGCTCGCCGGAGCCGCCCGCGAAGCGGATCTGCTTGCCAGTCGCGCTCCACGACGCGTCCGGGATCCACTTGCCGTTGCTCTTGACCAGCTTGAACAGCCAGTCCTTGTTCTTGGCGGCCCACAGTACCGACGGGTTCGCCGGGTCGAACGCCAGACCGCTCAGGTCCCGGCCTTCAGGACCGGTGGACGTGGTGAACGCGCAGACGTTGTCCGCGATCGTGACGTCCAGCCCGCCCGGCCACGCCAGGGCGCCCGCCGGAGTGGAACCCGTACCGGAGGGCGCCTCGGGCGTGCATCCGCTGGTGAGCGAGCCACCGCCGCCCAGCAACTGGCCGGTCTGACCGCCACCACCGCCACCTGTGCAGGAATTCGCGCTGCCGAGCGTCGCGGTCGTGGAGGTCTGGAACCAGCCGGTGCCGTTGCCGCAACGCTCGTCCGACGGCTTGGCACCACCGGTGGCCCAGGTCACCGAGTCGATCGTGTTGCCGTTGCTGTCGAGGAGAAAGACCGAGTCGTTGTCACCCAGACCGATGGTGGAGTTGAACGTGACGTAGCCGCCCGCGGGAATGCTGGTCGCGCTCGGCGAGGAGGACGAGACCGATACCGGGGCGTGGCTGGTGTCATTGTCGACGTACTTCCACGACCCGATGCTGACCGCGCTCGTTCCGCTGTTGTACAGCTCCACGGTGTCCGCGCCGTCCGAGGTGACCTCGTTGATCCGCACCCGGCTCGCCGCCGGGATCGACGACGGGCAGCCCGAAGCGTTCGATGCGCCGAACGTGGACGCCGCGGTCGTGGTCACCCAACCCCCGGTGCCCTCGCCGCCGCAACGCGCCATCGCCGGCTTCGCCCCGTTGGTGGCCCACTCGACGCGGTCGACCACCGTACCGCTGGACGTGTAGATCACCACCTTGTCCGAATCACCAAGCCCCTTGGGGGAGTTGAAGGTGACGAAGCCGCCGGCCGGGATCGTGCCGGAGGACGGGCTGAACGACTGCGGCGAGAAGCTGTCGTCGGACATCTTCCAGCCACTGATGCTCACCGCAGTCGAGCCGGTGTTGTACAACTCCACCGTGTCGTTGTTCGACGAGGTGACTTCGTTGATCCGAACGTTCTGGTAGCCGGCCGGGTCCGCGGCAGCCGCAGGCTGAGCGGCAACCAAGCCCGTGACGAGCAGTCCTGAAAGCGTGAAAGCTGCGGCGCATACAGAGGCGACGCCGGCACGCGGGTGTGAGGTAGGCACGAGGCGGGACTCTGGCGGCGCGATCTTGAAACGGCGTGTACTCCAGCTGAATTCCAGCTGCTGGCCACGGGAATGCCAGGAGCACATCACTACCTGAGTGCTTTCCCGTGACTGCTGGTCACAGTGAGCCGGTAGCGCCCGCCGGTGTCAGCCGAAGAGGAGGTCGACGTCTTTCTCGATGCATCGCTGCAGGACGACCACCAACTGGCGGACGTCGTCCATGTGCCGTTGGAGAAGTGGGTCGGTGCTTCCGCCTTGAGGCTGGTCGGTATCTCGTCCAGTGCGAACCCGTCGGCCTGTGCCAGCCACCGCCTGAACACTCCGAAGCCGGTGTAGGACCAGGAGACGTCCGGGCTGCTGGGCGACAGCAACTGAAATGATCTCGCCGTGGCTGGTGTGATCACGGCGCCGGAGTCGTCCTGGGCAGCCCCGTTCACCGGGCTGGGCTCCGGCAGTTCGGCAAGACGGTTACCTCGCTGCGGCGTTAGGGTGCCGGTCCGGGTCCGCAAGGGCCGGCCCTGGAGCCTGCCGATGGAGGACCGACCAAGTGTTGCTGGTCGCCGCGTACTGGCGCACGAACCTCACCCTGCGCCAATTGGCGCCGCTGTTCGGGGTTTCGAAGTCGGCGGCGGACCGCATCATCGACGACCTCGGCCCGTCGCTCGCGTTCCAACCCCGCAGACGGTTCAGCAAATACACCGTGCTGATCGTGGACGGCACCTTGGTGCCCACTCCCTCAATGCCGACGCCGAGTCCGCTGCCGGACCTCGTGCCGCTGACCCCGGAGAAGTCGCCCTGCTGCGCGCGAGCGTGTGAAGCCGACGCAGTCCGTGACGACATCCGCGGCTTCGTCGTCGGCAGCTGCACCACCACGACGCGGTGCTGGTCATTGATGAGACCGGTGCCCCGAAGAAGGGCAATGCCACGATGGGTGTGCAGCGTCAATGCACCGGTACCGCCGGTCTCATCGAGAAAAGTCAGGTGGCCGTCCAGCTCGCCTACTTGACCCCGAGGGGGCACGCGGCGATCGACCGGGAACTGTACGTTCCGCGTTCCTGGACCCAGGACACGGCCCGCTGCCGTGCGGCATCGAAATCGAGGCGACGAGCCCTGTCTGTTTTCGGCAGACTGCAGAAATGTCAACGGACGTGAGTGGCATGATCGAGTGCAGGCCTCTGGCCCGGATCTGGGGTGAGGACGACGAGGACGCGGTTTGGCACGCCGCCATCAACCTCTCCCTCCTCAACACCGGCAACGCCTATGACGCACTCGCCTGCCTCTTCGGCGTTCGCAACTCCTTCGGGTTCCAGCCGCTGGCCGAAGACCGTGGCCTGCCGGACGACGTCTCGGACAGGCTGCGGGCAGCATTCAACGCATGGGGCGGGCCACGGGACGCACACGGAACCACGTGGATCAACTGGGCCGAGTTGGCAGCTGCCGACTGGGACGAGACCGATCGGTCCGGTACGCACAGCCGTAGCACGGTCGCCGGGCCGCGGACCCACTGGGCGCCGGTCTGGGACGTGATGCGGACGCTTGCCGAGCTGCATGGACCGGAACACGTGCGACTCGTGGTCTGGTTCAACTGATCACGACGTTCCGTCCATCCCCCGACACAGCGTGACTTCTCCAATGGGAAGCCGCTGTGATGACAGGCTGCCGTCACGGCTCCTTCTAGGCCCTGACTCTCCGATCATGCTCAGAGCCAGACGTGGCGACAGCGACGGTGCCCAAGTAGACGCTGTTGCCCCCACTGCTCGTCGTGGTGTGGCGCACCGGCCGAGCACAACCGCGGCAAGCTGGTCTGGAAGGTCGACTGGCCCATGCGCTGGGCGTACGAGGGCGTGATCTTCGCGCCGTCCGGTGTCACCCACTCCTCGGCCGCGGCGGGGTGCTGTGCCGGTGCTTTCCGCACGCGACTGCATCCTTTGGCCTACTACGTTTTCGGCCTTGAAGAGGACGATCTTGCGGCACCTCCGCGAGATCATCGATCCGTGCGAATAACCATCGGATACACCGTCGAAAGCATCGGCTACGTCGTAGGAGCCCAGGGGCTCGTCAGCTTCGCCTCGCAGACCCTCTTCGGCACGGAGTGGGGCTGGATACACAAGGTCGTCGACCTTCCGTCCACCGCTGACCTCGGCATCGTCGCCGTGGGGCTAGCGCTCATCGTCGGCGGGGTGAAGACGCGGAAGACGCCCCAGCGCCAGAAGGTCACCTGACCGGCGGGCATTTCAGCCCGCGACTCCCATTTCCGTGTCGTAGCGGTCGAAGCCCGCAGGCTGCCCGCCGCGTGACCCGCGCTTACAGCGGGCCCGGCTCGCGCCCCGGCCCCAGGACTGGCCGGTGTTGGTCGGCAAGACGGCCGAGCTGAAGCAACAGGACTATGGCTGAAGCGCCGAGATCCCTTCCATCACCGCGACCACCCTGCTCGTGTTTGGTGACGCCGACGCCATCTGCCCCGCGCACATGGTGGAGTTCTACGCCCTGCTCGGCGGCGGTCTGAAGGATGCCGGCTTCGACGGATCCGGCCGCTCGCATGCGCAACTGGCCGTCCTGCCCGGCGCCGGTCACTACGACATCCTGGCCCACCCGGGGCTGACTGCCGCCATCGTGCCGTCCTGGCCTCATGACCTGAGCCAGATCAGCAACGCGGCCGCGGTGACCGTGCCGAGATAGACGTGCCCGCGCTTGCTGTTGCTGTACGCCTTGTCGGCCGAGACGCTGGTCGGGAGTCGTCGCGGACGGCCCGGCCCCATGCGTGGCACCCGGATCTTGTCCATCACTGGCACGAACTGGGTGCAGTCCGCCCGCTGACCGGGAGTGACGAGCAGAGCGAGCGGACGGCACTTACCGTCCGCTGCCAGGTGGACCTTCGTGGTGAGCCCGCCGCGGGACCGGCCGAGCGCCTCACCTTCCGCACCGCCTCCTCCAGAAGGGGGCGCAGGCGCATATGAACTGATCTTTCCTCGGCCCACTTTGAGGTGGTCGGCGGTACGGGTGGTGGGGCCTTGGGTGCCCCTGCGGCATGTTGGTGGGCGCGGATTGAGGTGGAGTCGACGTTGATGTGCCAGTCGATGTCGCCCGCGGTGTCGGCGACGGCCTGGACGTGTTGGAGCAGCCTCTCCCAGGTGCCGTCAGCCGACCAAAGCGTGTGCCGCTTGTGTACCGTCTGCCACGGACCGAAGTGTTCGGGCAGCTGGCGCCATTGGCAACCGGTCCTGAGCCGGTGAATGATCCCGTTGATCACCTGCCTGTGGTCCCGCCACCGGCCGCACCGGTTGTTGCTCACCGGCAGTAGCGGCTCCAGGACTGCCCATTCCTCGTCGGTCAGATCCCCCCTGCTGAGCATGACCAGAACAACGAGCTACCTGATCGAAGAGACACCGCCTAAGCACCTGCCGGCCTGCAAGATGAGTACGAGGACTCACGGCGGTGCGGCGACCACCGACGGACGATGAAGACCAACATCGCCCAGATCGGGAGACCGCCGTGCTCAGCCGTATCGCCGACTGTCTGGTGCCCGTCTTCGGTCGGCTGTCGGTGACCACCGACGCCGACGCCGAAATCGCACCCGGCAGCATCATCGCTGCCAACCACACCTCGTTCGCGGACCCCGCCGTCGTACTCGCCGCCCTGCACGGCCTCGGCATCGAACCCGTCGTCATGGCGGCCGCGGGCCTGTGGCGGATCCCCGTACTCGGACACTCCCTACGCCGCGAAGGGCACGTCCCCGTGCACCGGGGCGACCGGCGAGCCGCCACCGCGCTCGATGTGGCCGCCCAGGCCCTGGAGGAGGGACGGTGCCTCCTCATCTACGCCGAAGGCGGCCTGCCCCGCCGCAGGGATGCCGGTGAAGCCGCCCCCGGCATCTTCCGTACCGGCCTGGCGCGCCTCGCCGAGCGAACCGGTGCTCGCATCGTGCCTGTAGGCCAAGCCGGCGCCCGACGAATCACCTCAGGCCGCACGGCCAAGCAGCTCGCCGGCCTGGTGACGGCGCCGGTACGTCGCCCGCGCCTGCACGTCCACGTAGGTACGTCACTGGTCCTGACCGGTGACCGCGCGGCCTGCACTGCGCGGGCCCGAGCTGCGGTGACCGCGGCATGGCGGACAGCGGCCGCGCACCTCGGCGAGCCCGCCGCACTCGCCGCATAGCTTTGTGCGGGCGGGCTGTCGGCTCACGCGCAGCCCCTCCTCGGCGGTGGCGGCACACTGGTCGTCGTCGTGATGGGGTGCGCCGCGCCGACTGGCGTGTCGTGCGTCGCTCCTGGCCGTCAGCCTTCACTTCCGCCCTCCGGCGTTGACGGACGGCCTCCGTCGAGCGGCGCTCGTCCACGAGCTGACGTCCCAGGGCTGCTGCGGACCACACGCAGAGGGACGGCCGGCGTCTCCCAGTTCAACGTCGGCGGGCGGTGCGGTCACACGGGTGCGCAGCAGGTCTGACCCCGGGCCGCCGTACAGCGAGACGTAGCCCAGGCCGACAGTCCATACCCGTAGGTCTTGCACTTCAGGGACGACCACTTGCCTCAGTCAGCCGTCAGGAACGTTGGTCCAGAGTGTTACCGCGTGCCACTCGCCCATGGGCGCCGGGGGTGGCAACTGAGACGCGCTCGCCACGGTCGGTCGGACTCCAGCCACAGCCGGATGCCGGTCACATCCCGGCAGGCCACGCCCAACCACGGCCCGGCCCGGTCCGCATGCCATGGCCGACAGGTTCTCCATCTGGGCTGTACGCCGTGAGCCGTACAGCCCGGAACTGTAGACCGTCCGCTTTCTTCCCCCCGGCCCGCTCCAAATGCCGACGTCTGTGCAGGTGTCCGCGGGTCCTGTGAATCTGCCGGTCACGAAGTCCACGTCACCGCAGCGGAGGTCCGCCGACTGCTGCTAGCACTCCAGCCGTAGATCGCGATCTTCATGCCTGGGCGGCTTGTCACTGATGGTCGATGACCCGGGATCGCGCCTGGTTGCGGCGTCGCCAATGGGACCGATCGAGCTGGTGGGCCGCGCCGTGGACGGCCCAGCCTTCTCACCGGGCGGGGCAGAGCAGTCAGCGGTCGAGCTCGATCGTGAAGCGCCTCTTGCCCGTACCGATCGTGTCGGCGTGGACCTGGCCGCGAGCCTGGCGGAAATCCCCGGTGCCGCCGGTGATCCCATTGTCGAACGAGGGGGGAGGGATCGTCGGGCGGCCATCGGTGAGGATGCCGAAGACCATCCCCTGTACGGAGAGCTGGCCGCCCGGGAGGTTGTAGGTCACGACGCACTCCTCCGCCCCGCCGCTTTCGACCGTGGTGGTGGTGCAGGTGCCGTCGGTTTCGCCGACCTGGTTTTTGTCGTCCTTGTCGAAGAGGAGCGAGCGGAAGACGGTCCGGTCGCCCTGGGCGGGGCTGCCATCGGACTTGACGGGGAAGCGCGTCTGCTGCACGAGATGGCCGATGAGTGTGATGACCCGGTCTCCGCCCGTGGCGTGAGCGGAATCGGTGTCCGTCGCGGCGGACGCGACAGGGGCGCAGGCAAGAAGGGTGACCAGCGCAGTGGCCGTGCCGAGACGGGCTGCTCTGATGGGGCGCATCGTGAGGCTCCTGAGGTTGATGCTCATGGATGGTCCGGTGACGCATTCATCACCTCGGCTCTGCCGCCACCCGGAACGTCCCGGCACGACCCACCGGAAGATATGACCAGTCGGACCAACCCGGGACACGAGACGGCCCGCCCGACCGCGCACTACGAAGATCGCGATCTACGGCTGGAGTACCAGTACTCCAGCCGTAGATCGTTACCTGATGCTGCTCACGCGCCCCGTCGCCCGCAGCTGACCGCCTAGCCTCGTGCGCCGCCCGGCTCCCTCAGGCTGAGTTCATTACCGGGCCCCACGCCAGACATCCCCGTCACCGTCCCGTCAGCTACGGCCGCGCGGCAGCATGAGGGCCGCGGCCGTGGTGGCCATCAGCATCACAGCCGCGACGCACAAGGCGACCCGCAGACCCACAATGAACTCACCCCGGTCCGCGACCAAGGCTCCGAAGACGGCCACGGCGAGCGCGCCGCCCGTCTGCCGGAAGGAGTTCAGGATCCCGGCGGCCATTCCGGCCCGATCTGCGGCGATGTCGTTCAGCAGGATGGCGGTCAGGGAAGGTACGAAGAATCCTAGGCCGAGGCCGACCGGGATGAGCATCGCCGCGATCACTGGTCTGCTGGTGCCCTCGTCGATCCAGAGCAGGCCGAACATCGCCAGCGCGAAGATCGCTTGTCCCATGGCGATCGGCATCCGCGGCCCAAAGCGTGCCGCAGCCCTGGCCGAGGCCAGGTTGGCTCCGGCGATCACGGCCATCATCGGTAGGAACATCAGCCCCGCGGCCATGACGGACAGGTTCAGAACGTCCTGAAAGAACAGGCTCAGCACGAACACCAGCCCGTAGAACGCGGCATTGACGACGAAGCCGATCGCGACCGAAACCGTCACCGTGCGCGAACGGAAGAGGTCGAGCGGGACCAACGGCGCGGCGGTACGTGCCTCGATCATGATGAACGCGGCCGCCGCCACTGCGGCGAGCCCCAGGCAGCCCAGCACCACGGGTTCGCCGAAGCCGTTCTCCCCTCCGTCGATCACCGCGAAGGTGAGCGCCGCGAGCGCGACGATCGCCGTGAGCTGGCCGTACGGATCGAGCGGCGCGGCACGGCGCGGCGAGCGCTGCGCGCGGGTCAACACCGCGAGGGTGGCGATGCCGACGGGCAGGTTGACGACGAAGATCGCCCGCCAGCTCAGAGTGCTGGACAGCACCCCGCCGGCCACCGGGCCGGCGGCAACCGCGACGGCTCCGCCAACGGTCCACAGTGCGATGGCCCGTGCCCGTTCGGCCGCGTCCGGGAAGGCCTGCCGGACGAGGGCCAGCGAGGAGGGCAACATGATCGCCGCCGCGCTCCCCTGGATCAGGCGGGCGGCGATCAGCTCGCCCAGCCCCGGCGCCAGTCCGCAGGCCGCCGAGGCGACCGTGAAGACCGCGACGCCGGCGCCGAACGCGCGGCTCGCCCCTATGCGGTCGGAGAGCGCGCCCGCGGAAAGCAGGAGTGCGGCGAACATCAGCGTGTAGGCGTCCACGATCCATTGCAGTCCCGCCGTGCTGCCGCCGAAGTTCCGCCCGATCCCGGGCAGCGCCACGTTCATCGCCATGGTGTTGAGGTTGAGCAGAAAGATGCCCATGAACGTGGTCGCCAGGATCAGCTTCGGTGCGGCCGTGCGTTGCCGGGCATCCTGTGAAGGGCGGGCTGGTTCAAGAGTGGTCATCCGTCCAGGCTGGTGAGGCTCGCGAGGGCGAGGCAGACCGTGATCTTCCGGGGTGCGCCAGAGGTGGGTGCAACAGGGCCAGGCTCCGGGCTGGACCCCTGATCACACGCTGGCAGAATGACGACATGACCGAGTTCGGGAAGTTCCTGCGGGCTCGCCGTGGCGACGTACGCCCGGCAGACGTCGGGCTGCCCGCCGGAACCGGCACGCGCCGTACGCCGGGTCTGCGCCGGGAGGAGGTGGCGGCGCTGGCCGGTGTGAGCATCGACTACTACATACGTCTGGAACGCGGCAAGGAGACCCATCCGAGCCCCTCCGTGGTCGAGGCGCTGGCCGACGCGCTCCGCCTCAGCCAGGAGGAGAGCGGCTTCCTGCACGAGCTGGCGGCGCGCGCGGCGCGGCGTGCACCCGAGCCCCGTCCCCTGCCGTCACGGCGGGTCCGTCCGACCGTCACGCAGCTTCTGGAGACGCTCCGGCCCAACCCGGCGTACGTCGTGAGCCGCACCAACGACCTGCTGGCGACCAATCCCGGCGGGCTGCGGCTGCTCCACGGCATCGCCGACTGGCCGGAGCGGCAGCGGAACACCGTACGGTACATCTTCCTGCACCCAGCTGCCCGCGAGCTGTGGGCGGACTGGGAACAGAAGGCCAAGGGGTGCGTCGCCCAGTTGCGGGCGATCGCTGGCAGCGATCCGGATGCCCCGGATCTCGCCGCACTCGTAGGTGAGCTAATCGTCAAGAGCCCCGACTTCAACCGGCTCTGGGAGCGGTACGAGGTGCACACGATCGGCGACGGCGAGAAGACGCTCCGACACCCGGAGGTCGGCACGATGACGCTCTCGCACGAAGGGCTGTCCCTCAACCGCGCACAAGGCCAACGCCTCATCATCTACATGGCGCCGCCGGGCAGCCCGGACCACGACAAGATGACGCTCCTCGACCTCGCCTCCGGCCCGTCCGTCGGATCCGGCGAGACGGCGCCCGTCTCACCCTCTCGGAGACAGAACAGCTAGTGCTCTGACCGCATAGGTTCGCCGGGTTGGCGGTCGTGGCGGTTGGACGTGCAGTGACGTCCGATCCGACCGCTGGAGGCACGGTGGCTGAGCCTGTCCGTGTGCGCAGACTGACCGACCAGGAGGGGCAACGCCTGCAGCAGATCGTGCGTCGCGGCAGTACGAGTTCGGTGCGCTACCGGCGCGCGATGATGCTGTTGGCCGCGGCGAGCGTCTCCAAAGCCGTGATGCCACCACGCAATCGGCGGAGTGCCGCGATCGTGTCCGTGGAGGTCGTCCCCTTGTCAACGCTGGCGGCATCGCCGGACCGTGGGGCGCCCACTGGTCTCTGACTGATGGCGTCGAGGTCGCGCGAGGCGGCCTCCACGCCGAAGGAGACGGCTGCGCGTTCCTCGGCGTTCCAGAGGGGAGCAAGCGCGCAGAGCGCCGCGATCTGTCGGCGCACGCTCGTCACCGCGTCGATGGTCGGGTCGAGGGCGTCGTTCTGCCAGCGGCCGTGCCGGTCGCGAGGCTCGAAACGGGCGCTGCGGGCCGCCGCGGTGAACTCCAGCGCGGTCAGGCGGGCACGCATTACGGCGTGGGCGACTGCGATCCGGTGTGTCTCGTCCTCCGCTGCCCAGACGAGTACCAGCGCGTCGATCTGACGTGCAGTCGCCTCGGCCCACTCCGTGAGGTGCTCGGTGAGCAGGCGGCGCTGCCATGTGGGAGCGATGAGGTAGGCGGCGAACGCGAGCAGGCAGCCGATGATCGTGTCGAGGCCACGCGTGGTCGCGCCGAGTGGGCCGGGGGTCAGCGAGCCGATCCAGGCCACCACCCAGAACATCGTGAACGGCTGCCCGCAGCTGCGGAACGCGAGGTAGCCGTAGAACAGCAGGAGCAGCACGATGGCGTGCAGGGCCGGCACGTTGGGCAGGAAGGACAGCGCGACGGCGGCGACCGCGCCCGCGACGGTGCCGATGGAACGGCCGACGCCACGGGCGAAGGTGGAGCCGTAGTCCGGGAATACGATCAGCGCTGCCGCGACGACCACCCAGAAGCCGTGCCCTGCCAGGAAGGCGGCCGGTCCGAGCCATGCGCCCACTGCCATGCCGACGGCCTGCGCGACAACGCAGACCGTGGCCAGCCGTAGCGCGTGGTGCAGGATCGGGGAGCCCCAGCGCAGCTCGTCCAGGACCAGCTCGAGCGAAATCGGCGTGTGACGCTCATCGGAGGCGGGGGAAACGTCTTCACTGGCGGCAAGCTGAGTCGTGGCCTCCACCGCTCGTGCCACGGCCCGCTGAAGCTCGCTTCGCGGTTGGCCCGGCCATGAGGCCGCGCCGAGGGAGCCGTCCGGTCGCGCGCGCGAGATCGCTGAAGCGATGCAGACCAGCTGACGTGAGGCGGCCTCGTGCCAAAGGTTCGATTCGTCGTCGGCACGGTTTTCGAGTGCGCGCATCAGCTGCCCGATTTCCTCGCCACGCACCACGAGCTGCGTGAGCCGTTCGAGCTCGCGGTGACTGCGCCACCGCAGCAGCGCCAGGCTCCGGTCGGCCTCCAGAAGAGCGGAATCTCCGGAGCTGCCGACCGCGATCGTACGGTAGAAGCCTGCGACGGCACGGCGCTGCACCGAGTGCCGCGATCCGTACGGGGGAAATAGCTGAGCGAGGTTCATGATCAAGAACCCCACGGCGAAAAAGGCGACGACCTCGACCGGGCCCACCGTCAGCTCTGATGAGATCTCGGCAAACGCCAGGAGAACGATGATGACGACCGTCAGGCGCATGCTGATGCCGATTGCGACGGCCCGCAGGAGCCCAGAAACCAGGAACAGCACGAAGATCAGCGGCAGTACGGACACCCAGCGCCCCGAGAAGATGACCCCCAGCCCCGCAGCAGCGATCTGCGCGGCACTGGTCACAAGCGTCGCAACGATGCGGGACCGGTTGTGCGGCATGAGCGCAGCGATCGTGCCCAGGAACGCGCCCACTATGACCAGCAGCTGTTCCACCGGGTCATGCAGGAGACAGCCGATGACCGTCGCGATCAGCATGCCGACCGCGACCCGGATCAGCTTGAGGGGGTCCTGGAGCGGTTTGCCCGGTTGCATGCCGCGCCGAGCCGCATCCCGGAAAGCAACCCAGTCCATGGTCAAAGACACCCTTACATGAAAGCTAGTGGTCCTGTCGTTACGACAGAGGTCAATTGCCCGTGCTCGCACCGAGATTGCCGTGGATGCGCGACAGCAGCAGCCATGCGGTGTCGCGGTCGAGGCTCTCGATGCCGGACACCAAGGCGCTCAGCCACTGATCGATGAGCGGGAGAATCTCCCGCACCCTGGGCGCCACCGTCCCCAGATGCTTCAGAGGCCGTTCTCCAGTGGCTCGGGCCCCTCGAACTGCGGGTGACTCCTACCAGACGAGGCGGTCGCCGTCGGTGCCGGGCTTGTTCACGCCGAGGTTCTCGCGCACGTGTTTGCCAGGGTGGGCGACGATGTCGGCGACGAGCGCGGCGACGCTTTTGCGGGAGACCGTGGTGCCCTTGAACGGCTCGTCGCGCTGGGTGAGTTCGTAGGAGACCTCGTCGGTGTCGGAGAGCCAGGCCGGGCGCAGCACGGTGTAGTCCAGTGACGAAGCCTCGACCGTGTCGGAGGCGGCTGCATAGGTGTCGAGCGTGGGCACGCCGATGGCGGCACGGTTCCAACGGCCGAACTCTCCGGGCACTTCCTGGTAGATGCCCAGCGCGGTCACGAAGATCAGGCGCTTGACGTCCTCGGCTTCCATGACTGTGACGATGGCCTGGGCCTGTTCGTCGATGTTTCCGGCGAGGTTCGCGTAGACGACATCCTGTCCGCGGACCGCTTCTGCGAGTGCTGCACGGTTGGTCGCGTCGCCTTCGATCACGGTCGCACCGGCGGGAACGTTGCTGATGCGGTTCTTGTTACGGGCGAAAAGCGTCAGCGTTGTGCCCTGGTCGGCGAGCATGTCGATGGCCCAGGAGGCGATCTGCCCGGACGCACCGAGCACAAGAACGTTGGTCATGGTGACCCCTTTCGCAGGCAGTCAGTCAGGCGAGGTGGGAGGCGAACCAGTCGATCATCTGCTCGGGGTTCTCGGGGAAGTGGTTGTAGCCGTCGAAGCGGCGGGTGGTGCCCTCGATCCAGTGCAGCCTCTTATCGGCGGTGGCGAGGTTGTCGTAGATGCCCTGGACGTCTTCGGGGCGGGTGCTGGAGTCGTGGTGGACCTGGGCGATCAGCGTCGGCACGGTGACGTCCTTCGCGAAGGCCAGTGGGGACAGCTCGTCCAGGTCGAAGCCAGTCAGGTTCTTCAGCTCGGTCTCCAGCAGATCGATCCCGCCGGGCACCTGGGCGAGGGCGGTCTCCGCGAGCGCGCGCAGCGAGACGGGCTGGACGGCGACCAGGGCCCGGACGCCGTCGAACTCCTCGGGGTGCTTGGACATCGCGACGATCGTGGAGTTCGCGCCGAGGCAGCGGGAGAGGAAGGCGATGCGGGAGTTGTCGACGCCCAGGCGCTGGCGGCCGTAGCGCACCGAGCCGATGACGTCGCGGTACTCCAGCAGGCCGATGCCGACCAGGCCGCCGTTGGCGGCGCCGCTGCGGCCGTGGTTGCGCAGGTCGTAGGCGAGGACGTTGTAGCCGGCGTCGTGCAGGTTCTTGTAGTCGGGAAGGAAGTTGACCTCGAAGTCGGCGAACGGGGTGGCGTACTGGGGCAGGTGCCCGGGGTAGCCGTAGCGGTTGCACGGCATGGGGTGGTTGGCGATCACGAGCTTGTCGGAGTCGGCGGGGATGAACCAGCCCTCCAGCGGGGTGCCGTCCTGGGAGGGGAAGGTGACGTCCTCGTAGGCGAGGCCGTACTCGTCGGGCCGGCGCAGCGCGGGCACGCGCCGGGTGGAGGCGAATCCCTGGGCCAGGGCGGTGGCGATCGTGTCGGGCGAGGGCGTGCTCATGGATGGGCTCCTGGAAGAAGGGTCGAGGGGGTCGGGGGGGGGGGGGGGGGGGGGGCGGTCGGCCCGGCGCACCAGGGGAGGCCTTTCCGGGGGGTCCCCCGGCCTCTCTTAGGGAGGAACCCCTCCCCCGGGTGTTTCTTGAAA
>NZ_JBWKFN010000057.1:0-28224 GCF_056434245.1 Streptomyces sp. NPDC044064
AACCCCCTCGGCCCGCAGAACCGAGCCGACCACCCCCCCCCCCCCCCCCCCGCCCTCCCCCCCCCCCCCCCCCCCCCCCCCCCCCCCGTTGCCGTACTCCCCGTGCGGGGTCCGCTCAGTTCCAGCCCCGCGAGTCCTGCTTGAGCGCGGTGTCGACGGTCAGAGCCGTCGCCACGACCAGGCTCAGCAGCGGCTCGGGCAGCTGGTAGTGGATCTGCAGGACGTAGTTGTCCGCCGTCGTGAACAGCGTCTTGGCGAGGCCTTCCCAGGTCTTGGTGATCCGGGCCACCTCGTTGTCCGAGTGGTCGACGATCGCGAAGTTCCACGCCCGCCAGTTCTCCGCCTTGATCGCGCCGACCTGCTGGCCGTTCACGTTCATCGCGAAGTTGATCTTTCCGATCATGTTCTGCTGGACGATCTCACCGACCGGGGAGCCGTCCGGACGGGTCACGATGACCCGGGACTTGAAGATCTTCGCCGGGCGGGTCAGCAGCAACTGCGGCTGCCCGTGGGCGTCGCGGATCTCCAGCTTGTGGGTCAGGAACTGGTCCCAGTTGGAGATGAAGCGGAAGATCTTCCGCAGCGCGCTCTGGCCGACCTCGGTCACGGCGCCGATCTCGCGGCCGTTCTGGTCCATGACCTTGTACTCGTTGGTGAGCTCGATCAGCTTGGCCTTCTGGTTCACCACCAGGACCGGCTCGGTGAAGAGAGTGCCGCCGCCGGGACCGCCGGCCGCGACCCCGGCCTGCTGCTGCACCTGGCGCTGCACCTTGGCGTCGGTGCCCTGCTGGTGCGGGATGTGGGCGGCGGGCTGCTGGGGCGCGGCCTGCTGCTGCGGAACCTGTGCGGCGGTCTGCTGGGCCGGGTTCGTGTGGTCGGTCCACTGCGCGCCGTCCCAGTAACGGAGCGTCTGGGCAGCCCCGTGCGGATCGGGGTACCAGCCTGCAGGAGTGTTCGATTGCGTGGTCACCGGGGCACACTACCCTGATGTGACCGGTACCTGACCAGCCCGCACGGAGCGCTGTTCATCGCCCGTTCACCCCGTTCACACGGTGATGATGGCCGGGTCGCTGACGCCGGCGTGCCCGTTCTCCACGTGGCCGGCGAAGGTGCGCAGGAAGGCCGGGTCGCTGTCCGCGGTGACCGTGAGGTCGTACCACCGCTTGCTCGCCGTGAGGGCGACGGTGTGCTTCACGGTGGCGCCGGGCCGCACGGTGACGGCGACCGGGCTGCCGCCGTAGCGGTTCACGAGCTTCAGCTTCACCGTGCCGGTGCCCTTGTTGGTGAAGGTCAGCTCGATGTCGTCGTCGGCGTAGCGGGCCGTGACCTCGGGTCCGGCGACCTTGTTGCGGCCCTTGAACTGGCGCAGGAAGCCGTTCGGGCCGTGCACGGCGAGGTCGTACGAGCCGCCGGAGTAGACCGAGTTCCAGGTGTCCGAGAGGGTCTTGCCGGCCTCGGTGGTGTAGGGCCAGGGACCGTCGGTGCGGTTGTTCGAGGTGACCAGGAACCCGGCGCCCGCGTGTGCGCCGGAGGCGAAGGAGAGCGTGAACTTTCCGGCCGCCGTGTCCGCTGAACCGTCCACCACGGGGGCGTACTTGAGCGGGCGGGTGGGCCGGCAGCCGCGCTCCTGCTTGGGCAGGGCGGGGTTGGCGGGCGGGACGGGCACGTAGTCGGGGTGCCTGTCGTGGTCCGGCGGCTGGTAGCCGGCCGTGGACGGCAGCGTGACCGGCTCGGTGTCCTTGCGGGAGAAGTCGAAGGCAGTGGTCAGGTCGCCGCAGACCGCGCGGCGCCAGGGCGAGATGTTCGGCTCCTGGACACCGAAGCGACGCTCGATGAACCGGATGATCGAGGTGTGGTCGAAGGTCTCGGAGCAGACGTAACCGCCCTTGCTCCAGGGCGAGACGACCAGCATCGGCACCCGCTGGCCGAGCCCGTAGGGGCCGGCGGGGTGGCCGATGTCGCCCTTGTACAGGTCGAGCGAGGGGTCGACGGTCGACAGGCCCTGGGCGGCGGAGGCCGGCGGGAAGGGCGGGATCACGTGGTCGAAGAAGCCGTCGTTCTCGTCGTAGGTGATGAACAGCGCGGTCCTGCCCCACACCTCGGGGTTGGAGGTGAGCGCGTCCAGGACCTGGGCGACGTACCAGGCGCCGTAGTTGGCGGGCCAGTTGGGGTGCTCGGTGAAGGCCTCGGGAGCGACGATCCAGGAGACCTGGGGCAGCTTGTCCGCCTTGACGTCCGCCTTGAGCCGGTCGAAGAAGCCCTCGCCCTGGCGCGCGTCGGTGCCGGTGCGGGCCTTGTCGTACAGCGGGTCGCCGGGCTTGGCGTTCCGGTACTGGTTGAAGTAGAGGAGGGAGTTGTCGCCGTAGTTGCCGCGGTAGGCGTCGTTGATCCAGCCCCAGGAGCCGTTCGCGTCCAGGCCGTCGCCCACGTCCTGGTAGATCTTCCAGGAGACGCCGGCCTGCTCCAGGCGCTCGGGGTACGTCGTCCAGCCGTAGCCCTTCTCGTCATTGCCGAGGACCGGGCCGCCGCCCTTGCCGTCGTTGCCCGTGTAACCCGTCCACATGTAGTAGCGGTTGGGGTCGGTCGAGCCTATGAAGGAGCAGTGGTAGGCGTCGCAGATGGTGAAGGCGTCGGCGAGCGCGTAGTGGAAGGGGATGTCCTCACGCGTCAGGTACGCCATCGTCGTGGACGACTTGGCGGGCACCCACTTGTCGTACTTGCCGCCGTTGAAGGCCGCGTGTCCGTCGTTCCACCCGTGCGGGAGGTCCTGGATGAAGGCCAGGCCCAGGTCGTCGGCGTCCGGGTGGAACGGGAGGATGTCCTTCGTGCCGTCGGACTGCTTCCAGACGGACTTGCCGTTCTGCGTCACCGGACGCGGGTCGCCGAAGCCCCGCACGCCCCGGAGCGAGCCGAAGTAGTGGTCGAACGAACGGTTCTCCTGCATCAGGACGACGATGTGCTCGACGTCCTCGACCGAACCCGTGCGATGGTGCGCGGGCAGTGCGGCCGCACGCTGGATGCTGTTGGACAGCGCGGTGAACGCCGTTGTGGCGCCCGCGAGCTGGAGGAAGCGCCGCCGATTGACTTCGGTCATGAGTGAGAGTCCTCTCGTCCTGACGTACGTAGTTGCCGCTAGATGACGGAATCTGCGCGCAGCGAGTGTTCCAAGAGCAGCAAACGTCAGGGAAGGGTCTGATGGCGGCGATGTGAAAGTCGTCGGTACGGAGGGGGTTGGGGCGACTGCGCCCTTTGCCCCCGGTTCGGAGAAGTCCTCATATCGGGGGATCGAAAGGGTGAAGAGATGTAATATCCGGCGCACATGACGTCCGCCGAGCCGTTCTCGGCGGCGCGGGAGGGGGCGGAGATCCATGATCAGAAAGTGCGCGCTCACACTCGGGGCCTTACTGCTCGCGAGCGGCTGCGGCAGCGGCTCGTCACACGACCGGGCGGGTACGGAGGAGTCCCCGTCGGCGGACGTCTCCGCGTCGGCCTCCGACACGGCCTCGGAGACACCGGACGTCGGCAGCTCCTCCCCGGATCCGACCCCCACCACGCAGGAACCGGCCGAGGAGACACCCACCGAGGAGAGCGCCACCTCCGAGGCTCCGGACAGCTGGAGCGGCAGCGGCACGACTGAGGACGACGACCGGTCGACGGCGGGCGGGAGCCAGGACTGCGGCAGCCTCGCGGGCAGCGGCACCTTCACCGACCCGCTCCGACTCGGTGTCGTGGACGGCCTCGTGACGGCCCGGGACTGTGCCCCGCTGACGTCGGGCGCCCCGTTCAACGTCCGCTACTTCTCGTTCACCCTGTCCGGGACACCGGGCGCGAACGCCCACGCGGGGGCGTCCTTCACTCTCACCCAGGACGCGCTCGGCCCGGTGTACCCGGCGATCGTCCAGCCGAACGGATGGGTCCTCAAGAACAGTCTCGGCTCCGGGTACTGGACCGGAACGGAGCCCGACTTCACCGGCCGCTACCAGGCGATCTCGGACCTGGCTCCGGGCACGTACATCCTGCGCACGGAGAAACTCGACTCTCCGTTGCACGCCCTGTCCACACCTTCGTACGACGTCGTCGTCGATGCGGGCGGGTCCTGAGAGACCACACGGGACACAGGAATTCACTTCTGTTCTTTATTGACCGAATGTGAATTGACGGCTCTTTAACGCACATTATCCCTTAAACTTTCCTGCATCACGCCAGGAAGCGCGCTGGGGGGCGCGTGGGGGGAGCTGGTTCTCGTGCGCCGTGGATTCTTGTGCACAAGTCTCTTGAGCTGCGCCGCGTTACTCCTGCCGCTGTATCTGTCCGCTGCGCCGGCGCACGCCGCGGACCCGACCGCGCCCTATGCCGAACTGAGCCCGGACTCCGGGGAGGTGGTGCCCGGCGGCGGCCCGCTGACCGTGGATGCCACGTTCCACAACACGCTGGACAGCGACATCACGGACAGCTTCGTCGTCGCCGTCGGCATCCGGCTCGCACCGCCGGCCGAGCGGCTGACTCCCGATCAGGTCACCGTGGAATGGTTCGACGCCGGCCCGTCCGTGTGGCGGCCGGTGGAGTTGACACCCGGGGACACCGCGCTGAGCGGCTACCTCAGCACGGACGCCGGACTGCCCTCCGTGGGATCGCTCCCGGCGGGCGACTCGGCCCGCATCCCGCTGCGCGTCTCCCTGGCCTCCGGAGTACCGGCGCCCTCCACGCTCCAGTTCGTCACCCAGGGCCTGATCCAGCCCACGACCTCGGTCGACCCGGCGCCCCTGATGGACGGCAAGGCGTCGTACTCCGTGGTCGGGCAGGCGACGTCCCCGGTACCGACACCGGACACGGCCTCCGCGGGCCTCGCACAGCAGAGTCCGGTGAGCGAGGCGACGACACCGTCCGGCAGCCCGTCCCCGGCACCCTCTTCGTCACCCCCGTCCGCCACCACCCCGGCCCCGTCGGCCCTGTCCGACGGAACCGCAGTGGACGGGAGCGCGGGCGGCGGAGCCCCCGCGCCGATCGTGGCCGCCGGCGTGGCAGGCCTCGTGTTCGCCGTCGTCGTCACCGTCGGCGTGGTCCTGCGGCGTCGCCGCAGCCAACGCTGAACCCGCAGCGGCCGAGGCGGACCGCCGCCCGTCCGCACGCGCGCACCGCCCGCCCATCCGTCCGTCCGTCCGTTCTCACGGGAGGAACCCATGCACCACCGCACGGGCCAGGACGTCCTGCGCGACGTGGTCCGCCGCGTCGCTCCGGCCGAACTGGAGAAGCTGGACGAGACCTGCCGGGCCTACCTGGCCCGGCCCCATCCCCCGCAGCGCCTGCACCGGCCGGCCGGGGACCCGCTGGGCATCGGCTTCGAGTCGGCGGTGCTGCTGCCGGTTCTGGTGTCGGTGGTCTCACAGGTCCTCGCCGACCTCGCATCCGGGCGCATACAGGCGGGCGGCACCCGGCTCAAGCGCTGGTGGCGACGTCGCCGCGGGACCGAAACCGAGGGCAGACGAGCCGCGCTGACCTCGGCCGTCCCGGAACTCTCCGGGGTGACCCGGCAGGAACTCGCCGACTGGACCCTGGCCGTCAGCCGGGCCGCCGGAATGTCCGCGGCCGAGGGCGAGACCTGCGCGGAGGTCATCGTGGTGGCCGTGGTGCGCGGGAACTCGGGGGCGCGGTCGGTGCCGGATGCGGTGGCTGCGCCGACCACGCCGGCTGCTCCGACTGCTCCGACGGACCTCGGGCACCCGGCGGAACCGGAGTCCGTTCGTCATCGCGCTCCGGACCCGAGGGCTGCGACCGCCGGGGCCGGAGACGACGCGGGGGCAGGGCTCCCGTCGGCGGCCGGTGACGCGCCGGAGACCGGTGACGCACCGGAGACCGATGGAGCGCCGAACGCCGGTGACACATCGGCAGCCGCGCACTCGTCGCTGTCGTGAGCGCCGCGCCGGACCCGCAAGGCCCGCCCCGCCCCTCCCGCTCCGCCACCGCCACCGCCACCGAGCGGCCGGACGTAGCCCGCGCGCTCGTGTCCAGCCCCCTGCCCCTGCCGACCACCACCCGGCTGGCCCTGCTGGTCCTCGTCGCGGGCGCCGGTGCCTCGTTCGCCACCTGGTGGTGGCTGGTCCTGGGCCGGGACAACTGGCCCGGGGCCCAACTCGCCTGCCTGCCCGGCACCGACGCCGCGCCCGACGAGACCCTCGCCCGCTTCACCGGCTGCGTGAACGACGTACGGCTGGCGCAGTCGGCGGTGGTGCTGTGCGGACCGCTCGCCCTGCTGGCCCTCGCCGTGCTCTGCCGAGCCGCCGGGCGGCGGCTGAGCCTGTGGCGGTGGCAGGCCGTGCCGGACCGGTCCTCGGCGCTCGCCCGGCGCCTGGCCGCCATGGTGCCCGAAGGGGGAGGCCCCCGGCCGGTGCTGTGGGTGCGCGGCCGGGGCGTCGGGATCCGGGCGCGTGCCTCGGGCACCGTCCGCCGGCCCCGCATCGTGGCCGACTCCTACGTCCTCAGCCTGTCCGACCGGAGCGTGGACGCGATCTTCCGGCATGAACTGGCCCATCTGCGGCTGCGGGACGTGGGCCGGGTACGGCTGGCCACGGCGGCCGGGTGGCTCCTGCTCCTCGGCGTCACCCTGCCGATGGTGGTCGCACTGGCCCGCGACCCCGGGCTGCTGGGCGCCGGCCTGCTGGTCCGGATGGCGATCGTCCTGACCGTCGTGCTGCTCACCCTGTGCGCCGTACTGCGTGTGCGGGAGCATGACGCCGACCTCGCCGCGGCGGCGGATCCAGGCGCGCCACGGGACGCGACGGCCGCCCACATCGGCTCGGCTCTCGCGCCGCGCCGAACCGAGCGCCTCGTACGGTCCCTGGGCCTGGCCACGCATCCCACCCCCGCGGCCCGCCTGGCCGTGCTCGCCGATCCGGCGCGGTCCTGGGGGCTTTCGTCCCTTGAGTGCCTCACCACCGGGCTCGCCGCCGGACTGGTGTTCACCGACCTCACCCTGCTGGTCGCCGCCCTGATGCCGGATCACACCCGACTCGCCTACATGATCGGCGGGTTGCTGACGGGCTGGGTCGTCGCCGGGGTCGTGACCGTGGCGTGGTGGCGGGCCGTCGCCGTGGGACACCGGGACGCGTCCGGCCGGCGCGCGGCACCGGCCGGGGCAGCGCTCGGACTCGGTGTGCTCCTCGGCAGCCAGCTCGCCGGGCGGGCGGCCGGTGACTGGGTACGGGACACGGGCACGGCGGACGGACTGGCGACCGCGCTGTCCCTGACCCAGGTGCCGGGCATGCAGGCGCCGGCCCTCGGGGTGGTGCTTGTCGTCGGCGGGGCGCTGTTCGCCCTCTGGAGCACCTCTCTCGCCAGAGCACTGGGGGCCACGGTGGACGGTCCCCGTTCCGCACCCGCCTGCGCGGCGGCCGTAGGACTGTCCGGGCTCCTGCCGGCCGTGCCACTGGGCAGTTGGTTCCTGTTCGCCCGGCTGACGGCGGCCCGCGCCGCTCCCGGCATCCGGTGGGCGGTGATCGACACGCCCTGGTGCGTGGCCGGGGTGCTGACGGCCGTCGTCGGCGCGCTGGTTCCGGCAGCCGCGGCTCGCGGGGCGCGGCTCGCGGGGACGCGCGGTGCCAGGCAGCCCCGCCCCCTGGTCCTGTTGGCGGCCGCCACGGTCCTGGTCACGGCCGGGACCGGTTGGGCGGCTTTCGGCAGCGAGCCGAACCGGGCTCCGGCCACACATGTCTCCGGCGGCTCCGAGATGTCCGTAACCCCGGGGGTGTCCGCAGCCCCGACGGACTCGGTGAACTCACCGGACCCGACTGCCTCACCGGCCTCCGGCAGCGGTGACCGTACCGTCCCCCTGGACCAACTCCCCCTGCTGCCGCCCAAGGAGGAGCGCACGGATGCCATGCGGTCGGACACCGCCCTCGTCTGCCGTGCACTGTCCCTGGGCGGCACCGCCGTCTGGACCGACCCCCGACGCCGCGCCGACATGACCCAGTTGCTCGGCGGCCTCGACGACCCCGTGCTGCGGGCCGCCTCGGCCGTCCTTCGGCGCGCCCCGTCGGGCCCCGTGGACAGCCATGCGCCGGTCGCCTCCGTCCTGCGCTGCGACCTGTACTTCCGCTACGGCCGCTGACCGGCCACGCCCGACGATCCACCAGCCCTGCGAGGAGGTACCCGTGAGCCCGAGGACCGCTGCGATGTCCGCCATCGGGCACCGACGGCTCGCCGCCCTGCCGGTCGTGGCGGCGCTGCTGGCAGGTACGGCCCTCAGCGGCTGCGACAGCCCAGGCCAACGGTCGGACAGCGTGGTGCCGACTCAGGCACCCGCGCCGTCCGCCTCCCCCGGCGCCGAAGACCTGGCCGCGGCCCTGCTCACCACGGCCCAGTTGCCGGCCGGCTATGTGAAGACCGTCCTGCGGGACGATCCCCCGACGCGCTCCGACCGTCCCGCATGCCTCAACTCGATCAACTCCCTTGAATCCGCTCGCGTTGCCCACCCCGATGCCGTCGAGGCCAGGGTCGACTTCGCCATGAGCCGGAGCGGACCCTTCCTCCAGCAGGTACTGCGCCGGCTGCCGGGCTCCGGGGCACGGCGGGACCTGGAGCAGGCCGCGCGCACGCTGTCGGGCTGTCCCGAGTTCTCCATCGGCTGGAGCGACGGCTCCACGGGTACGGAGCAGGTGGAGCCGCACGGTTCGGCAGGGATCGGCGACGCGTCGTGGCACGCCACGGTCACCGCGACCACCGGGACGTTCACCGTCCAGGAGACCCTGGTCCTGGTGGCCGCGGGCAGGACCCTGCTCGTACTCAGCGATGCGGGCAGCCCGGCAGCACCCGAACGCTCCCGGACACTGGCTCTGGCCCGCACCGCCGTATCCAGGCTCCCTCGACATCCCTGACCGGTCACTCAGAGAGCGGCCTGCCGCCAGGACACCGGGCGGGACTGCCGACTGCCCGCCGACGCCTCAGCTCGGCAGTTTCCAGTTCTGGGCCGCCGTACCGTTGCAGGTGTACAGCTGGAGCTGGGTGCCGTTCGTGCTCGAGGAGCCGGGGTCGTCCAGGCACAGCTGTGACTCGGGGTTGACCAGGGACCCGTTGGCTCCGGCGGTCCACTGCTGGGCGCCGGTGCCGTTGCAGGTCCACAGCTGGATCAGCGTGCCGTTGGTGGTTCCGCTGTGAGCGGCGTCCAGGCATTTGCCGAGGGTCCGGACCGTTCCGTCGCCGGCGACGATCCAGTCCTGGGCGTACGTGTTGTTGCAGCCCCAGATCTGGACGTGGGTGCCGTCGGAGGTGCCCGAAGACGCGTCGTCCGCACACAGGTTGGAGGCCACCGCGGAGGTGAGCGGACCGATCCGCGGCGAAGCCGGCGCCGTGGTGTCGCCCGCGTACGAGGGCGGGGCCGCGGCGGCCGCGGTCGCCCACGACGTGTTGGCGCTGGTGCCCAGCGTGAAGTCCAGCGTGCCGCCGGCCGTGATCGCCGTGGTCGGAGCGTAGGCGTTGTTCCACGCCGTGCCGTTCCACGCGGCGGACTGGACGTAGGGGGCGTTGTCGGCGGCGCCGTTGCCGTTGACGGTCAGCGTTCTGCCCGAGGGGAGGGTGATGACGGCTTGCGTGAACAGCGGTGACCCCAGGGCGAGATCGGAGGTTCCGGGCGTCTCGGGGAACATGCCGAGCGCCGACCAGACGTACCAGGCACTCATCGCGCCGAGATCGTCGTTGCCGTCGGCCAGGCCGCCCGGGGTGTTCGACCAGATCTGGTCCTGGATCGCCCGCACCGTGCCCTGCGTCTTGTAGGGCTGCCCCGTGTAGTCGTACTCCCACGGCAGTTCGATGCTCGGTTCGTTGCCGACCCAGGCGTACCCGTTGGCGCCGGTGTAGCTGCGCAGCACGGTGTCCAGGTAATGGTTCATCGCGGTGTTGCCGCCCTTGGCGTGCGCCAGGCCGCCGATGTCGAACGGGACCATTCCGGTGTAGATCCACGAGTCGGCCTCGACCATGTCCGTGCCGCTGGTGGGGTCGAAGCCACCGGTCCACGAGCCGTTGGCGTTACGGGGTTCGACGAACCCGGAGGCGGGGTTGAGCACGTTGCGCCAGTCCTGTGCGCGATCGGCGTACGTCTTCTGGTTCGCGGTGTCGCCGAGTGCCCCGGCCATCGCGGAGAGCGCGAAGTCGGCGGTGTCGTACTCCAGGGTGGTGGCGACCGGGCCGTAGAAGTTGCAGCAGCCGTAGCTGCCGTCGTGGGGCATGTACCCCGGCGAGTTCAAGTAGCCGAGGCCGGGCCGGTCGTTGTTGGCCCTGCTCGCCTGCTTGACCATGTCGGCCAGGGCGGTCGTGGCGTCGAAGTCCCGGGCGCCGAAGGCGTAGTAGTCGGCGAGGATGGCGTCCGCCGGGTCGCCGACCATGACGTACGACTCGCCGTTGTTCTCGGACCACTTGGGGAAGATCCCGGTCTGCGCGTAGTCGTCGACCATCGACTGTGCGGTGTCGGAGGCGACCCGAGGAGCGACCAGGGCTTCGAGCTGGGCCTGCGAACGGTAGATGTCCCAGCCGGAGTAGTTCGCGTACACGGCGCTGTGGCCGGCGTCCACGGTGTGCGTCTTCCCGTCGAAGCCGTAGTACTGGCCATTGGTGTCGCTGATCACGTTCGGGTGCAGCAGCGAGTGGTAGAGCGCGGTGTAGAAGGTCTGCTGCTGCGCGGCCGTCCCGCCGGCGATCTGCACCTTGCCGAGCGTGCTGTTCCACGCGTTCTGCGCCGCGGTGCGGGTCGCGTCGAAATCCCAGCCGGTGTTCTCCGCGGTGCGGTTGGCGACCGCGCCCGCCACCGACACGTAGGAGATGCCGACCTTGGCCTGCACGACCGGGTCGGCAGTGGTGTTGAAGGTGACGTATCCGTTCGAGGCGGCGGCATCCGGGGCAGCGCTGCCCTTGGTGGACTTCGTGGACTTCGAGTCCGGAGCGCCGGGGTTCTTGCCGTGCAGCACCGGCTTGTTCGGCTTCTCGGCGGCGTTCTTCGACGCCTCGGTCGGCGCCGTGGAAGGCGTGGACGCCTTGGCGACCGAACTGCCCTGCGAGACGAAGGGCTTGTCGAAGACCATGTCGAAGTAGACGGTGTAGGTGTTCGCGGCGCCGCAGAAGCGGCCGCTGGTCACCTGCCCGCTCACCTCGGTGCTCGACACCTTGGTGAACTGCGTCGACGTGGCGCCGTTCTGACTTGCCGTCAACTTGAAGACGAGGTTGGCCTGACTGGTCGAGGGAAAGGTGAAGCGCGCCATACCGCTGCGCGTCGTGGTGGTCAGCTCGGTGGTCACCTGGTTGTTCAGCGCGACCTTGTACGACCCGGCGGAAGCCGACTCGTTGCCGTGCGAGAACGCGTCCGTCGCACTGGTGTTCACAGCCCCCACCGTGGGCAGCACCGGTATGTCACCGGCCGCGCCACAACCGGGTCCGGCGATGTGGGTCAGACTGAAACCGGTGATCGACGAGTCGTTGTACTCGTAGCCCCCGCCGTCGGGACGCGACGGGGTGTCGGGGCTCCACTGGACCATGCCGAACGGGACGTCGGCCCCCGGAAAGTCGTCGGCCTGGTTCGACGTACCTATGAACGGGTTGACCAGAGTCGCCGGCGCGGTGACGAGCGCAGCCTTCCCGGCCGCCCACGCAGGGGTGCACAGACCGGCCGCGGCCAGCGACGCAGCGGCGAGGAGACCGATCGCCGCGGTTCTCGGTCTCGCCAGTGGTGTCATCACGGGGTTTTCTCCTCTACTCGGAAGCGAGGGCCGACAACGTTGTCTCCGTACCGAAGAGCAACCCCGGGTGATGAGCGAGCTTGCCGAGATGTCCGGATCCGGATCACCGAGGTCTGACAACGTTGTCCAACCGTGGAGATGAGGTGCCTGGAATGCGAGCGCTTCGATGGCGCCCCGGGGTTGTGGACGCCCGGGGACGCAGGGGAACTCCTCGCGAAGCTAGCCATAAGGCAGGGGCATGTCAACGACTGGTGCGGGCAAGCCCCTTGAGCGCGAGCCTGGGGGCCCGGCGGACCGGTCCGCATGGCGGACGTTCCGGACGGCGCCCCGGACCACCGGGACTCGGTCCTCGCGGAGGAGGAGCGGTGCGCGGGCGACACGATGACGATCCGTGTGTCCCGGTGCCGGGGCGCTCGACCGGTGGCGGAGCTGTGACGCTCGGGCCGGGTCAGGGGGTGAGGTAGGCCTCCACCTCACTGAACTGCCCGGCCGGCCAGCCCGTGTTGGCGCTGACGCTCAGGCGGAGGTGGCGCAGGCTGGTGCCGCCGGGCAGGGCGACGGTGGCCGTGTTGCCGGTGGCCGGGTCGAAGCGGTAGCCCTGGGAGCCGGCCACGGTGGAGTAGCTCGAGCCGTCGGTGCTGCCGAGCACCGTGATGGTCTGGGTGCGGGCGCCCCAGGCCGAGGACGGGGGCAGCTTCAGCACCAGCCGGCGGACCGCGTAGGAGGAGCCGAGGTCGACCGTCCAGGACTGCGGGAAGGCGTTGTCGGTGGACTCCCAGTAGCTGTTGGCGTCTCCGTCGACCGCCTTGCCCGGGGTGTAGACGTCCTGGGAGCCGGTCGCGGTGGCCGGGCGGCCCTTGGCGAGGTTGCGGTTCGGGTCCGGGTCGGGGTTGCCCTGGCCGGGCTGGGGCCAGGTGGAGCAGTCGGACCAGGTGCTGGACCAGCCGGAGTTGCCGCCGCCGTCGGTGAGTGCGAAGGAGCCGGAGTTCGCCGGGTAGGGGCAGTTGTAGACGCCTGCGGCGCCGACCTGGGTGGCGGTGACGTTGCGGAAGGCGGCCGCGCCCTGTGCCTCGGCCTGGACGACGACCGTACCCGTGTTCCGCACGGTCGCTCCGGTCACGTTGACGTTCCTGACCGGGTAGCCCTGCCCGCCGCCGGAGACGAACTCGAAAGCGCTGTAGGGACTGTCGGTGATCGTCGTGTTGGTGATGTCGACCGTGGCGTTGATCGCGCTGTCGTAGGAGTCGACGCGCAGGGCGCCCATCGGATGGTTCCAGTTGGGGTTCATGGCGCCGGCGCGGACGAGGGTGTTGCCGTCGACGGTGATGGTGCCGGAGAGCGGGTGGAAGGGGTCGAGGAACTTCTGGTTGGAGATCGCGATGCCGCTGCCGAGGGCGTTGGTGTCGGAGATCAGGTTGTTCTTCACCGCGATGTCGGTGCCGCCGTAGATCGCGATGCCGTTGGCGAGGTTGGGCTGCGAGATCGTGTTGTTCTCGAAGCTGGAGTTCGCGTCCGGGGAGTAGAGGGACCACATGGCGAGTGCGTCGTCGCCCTGGTTGCGCAGGAAGTTGTTGCTGACGCGGACGCCCCTGGCGGTGCCGTTGAGGTTGAGGCCGTCGGCGGTGGTGTCGAGGATGCGGTTGTTCTCCACCACCAGGTTGTCGTTGTTACCCATCAGCCAGAGGCCGACCTTCATGTGCTGGATCCACATGCCGGAGACAGAACTGCCTGGTCCCAGACTGCCGTTGACAAAGTTGTCCGGGCGGGAGTCGACGCGCTCCGTGACCTCTCCGATCACCGCGAAGTCCTTGATGTGCACGCCTCCGGAGGAGCTGGACTGATCGATGAACCGGGAGGTGTGCACGACCGAGTACCAGCTGCCCGCACCCTGCAGGGTCACGTTCTGGACCCCGCCCAGGGAGGAGGTGATCCGGTAGTCGCCCGGCGGGATCCACACCACTGCGCCCTGGGCCGCCGCGATGGCGTCCCGGAAGGCCTGGGTGGAGTCGCCGTTGCCGCTGGGGTCGGCGCCCTTGGACACGACGGACACCGAACCTGCGGGCTGGGCGGCGGCCGCCGCGACCTGCTCGAAGTCGGCGACGTCCACGGTGACCTGGGTACCGGTCGACTCGAAGGCGATCTTGTCGCCCGCCTGGACGTTCTGTCCCAGCAGCAGCCGGGCGTTGTCGAAGAAGTGGTGGGTCTTCGCGCCCGGGATCCAGCCGGTGTCGATGTAGGAGTACTTCGACGTCACCGGGAGCGTCTTGGCGAGCCTGGTGCCGTTGACGTAGACGTCGAGCGAGCCGGACTGCCCGTCCGGGACGCTGTAGGCGACGTTCACGGCGTTGGACGCACGCGGGACGGTGAACTCCACCCGCCGGCCGGAGGTGAGCCGTACGGCCTGCCGTCCGGAGGCCTCCGAGGCGAGGGTGCCCTGCGTGTGGTCGGGTCCGATCCTCATGCCGGTGGTGCTCGCCGATTCGGCCTCGACGGAGGTGAAGGGGAGCGTGGCGCCCGAAGCCGCTCGGGCGGTGGGGGCCACGGCGACGAGCATGCCGGCGGCCAGGGCGACTACCGCCCCGATGGCCGGCATGCGCCTGACATGTTCGGCGGTGCTGCTGTGCATGTGCTGATCCCTTCGTGGTGGGGGTGCGTGGGATAGCAAGGGGTGCCGGGGGCGGCTCAGGCGCGCAGCCAGGCCGCCGTGTCCTGCGGGAGCCGGCCCCGGTCGTCCAGCGGGCCGCTGCCGAGCAGGACTTCGCAGTTCGCGGGCAGTTCGGCGGGTGCGGCGGCGAGGTTCACCACGCACGTCATGCCCTTCGCGCGGGAGAAGGCGAGCACGCCTTCGGGGGCGGGCAGCCAGGTCAGGGGGCCGTCGCCGAAGACCGGCCGGGTGGCGAGGGCCTCGCGGTAGAGGGTCAGCATGGAGGACGCGTTCCGTTGCTGACGGTCGACCGCGTACGACGGCCAGCCGGCCGGCTGCGGCAGCCACGGCTCCTCGCATGATCCGAATCCCGCGTACGGCGCGTCGGCCGTCCAGGGCAGCGGCACCCGGCAGCCGTCGCGGCCCGGGTCGGCCCCGTGCGACCGGAAGTACATCGGATCCTGGATGCGGCCGACCGGGATCTCGGCCTCCGGCAGGCCCAGCTCCTCCCCCTGGTACAGGTACACCGCCCCGGGCAGCGCCAGCGACAGCAGTGCCGCGGCCCGGGCTCGGCGGGTGCCGAGCGCCAGGTCCGTCGGGGTGCCGAAGGCCTTGGTGGCGAAGTCGAAGGCGGTGTCCTCGCGGCCGTAGCGGGTGACCGTGCGCGTCACGTCGTGGTTGCACAGCACCCAGGTGGCCGGGGCGCCGACCGGGGCGTGTTCGGCGAGGGTGCTGTCGATGGCGGCGCGCAGCCGCTCGGCGTCCCAGGGGCAGGACAGAAAGGCGAAGTTGAAGGCGGTGTGGAGTTCGTCGGGGCGCAGGTAGCGGGCGAAGCGTTCGGGGTCGGGGAGCCAGACCTCGCCGACGAACACACCGCCGTAGGCATCGGCCACGGCCCGCCAGGAGCGGTAGATGTCGTGGAGTTCGTCGCGGTCGACGAAGGGGTGCGGCTCGGGGTGTGCGGCGAGGTCGGGCAGGTCCGGGTCCTTGGCCGGCAGGGCCGCCGAGTCGATGCGCACGCCGGCCACTCCGCGCTCGAACCAGAAGCGAAGGATGTCCTCGTGCTCCTGGCGGACCGCCGGGTGGGCCCAGTTGAGGTCGGGCTGCTCGGGCGTGAACAGGTGCAGATACCAGTCGCCGTCGGGCAGCCGGGTCCAGACGGGTTCGGTGGAGCCGACGAACTGCGAGGGCCAGTCGTTGGGCGGGAGTTCGCCGTGCGGACCGCGTCCGGGCCGGAAGTGGAACAGCTCGCGCTCGGGGCTGCCGGGCCCCGCGGCGAGGGCCGCCCGGAACCAGGGGTGCTGGTCGGAGACGTGGTTGGGCACGATGTCGACGATGGTGCGGATGCCCAGCTCGCGGGCCTCCGAGATGAGCTTCTCGGCCTCGGCGAGGGTGCCGAAGGCCGGGTCGATCGACCGGTAGTCGGCGACGTCGTAGCCGCCGTCCTTCATGGGAGACAGGTACCAGGGGTTGAACCACATTGCGTCGACGCCGAGTTCGGCCAGGTACGGCAGTCTCGAGCGCACCCCGGCGAGGTCTCCGGTGCCGTCGCCGTCGCCGTCCGCGAAGCTGCGGACGTACACCTGGTAGATGACGGCCGAGCGCCACCAGTCGGGGTCCGTCGGAGCATGGGTGGGCTGTCCCACTGGGCTTGCCTTTCTGTAGACGGGGCCGCTGTCTCAGCCCTTGGTGCTGCCCGCGCTGATCCCGGCGATGATGTGTCGCTGGAAGACGAGGAACAGCGCCACCATCGGGACACTCGCGATCACCATCGCGGCGATGAGCACGGTGAGCTGGATGTTCTGAGACAGCTGGACGAGGGCCACGCTGATCGGCTGCTTGTCGGTGTCGGAGAAGACCATCAGCGGCCACAGGAAGTCCTGCCAGACCGCGACCAGCGCGAAGATCGACACCACGCCGAGGACCGGCCGGGACATGGGCAGCACGACCGACCACAGGATCCGCAGCTTCCCCGCGCCGTCGATCTCGGCGGCCTCCAGGACATCGCGTGGCAGCTGGTCGAAGAACCGCTTCAGCAGATAGAGGTTGAAGGCGTTGGCGACGGCCGGGAGCCAGATGGCGAGGGGGTCGTTGAGCAGGCTGGTGTGGATCAGCGGGAGGTCGGCGACGGTCAGGTACTTGGGTACGACCAGTGCCTGGGCCGGGACCATGAGGGTGGCGAGGATGCCGCCGAGGATCACCTTGCCGAAGGCAGGCCGCAGCTTGGACAGGGCGTAGGCGGCGGCCGTGCAGAACACCAGCTGGCAGGCCCAGGCGCCGGCCGCCTGCACCACCGTGTTCCACAGGCGCTGCGGCAGCTGCATCAGGTCCCAGGCGTCGGTGTAGCCGGCGGTGTGCCAGTGCTGCGGGATCAGCGTCGGCGGGGTCCGGGCCACCTCGTCCGGGGACTTCGCCGCGCCGGTCACCATCCAGTAGACCGGGAAGAGGAAGGCGAGCGCGAAGAGCAGGACGACGCCGGTGAACACGGTCCAGTAGACGGCCCTGCCGCGGGGGCGGGCGAGCGTGGCCGGGGAGATCAGGGTCCGGGTGCTCATGCGTCCCCCTCGGCTCGGGTGAGCCGCAGATAGACGGCGGAGAAGGCGCCGAGCAGCACGAGGAGCATCACGCTGAGCGCGCAGGCGCCGCCGAAGTCGTTGTAGAGGAAAGCGTACTTGTAGATGAGGTAGAGGACGGTGACCGTGGCGTTCTCCGGTCCGCCGCCCGTGATGACGAACGGCTCGGTGAACACCTGCATGGTGGCGATGACCTGAAGGAGCATCAGCATCAGGATGACGAACCGGGTCTGCGGGACCGTCACGTGCCGGATGCGCTGGAGCAGGTTGGCGCCGTCGAGTTCGGCTGCCTCGTACAGCTCGCCGGGGATGGACTGCAGGGCGGCCAGGTAGATGAGGACGGTGCCGCCCATGTTGGCCCAGGTGGCCACGATCACCAGGGAGATCAGTGCGGTGTCGGTACCGTTGGTCCAGTTCGAGGTGGGCAGGTGCAGGAAGCGCAGCGTCTCGTTGGCGAGGCCCGCTCCGGGGTCGTAGAACCACTTCCACAGCAGTGCGCCGACCACCGGCGGGATCATCACCGGCAGGTAGACCACGACCCGGAAGAACGCCTTCGCGTGCCGCAGCTCGTTGAGGACGAGGGCGAGGACGAACGGGACGGCGAAACCGATCAGCAGCGCCAGCAGGGTGAAGGTGAGGGTGTTGCGCCAGGCCGCCGTGAACTCGGGGTCGTGCCAGACCCGGGTGAAGTTGGCGGTGCCGACCCACTCGGGCGAGGAGCCGGGCGTGTACTTCTGGAAGGCGATGACGACCGCGCGGATCGCCGGGTACCAGGAGAACAGCGCGAAGCAGATCAGGCCGCCGAGCAGGAAGGCGTGGGCGCGGGCCTGGTCGGCGAGGCGGCGCCGCCCCCGGCCCCCTACCGGGGACGGCGCCTGAACCGGGTTGACGGCGGGCTCCTCGACCGGGCGCCGCTCGGCCGTCTTCGGCATGGCGGTCAGCTCCGGGCCAGAATGCTGTCGATCTTGCCGGAGGCGTCCTCGAGGAGCTGGTCGATGTCCGCGTCCTTCTTGGTGAGGACGGCGGAGACGACGCCGTCGAGGACGGAGTAGATCTGCTGGGCGTCCGGCGGCTCGATCTTCATCCGCAGCTGCTGGTTGCCGTCGAGGAAGGCCTGGTAGTTCTCCACCGGGACGTTGGCGTTGGCCTTCTTGACCTGCTGGTCCTTGGCGTCGGCGGCGCCGGTGAAGAGGCGTGGCTCGGGCAGACCGACGGGTGCGTCGTTCTTCTTGGCGCGGGCGTAGTCGCCGAGGAAGCCCGATCCCGGGGTGAGGAACATGTGGTCGAGCCACTTCAGGCCGGCGCGGATCTGGGCGGGTGTGTCCTTCTTGTTGAACATGTAGCCGTCGCCGCCGATGAGGGTGCCCCTGCCGCCGGGCATGGGGGCGAGGGCGAGGTCCTTGTAGTCGCCGCCCTTCTCCTTGACCAGGATCGGGATGTTGTCGGGGGCGCTGAGGTACATGCCGAGCTTGCCCGAACCCATCATCTGCTGCACGTCGTTGATGACGAGGAGCTGCTTGCTGCCCATCGAGCTGTCCGTCCACCGCATGTCGTGCAGGTTCTGCAGGACGGCATGGCCCTCGGGGGTGTCGACGGTGGCCTTCTTGCCGTCGGCGCCCACGACGTCGCCGCCCTGCGAGTACAGCTCGGCGGTGAAGTGCCAGCCGCCCTGGTTCTGTGCGCTGTAGTCGGCGTATCCGACGGTGCCGTCGCCGAGGGCGGCGATCCTCCTGGCGTCGGCGCGCACCTCGTCCCAGGTCGCCGGGGGCTTGTCGGGGTCGAGTCCGGCCTTCTCGAAGAGCTTGCGGTTGTAGATCAGCCCCATGCTGTATCCGGTACGCGGTACGCCGTAGACCTTGCCGTCCACGGTGTAGATGTCACGCAGCTGCTTCTGGATGGTGTCGTAGCTCTTGAGTTCCCCGAGGTACGGCGTGAGGTCGGCGGCCTGGTCGATGTCGACGACGTGGCCGGCGTCGGTGAAGTACGTGTAGAAGACGTCCTCCATCTGGCCGCCGGCGAGCTTGGCGTCGAACGTCTTCGGGTCCTGGCAGGGGAAGGCGTCGTGCGCGACGACCTCGATGTCCGGGTTCTGCTTCTCGAACGAGGCGATGTCCTGCTCGAAGAACCGCCGGTCGACCTTGGCGCTCTTGGGCGGCTCGCAGTTGACCGTGATGCGGGTCCTGCCGCTCGCCGCGCCGTCGTCGCCCGACCCGCAGGCGGACGCGGCGAGAGCGAGGGAGGAACAGACGCCGATCGCGGCGAAGGTACGGCGGAACCCGGTGCTTCTCATCGGTGGACCCCTCAAGGCAGGAGCGGTGGGCGCCGCACACTCAAGCACCGACGACATCGGCCCGCAAGATGTCGCGCAGAATTTGAAATTATTCGACAGTCGAGTGGATCTCAGGAACGACGCGCTTGCGCGGTCGAACCGCGGACCACGAGTTCCGGTTCGAACAGCAGCTCCTCCGCCGGTACGGCCGTCCCGCCGATCTGCGCGTTCAGCAGCTCGACCGCCGCCCGGCCCATGGCCTCGATGGGCTGGCGGACGGTGGTCAGCGGGGGTTCAGTGCAGTTCATGAACGCGGAGTCGTCGTAACCGACCACGGAGACCTGGGACGGGACGTCGAGCCCCTTGCGGCGGGCCGCCCTGATCGCGCCGAGCGCGAGCGGGTCGCTGGCACAGACGATGCCCGTGACGCCCTGGTCGATCAGCCGGGAGGCCGCAGCGTGGCCGCCCTCGATGGAGAACATGGCCCGGGCGACGAAGGCGTCCGGCAGGTCACCCGCGAACGCCCGCGCCGCCGCCAGCTTCCGCGCCGACGGCACATGATCCCCGGGCCCGAGTACGAGACCGATCCGCTCGTGCCCGAGGGAGGCCAGATGCCGCCAGGCCTGCTCGACTGCGACGGCGTCGTCGCAGGACACACCGGGGAAGCCGAGGTGCTCGATGGCCGCGTTGACCAGCACGACCGGGATGTTGCGCTCGGCGAGCAGCCGGTAGTGGTCGTGCGGGGCGTCGGCCTGCGCGTACAGACCGCCGGCGAAGACGACGCCGGACACCTGCTGCTGCAGCAGCAGCTCCACGTAGTCCGCCTCCGAGACCCCGCCCTTGGTCTGCGTGCACAGCACCGGGGTGAGTCCCAGCTGTGCGAGGGCGCCCCCGATGACCTCGGCGAACGCCGGGAAGATGGGGTTCTGCAGCTCCGGCAGGACCAGGCCGACGAGGCGGGCGCGCTCGCCGCGCAGCTGGGTGGGGCGCTCGTAGCCGAGGACGTCGAGGGCCGTCAGCACCGCCCGCCGGGTGGCTTCGGAGACGCCGGGCTTGCCGTTGAGCACCCGGCTGACCGTGGCCTCGCTGACCCCGACCTTCTTCGCCACTTCCGCAAGTCGTCGCGTCATGCGCGCAAGAGTAGCGCAATTTACGCAAGCCGTTTGCGTAGACGAGACATGCGATGCCGCAAGTGCTGTTGGGGCGGAGGGGGATTCCGGCCCGGCCCCGTCGGCGACCTGAACGCCGACGGAGCCGGGTCAGTCCTCGGGGTCGGGAACGACCACCAGATGGGTGCCCGCGCCGCGCGCCCGGCGCGGGCGGCGCGATGCTGCGGCCGGGCGGCGGGCGTCACGCAGGACCATGGTCAGGCGGGCGCAGCCGATCTCCTGGAGCGTCCGGGGCGTCTCCTCGACGATCCGGCACTCGGTCGGGCCGCGCCACGGATCGGGGTGGACGAGCAGGCGTACGGCACCGTCGAGCTGTGTCCCTGCCTCGCCGACGGCACGGATCCAGTGCGGCAGACCCTGCCGGTAGGCGGCCTCCATGATCGGATCCTGGGCGATGTCCCGGCGTACGGCCTGGAGTTCGTGGTCGTGGCCGTAGCGCTCGACGGCGGTCTTGAAGTGGGCCAGCATCGGCAGGCACCAGCCCGCCTCGTGATCGCCGAGGATCTCGGCGGCGTCGGGGTGGAACAGCACGAACCGCAGGAAGTTGCCCCCGGGCATGGCCGTCGGATGAGGGCGCACGCCCCGAAAAAGTGTCTCGAACGCGCCGTTGGCCAGCACCACGTTCCAGCGGTGGTCGACGACCAGGGACGGGAGCGGAACAGCCTCCAGAAGCGTGGCGTAGTCCTGTAGGTACGCCTGGACCTCGAAGCCCTCGGGGACGGGCGGCGGCGCCGGCCACTGCCCTCCTGCCTGATGTGCCATCGGGAGGTCACCCCTCTTGCCTCTGCGGCCTTCACGCGGCGAGGCGATCCTGCTGCTCCGACGAGAGCCATGTCAACTATCGTGGCATTCCATGTCGGTTGACGGCTGAAATTCGCCACAGTTGTGGCGAGACCTGGCTGCGAGTTCGACGCACCCGCTACTCTCCGGGAAGTTCACGACAACCGCTTGTGAGAAGCGACGTACCTCAAGCCCTCGAGAGACGTAGGAGTTCTGTCGGTGACGGATGGCTACGAGGATCCGGGCGCCACGGAGACCGCTCAGCTGCCGGCCGTCGTCGCCCGCGTCACCGCACTCGCCGACCGGCTCGGCGTGCCCCACGCCGAGGTCTTCGACGTCGGGCGGCTCTCCGTCGCCTGCGGTGTACCGGAACCGGTGGTCAAGGCCCTGCTCAGCGGCCGCCCGGCGGGCGAGCCGGACGTACAGGCCCGCTTTCTGCAGCGCCTGGACCTGCTGCGCCGCACCCGGCTGAAGACGAACGGCCGCAAGTACACCCAGCAGGAGATCGCCGACGGCGCGGGCATGTCCCGGCAGCAGGCCGGCGCGCTCATCAACGGCGACCGGCGGCCCACCATGGAGCACTGCGACGCCCTGCAGCGGTTCTTCCGGGTGCACGCCGGCTTCCTCACCGCGGAGGACCCCGAGGCCCTCGCGGGCGCGCTGCAGCGCACCGAGCAGGAACTGCTGCAGAAGCTCGCCGACCGGGAGCGGGCCGCGGCCGAGGCGCCGGACGATCCGCTGGAGCGGCTGCTGCAGGACCACGGGGTGCGCGGGATCGCCTGGCGGGCGGCGCAACTGCCCACCGACCAGCACCGGGACAAGGTCGCGGAGTGGCTGGACATGCTGCTGGAGAGCGTCAAGCGGCCCGAGTCGTGAACCAGGGGGGACTGTGGGCATCGGCAGGGACATGCGCCGGTTGTGCGCCGAGCTGGTCGGAGACCTCACCCTGCCCGCGCCGGCCCCGCCGCACGAGCTGTACGGCGCGTTGTGCGACACGATGAGCCGTCGCCGCGGCCGCCCCGTCCACTTCCGTACGGCCGCTTTCCCGCCCGGTACGGCCAGCGGGCTGTGGCTGGACATGGCCGATCGCGACCTGGTCGTCGTCGAACAACGCACCGCGCCTGCCCACCAGTTGGTCATCCTCGGTCACGAGCTGTGGCACATGCAGGCCGACCACTGCGGCCACCACCTCGACCATGCCGGAATCGGCGTCGCGACCCGGCTGCTGAGCGACGACACCGACCGGGCCTCGCTGCAGGCCACGATCCACCGCGTCGCCGCCCGCACCCGCTTCGACCAGTCGGAGGAGCGCGAGGCCGAGACCTTCGGTCTCCTCCTCGCCAGCAAGTGCCGCACCTGGCTGTCCGGTTCGGCCCTGCGCGGCCCGGGCCGCCGGGACGACGTGGCCGGCCGTATCGAGGCGTCACTCGGGTATCCGGGACCACAGGGCTGATCCGCCCGGCACCCCGCCACGAACCTCACGCCGCGCCGCGCTCGCCCGGCGCGCCCTGCTCCCGCCCCGGCGCGCAGCCGCCCGCACCGGGCGCGGTCGCGGCAGGCCGGCCACCCCTGCATCCAGGGGATTCCGGTGGCGTTTCGCCTCGGCTGAGCGGGCGAAACGAGGCAGAGCCGAACGGCGTTGTCAGTGGTGGACGGCAAGCTGGAGGTGTGCGCCGTGCGACTGCGGTGCACGGCGCCGCAGGGCGCGCGACCGTGACGCCGAACCGGGGAGAGCCGACCGATGCCCACCGCCGTACTGACCGACCGTGAGCGCACTGCCGTACAGGCCTATCTGAGGCTGCTGCACACCGTGCGCGCCGCCTTCGACGGCGCCGTGGACGGCGGCCGGCCCGTCATGGTGCCGCCCGCCGTGCTCGCCGAGGCGGACGGGGCCCTGGCCCGGGCGGGACTCGCGGGCAACGAGGAGGAGTTCTTCAGGCTGCTGCGCCACTGGTGCCCACCCGAGTGAACCGGCGACGGGCGGCCGTCCCGTTCAGCGGTGCGGAACGGTCACCGTCGTCAGCACGAGACCGTCCGCCACCAGCCAGCGGCCGTCGAACCCGGTCAGGCGTACGCCGTCCACCTCCGGCCCCGGGACGAGGAGCCGCGCGTGGAAGCGGCCGCGGGTGCCGGGTCCGGGTTCGGTGACCAGTTCGATGTCGGCCTCGGAGAAGTCCAGCCAGGCGCGGGCGAGGGGAAACCACGCCTTGTAGACGGACTCCTTGGCGCTGAACAGCACCCGGCCCCAGTGGACCCCGGGCCGGCCGGCGCACAGCTGACGGTGGCGATCCTGCTCGGCGGGCAGGGCGATGCTCTCGAACACACCCTCCGGCAGTGGTCCGTGGACCTCGCCGTCGATCCCGAGGGAGGCCAGATCCGCGGCGCGGACCAGTGCGGCGGCCCGGTATCCGTCGCAGTGGGTCATGCTGCCGAGCAGTCCGGCCGGCCAGCGGGGCGCACCGCGCTCGCCGGACAGCACGGGCTGCGGCGGCACGCCGAGCTTCTCCATGGCGCGCCGGGCACAGACCCGTACGGCGGCGAACTCCCGGCGGCGCTTGGTCACCGCCCGTTCCACGAGCCGGCGCTCCTCCGGGTACAGCGAGCTCTCCTGGTCCTCGTGGTCACCGAACGCTTCCACGGCCACCACCGACTCCGGGAGCAGCTCCTCGATCACCGGGTTCGACCTCCATCGGCAGGATGCGGCGCGGCTGCCCCGGGGGTACCGAGCGCTTGCGCCATTCACGGGGGTATCCCACGGACACCTCTTCGAAGCGGACACCCTCGTGCCAGGTGGTCCGCGGGATGTGCAGGTGTCCGTAGACCATGGTCTCGACCCGGAACCGGCGGTGCCAGTCGGCGGTGAGGGCGGTGCCGCACCACATGGCGAACTCCGGGTGCCAGAGCACGTCCATCGGGTGCCGGTCGAGCGGATAGTGGCCGGCGAGGACGGTGGGCAGGTCCGCGGGCAGCTCGGCGAGCCTGCGCTCGGTCTCGGCGACGCGGGCCCGGCACCAGTCCTCGCGGGTCGGGTAGGGGTCGGGGTGGAGCAGGTACTCGTCGTTGCAGACGATGCCGGTGCTCTCCGCGTAGGCCAGCCCCGCCTCCTTCGTGACGCAGCCGGCCGGCAGGAAGGAGTAGTCGTACAGCAGGAACAGCGGGGCGACGACGACCGGGCCGCCCGGGCCGTGCCAGACCGGGTACGGGTCCTCGGGTGTGGTCACGCCCAGTTCCCGGCACAGGGCGACGAGGTGCTCGTACCGGGCCACGCCGCGCAGGGTGACGGTGTCCCTCGGATGGGTCCACAGGTCGTGGTTGCCCGGCGCCCACAGGACCTTGCGGAAGCGGCCCGCGAGAGTGGCGAGCGTCCAGCGGATGTCCTCGACGGTCTCCGCGATGTCCCCGGCCACGATCAGCCAGTCGTCGTCCGTCCCGGGCCGCATGCGCTCGACGAGCGCGCGGTTCTCCGGATAGGAGATGTGCAGGTCACTGATGGCCAGCAGCTGTCCGGCCCCGGCCGTCGACTCCACCCCGCACCCCTTCCGATCATCCTGTCCGCACCACGACAACACATTTCACCGGCCGGGGACAAGGGGATCCCGAGCCGGTCGGGTCCCGCTGGACGAGCACTGGAAATCCGTAACATCCGCGTTGCACGCCGGGGCTCTTGAAAGCCGTATGATCGCCCCAACGCCGACGCCCTATTCCCCCTTCACTCAGGGCCGTTTGGTGACCCTTCCTCCCTCCTGCCCGGGCACGGGCCGCTGAGCCCTGCCCGAAAACCCTGAAAGGCGGCCTGCATGCTCTCTCGCGTACGCGTCTGGCTCAACCGCACGTACGCGGAGAACGTGTTCTTCATGGATCAGCTGCGGAGAAATCCCAGCGACCGTGCGGTCGAGATCCATGCCACGCACGGGGACGCCGACTCCCCCGTGCTGGCCGCCGCCGACACCGCCGACCTGGAGCCGGAGGGCCTGTCCCCGGCGGCGTACGTCGAGTACGCCCTCGACCAGTGCGCGCGGCGCGGCATCGACGTGTTCGTGCCCCGGCTGCACCAGGCGGCGATCGTGGCGCACCGCGCCGATTTCGCGGCGGTGGGCACGGCACTGCTGGCGCCGACCCCCGAGGCGGTGGCCGTGTTCGAGGACAAGGCGACCGCGTACGAGGCGGTCCGCTCGGTCGGCGTGCCGGTACCGCCGTGGTGGCGGGTGCGTACGGCTGACGAACTCGTCGCCGCGGTCGAGGAGTTGGAGGCTGCCGGGCACAAGGCCTGCTTCAAGCCGGCGGCCGGAGCGGGCGGGGTCGGTTTCCGCGTGATCACGCGCGCCCCCTTCTCCCTCATGCACCTCAACGGCTTCCCCGGCCCGCACGTCCAGCTGGATCTGGTCGTCGAAGCGCTGGAGCGGGCCGAGGAGGACGTGGACTGGCTGGTGATGCCGCGCCTGGAGCAGCCGGAGGTGTCCGTCGACTGTCTGACCGGTCCGGACAACCGGATCCGGATGGCCGTGGGCCGCACCAAGAACGGCCGCCGCCGGGGCTTCACGCTGCACGAGCAGTGGCTGGAGCCGGCCCGGCTGATCGCGGAGGGCTTCGGGCTGCACTACCTGTCCAACATCCAGTTCCGCATGTTCGGCGACCGTCCGGTGCTGCTGGACGTCAACACGAGGCCCGCGGGCGGGCTGCACCAGCTGTCCCTCTGCGGGGTGAACGCTCCTTGGACGGCCGTCCAGTTGGCGCTGGGCGAGGACCCGGGCGTGGTCGAGCCGCCGTTCCTGGGGCGGGACTACACGGTGGTGTCGGGGCCGCGCCCGCTGCGGCCGGTGTCGCTGCCGCAGCAGCGGGTGGAGGAGGCGGAGGTTCTGCTGCCGGCCGTACCGGCGCCCGCTCCCGAGGTCACCACCCAGGCCGGAGCGCCCGCCGCCGCCCCCGCGTGACCTCGACACCCACACCGGTCTGGACCAATCTCGGCGCTTCCTCTTGACACCCCGATTGGTCCATACCAACTTGGTTGGCGCACCCCCCACTCCCCTGCACACTCCCGAACACCCCATTCCCCACAGGGAGATCGCGTGCGCCACACACTCAGACGTTCCAGACGTCGGCTCCTCGCCCTCCTCGGCACCGCCGCCCTCGCGCTCGGCGGCGCCATCGCCCTCCCCGGCACCGCTCAGGCCGCCAACATCCTCACCAACCCCGGCTTCGAGTCGGGCAGCCTCTCCCCCTGGAGCTGCACCGGCAACCTCGGCTCCGTCGTCTCCTCCCCCGTGCACGGCGGTTCCAAGGCCCTGCAGGGCGCGGTGACCTCGAGCGACAACGCGCAGTGCAGCCAGACCGTCGCGGTCCAGCCGAACACGACGTACAGCCTCAGCGGTTGGGTCCGAGGCTCGTACGTGTACCTCGGCGTCAACGGCGGCGCGTCCACCTGGACGACGTCCCCGTCCGCCTACAGCCAGCTCAGTGTTTCGTTCACGACCGGTGCATCGCAGACCAGCGCCACCATCTATGTGCACGGCTGGTACGCGCAGGGCAGCTACTACGCCGACGACATCAGCCTGGACGGCCCGGGCGGCGGTGGAGGCGGCGGGGACACCCAGGCGCCGACCGCACCCAGCGGGCTCACCTCGACCGGCAAGACCTCGTCGAGCGTGTCGCTCCAGTGGAACGCCTCCTCGGACAACGTGGGCGTGACGGCGTACGACGTCTACAGCGGCTCCAACCAGGTGCTCAGTGTGTCCGGCACGTCCGCCACGGTCGGCGGGCTGTCGCCGAGCACGGCCTACACCTTCACGGTCAAGGCGCGGGACGCGGCCGGGAACACCTCCGGGGCCTCCAACTCCCTCTCCGTCACCACGGACGCGGGCAGCGGCGGCGGCACCGGCTTCAAGCAGGCTGCGCCGTACCTGTACGAGGGCTGGGGCGATCCGCCGAACCCGAGCACGGTGATGAGCGCGACCGGCGTCAAGTGGTTCACGATGGCGTTCGTGCTGGACTCGGGCGGGTGCACCCCGGCCTGGGACGGCAGCCGGGCGCTGACCGGCGGTGTCGACCAGACCGCCGTCAACCAGATCCGCTCGGCGGGCGGTGACATCGTCCCGTCGTTCGGCGGCTGGCAGGGCAGCAAGCTGGGCGCCAACTGCTCCTCGTCGAGCGCGCTCGCCGGAGCCATCCAGAGGGTGATCGACGCCTACTCGCTCAAGGCGATCGACATGGACATCGAGAACACGGACGAGTTCGAGAACGAGGCCGTCCAGGCGAAGATCCTCACCGCCCTGAAGACGGTCAAGGCCAACAACCCCGGCCTGAAGACCATCGTCACCTTCGGCACCTCGACCACCGGCCCGACCTACTACGGCAACCGGCTGATCGAGCAGGCGCAGTCGCTCGGCGCCGGCATCGACGTCTTCACGATCATGCCGTTCGACTTCGGCGGCGGCTCCGACATGTACGGCAACACGGTCAACGCGGCCGAGGGGCTGAAGAACAAGCTGAAGTCCACCTTCGGCTGGGACGACGCGACCGCCTACTCCCACATCGGCATCTCCGGCATGAACGGCCTGTCCGACCAGCAGGAGAACACCACCCCGGCGATCTGGACCCAGATCCGCGACTGGGCGAACTCGCACCACATCGCCCGGCTCGCCTACTGGTCGGTCAACCGCGACCGGCCGTGCCCCGGCGGTGGCGTGGTGAGCAACTGCTCCGGCATCAGCCAGAACACCTGGCAGTTCACCTCGATCACGGCCGGGTTCACCGGCTGAGCACGGCACCGGAACGGCCCGAATCCCCCGGCTCGGGAGCCGGGGGATTTTTTTTCCGGCCGGGGGTGTATCAGGCGGCGACCTGCCCGCTCTACATACAGGAACGGGAAACACGGGGGATCCACGGGGGAAGCACCAACGGGGGAACGGGGGATCGGGGGGGGGGGGGGGGGGGGGGGGGGGGGGGGGGGGGGGGAGAGGGAGGGGGGGGGGGGGGGGGGGGGGGGGTGTGAATCGTGGAATCCGCGGTGCCGGTAGTGGACGGCCAAGCCGGACAGGGTAAGGGGGGTGTCGGGGCCGGCGTCGGTGACGGCGAG
>NZ_JBWKFN010000058.1:0-27298 GCF_056434245.1 Streptomyces sp. NPDC044064
TCCCCACGGGCGACATTTTCCCCAACTTCCCCGACGAATGCCACAGCCCCTCCCCGGCAGCACGCTGCCATGGCCCTTGTTGTTGGGGGTGTTCCCCCTCCCCCCCCCCCCAGCACAGTTCTCTCCCCCGTTGGAAATTGGACGCTGACTTCAAGGAACTCCCATGCACAGCCAGCTCGCTCCCGGCGTCAACCGGATCGCCACCAGCAAGCGTGACAACGCCTTCCTCATCGAGGGCGACGACGGCCTCACCCTCGTCGACGTCGGATGGTCCGGAGCCCCCGGCGTACTTCTCCACACGGTCGCCGACCTGGGCCGCAAGCCCTCCGACATCCGCCGCATCATCCTCACCCACGCCCACCCCGACCACGTACAAGGCGCTGCAGAACTCCGCCGCCACACCGGCGCACACATCCTCATCCACGACGCCGACCGCGCTTGGCTGGAATCCGGACGTGTCCCGGCCCAAGGACGGTCCGGCACCATCGGCCGCCTCATTGACCACCTGCCCAAACTCCACTGGACCCCCACCACCGCCGACGGCACCGTCTCCGACGGAGACATGGTGGAAGGCAGCGGCGGGCTACGCGTCATCCACACCCCCGGCCACTCACCCGGCCACATCGTGCTGATGCACGAACCGAGCCGGACCATCCTCATGGGAGACGCAGCCTTCAACCGCGGCAAACTCGCCATCGGCCCCGCCGCACTCGCCGCCGATCCCGAACTGCGACCCGGCAGCCTGGCCCGCATCCCCCAGGACCTCAAGGCAGTCGGCTTCGCCCACGGCGCCCCTCTGGCCGGCAGCGAAGTCCACACCTTCCAGCAATTCCTTCAGCAACTGCCCACGGGATCCTAGACGCCGGGGGCCGTCCGCAGCCGCTCACCGGACTCGAGCTCTGACCAGCATCGAGCTCGAGTCCTACGGCCTGTCTCTACGCGAGAGACACCCGTCCCAGACAGATCTTCGCATCAGAGCGTTCGCTTCCAAGTAACGGCCATGGATCGGCCGGTACCCCTCGGGCGCCTGCAACTCCAGCCTTGCGGCCACCTGCAAGCCGTATTCACCGCAGCCGTGCCTGGCCTCCTGGTCCACGTCCGCGAGCAGGACAGGACGCTCCTTGTCCAACCACCTCACAGCGCTGCGTAGGTCGGCGAACCTCTCCACCGCCACCGGACGCCAACTGCGCATCAACACATGGCCGTTGCGGAAGAGCGCCGTGTTTTCGAAGGTGGGTACGGACGTCAGAAATTCGTCAGCGTTCCGGCAGTGACCGCTGCTTACTCTCGCCGCGGACTGCATTCACAGGGACTTCACCGCGATTGCCACGAACCACGTGCCGGCGGGCGGCCATCGACACCCGAACCGGGTCTGGCCGGCCTGCTTCCCTCGCGCCACATGCAGTGCGGCACCTACACGACTTTTCACCTCGGGAACTGGACCATGAACATGATCACCGCTGCGGACGCCTTGACGCCCGCACGCCAGAGGGACCTGCTGCACACGCTGATCTCCGACCACGCGAAGGCGCTGCACGCCTATGTCGAGAAGTTGCTGAATGATCGCCACGCTGCGGAGGACATCGTCCAAGAAACCCTCATCCGCGCCTGGCATCACCTGGAGCGGCTCTACAGCACCGAGGGCTCGGTACGCGGCTGGCTGCTCACTGTGGCCCGCAACCTGGTTGTCGACCGGCTGCGCAGTGCCACCCACCGCCACGAAACCATCGGCGCCGAGGGACGCGACACGGCTCGGCACGATGATGCCGAAAGGGTGATCCTTCGGGCCGAGGTTACCGCCTTGCTACGGCAACTGCCCTACGAGCACCGTGAGGTGCTTATGCACATCTACCTGGGCGACAAGACCATTCAGGAGACGGCACGGCTACTCGGCATACCGGCAGGCACCGTCAAATCCCGTCAGCACTACGCGCTCAACAGCCTACGCGCGAAGGTGAAGACAGGCGCGGGCACCCGCGCACGGTAGGCCGAACGTCCAGCCCGGTCTTGCCCATACTGGTGTGCACAGCGGACGGTGGGCCGGGCCGTCCGCTTCGCCACGGGCATATGAGTCACGCCGGAACGGTCAGCTTCACGTCCAGCGCCGGGATGGCCACGTCGCCGTCGGCATCGGTGTACCAACGCCAGTGTGCGCCGCTCACCTCGCCGTACACGAGCCCCGTCCAGCCCGCACCGCCGGGTCCGCACAGCGCGGTCAACTCCGCGGCCTCCTGCCCGGTGGGGGTGCCCGCCACGACGACGAGGCCCATGACCGGACGCCGTGAGGCGGCTCCGCGCACGGTGCCGTGCACCGGCATGGATCCCGTGGCAGGCGGAAGTTCGTCTCGGCCGAGCTGTGTGAGGCCAGCAGGAAGGGTGGGAGGAGCGCCGTCCGCGCCGCGCAGTACGGTCACCGGTGTGTTCGGCCGGATGCGCGCGATCTCCGCCAGCACGTTCTGCACCACGTCGCGGGCCACGCCGTGGTCACCGGTCACGCTGAGGACACCGTCGAGTCGGCTGAGATCCACGAAAACGACCTCGCCCTCGGTGTCGGTGCCCACCCGCACCAGGCACGTGGCGGAGGTCGCCGCCGGCGATGCCGTGCCAACGTCCACCGGGCTGTTCAGCCAGCCGGCCTCGGCGGTGGTGCGTCGCCAGCGCGTGCTGTCGACGTTTCGCCAGGGAGCCTCCAGGGCGTCGGAGGCCGACAGCCACGCCGTCGCACCGGCGTTGTCGACACACAGTGCGTACACCGGGGTCTCTGGTCCGCGCCGTCCGGCCGCGAATTCGGCGACCGTGCCGTACGCCCGCCGGACCGAGTCTGCGTCGGTAGCGAACCGCCGTCCCATCGCACGGCGCAGCATGAGCCGGCGCCGCCGCCTGACCGGGGCACCCAGCCCACGGACCGCGCGCATCACGGCGCCGTACGCCCCTCGCACCTTGCGCCTGCCCACGATGCCGGCGGTGACCAGTGCGAGGACGACGGCAGCGAGCACGGCGACGGCTGCGGTCAGCGGAATGGTGAGCATGGTGGACCCGGCAGCTGTCGTGCGGTTGCCGCCGCTCGGCGCACTCGCCCCGCCGGGGCGGGAGGAAGGGGTGCCCTGGTTTCCGGTGTCCCGAGCCTGTCGTACGTCGGGCCCCGAGGCGTCCTCCGGCAACCGCAGAATCCAGCCCGGACGCAACTGGTCGTCAGGGCTGTTCAGCGTGCGGCCGTCCGGCTGGGCCAGACCGCGGTTGAGGTCGAGGATCTCCTTGGCTCGCGAAGCGTCGCCCAGTGTGCTGGCCGCGATGGACGCCAGGGTAGCGAGTTGTCCCCCGGTCTGTGCCGGTTCCTGGACGACGAACACTTTGATCAGGCCGTCATCGTCCGCCGCCGTCGCGGACGCGGCCACGCCCAGCGCCATGAGGCAGCCGATCAGGGCGACGGCGAGGGCACGCAGCGCGGTACGCGCACCGCGGTGGGCGTTGCCGATTCCCGGCCTCTGCGGGGGCGGGGCACCGATGCCGTTGCTCATGTTGTCCGTCCACGTCCTCTCGTGTGCCTTCCGGATGCACCCACTACACGGAGTCGCTCGGCCGAATCGTTCACAAGAGAATCTGAACCTTCGACAGCCCCGGTTCCGAGTACCTGGCGACCACATCTGAGAGACACCTCAGCGGTACCGGCGCCACCACCTCCAGGGTCCGAACAGGAGCCGGTGCGGCGCTGGAGAACGTACGGACCGACTCGCCGGAGTCCGGGGCGATCCGTGTGCGCCGGCGCCGCGGCCGTTGGAGGAGTACACGGTCGAACATCATGCTCGACGATCTGGAGCGGGACACGTATCCGGCGGGACGGAACGTTCACCACGCGCCGTCCTTTTTCCGGACGTTCACCGACTGCGTCGAACCTTTGCTGCCTCCTGTCTCGTGTTGCAGGCATGACATCCCTTCGCACCGGTCTGCTGTCCCGTGGCATCACCGCACGCCGCCCCGTCCACCGCACCGTAGTCGCGTCCGCTCTGGTCCTGTGCGGCGCGGCGGGCTTGTCTGCCTGCGGCAAGACCATTCAGATCGGCGACGCCAGTCCGAGTACGGCTTCCTCGACGCCCGCTGCGACACCCTCGCCGGCCGCGTCGCCGAGTGGGAACACCGGGAACAGCGCGCTGCAGGTGGTCGACACCTCGGCACAGGAGGCCGGCCTGACCGGTAATGGCGGCACCGTCGTCGGCACCGCGGTTCAGGAGGCGCCGCCTCGCTGGGTCCAGCTGTCGGCGGTGACGACGCCGACGCTCGACTCACCTCAACTGATCAACATCAACCAGGCGACGCTGTACCGCTTCGACGAGGACACCGCCCAGCCGTCGCAGTCGAACTGCAACGACGCCTGCGCCACGAAATGGCCGCCTGTGACCATCCAGAACAGCGGCAAGGTCTACTTGGCCGGGGTGAAGCACAACCAAGTCGGGGCCATCCGCCGCAAGGACGGCCAGATTCAGATCACGGTTGGCGGGTGGCCCGTGTACCGCTTCTCGGGCGACGCCAAGCCTGGCGACCTCAACGGCCAAGGCGTCGGGGGGACATGGTTCGCCATGGGCCCCACTGGCGAGAAGATCACGAAGTAGCGCGTCCTCGCGTCATTTCGGATGTCAAAAGTCACGGTTACGTCTCCAAGCGGTGCGTGGTGAACCCTGCCGTGGCCGGACTCCGTGTCAAGAGTGAAATCGCTTCGGAATCTCCGCAGCGAGCCATCATCCATCCCTCGGGGGTTTTCTCGATGTTCCGTGCACGTGCCATGTTTGCTTCCTGTGCCGCACTGGGTGTTCTACTGCTGTCGGCTTGTAGTCACGATGAAGGAAAGGGCGACTCCAGCCAGTCGGCGTCTTCCGCTGCCACCGGGTCTGGCCTTTCTTTCCGGTCCGGTACAGCGAGGCAGAACAACGTCGAACCCAATACCGGCGACTTCGCTGCTGATGCCGCACCCGCGGCCGCCACGAAGAAGCCGGTGGCCCGCAAGTGGGTGCAATTGTCGGCCGGCAAGGCGGGTGCACTGAATCCGGTGGTGATCAACGGGGCGGGATTCACGCTGTACCGGTTCGACAAGGACACCGCGAATCCATCGAAGTCAAACTGCTTCGATGCGTGCGCGACCACCTGGCCGCCTTACCTGGTCGCCAAGGGCGGGCGGGTCTTCGTGGACGGAGTGCCAAAGTCGTCGATCGGCTTCATCCCGCGGGACGGTGCCTTCCAGGTGACCATCGGCGGCTGGCCGGTCTACCTCTTCAGCAAGGACCTCAAGCCGGGTGACACCAACGGACAGGGCGTGGGCGGCACCTGGTTCGGAGTCACTCCCGACGGCCAGAAGGCAGGCAACATCGGCAGCGGTCAGACGGGGACTTCTGCGAGCCCGACGGCCCCTCCGGCGACCTCCGCCACCTTCTTCGACAGCCCGAATTTCGGTGACCCCTCCCAGGGCGTGGCCGGCCCGGGCTGTATGGCCGTCCGTTTCTCAGGGGCGCTGCAGATCAGCGGATTCGCCAAGATCTGGGACGGCGACAACTGCACCGGTAAGTCGGTGATCGTCGACAAGAACGTGGCCGACCTCTCCACCATCGGGCTCAACCAGGTCAAGTCCATCCGCTTCTTCAACTGACGCCTGACGCCCGACGGCTCACTCCAGGGCGAGCGGGACACGGCTGTCGTCCGTACTCCCGCCCTGGAGCATCCGTCCCCAGAGAGGTCCCCCCGATGCACTCGTCCCGTCAGTCGCCGTGGGTATGCGCCGGCCTCACGGTTCTGGTCATGCTCCTGGTGGCCAACTGCACCCAGGCTCAGCACAAGTTGCCTGCCTTCTCCAACCCAGTGGTCCCCGGCCTGTGGACACCGGACCGGATGGCAGAGGCGCAGAGTATCGACGACCCGGTGGCGAACAACTTGGGTGGGGATGCCGGAGTCTCGGACCCTGAGCCCAAAGAGGTACCCGCGGTGTCCGAGAAGACGCCGTACCGTGATAACGCGGCGGTCATCGGAAGGCTCTTCTTCGATACCCCTGACGGACCCCGTGTCTGCTCCGGATCAGCGGTCACGGATCCCGCCCGTCCCGGTGCGTCCAGTCTGGTGTGGACGGCGGGCCACTGTGTGCACGCAGGGGCCAACGGCACCTGGTTCCGCAACATAGTCTTCGTACCGTCGTACAACGACGAGGGACTGGAGGGTGCGGCAAGGGGCAACGCGAGCCAGCGGCAGGTCGCGCCGTTCGGCACATGGTGGGCGGACTATGCCGAAACATCGCCCCAGTGGATCGAGCAGGGCGGCCCGTCCGGAGGCCACGGCGCAGCGTTCGACTTCGCCGTACTGCACGTGCGCCCGCCGGACAGCGGCACAACTTCCCTGCAGGAGACGATCGGGCGGGCGGCGCCCGTGTGGTTCGACGCACCTTCGGCGACACGGATCCCGGCAATCAAGGCGTGGGGCTACCCGGCCGCGTCACCGTTCGACGGCGAACGGATGTTCTCCTGTCAGGACCGGCCGGGGCGGCTGTCGGTCAACGCCGACCAGCCCACGCTCTACCGGATCGGATGCACCATGACCGGCGGCTCCTCGGGCGGCGGCTGGTTCGCCGAGAACGCCGACGGCTCGCTCGCCCTGGTCAGTGACACCTCCATAGGCCCGGCCGACAACGCCTGGCTTGCGGGGCCACGCCTTGGAGCGGATGCAAAAAGGGTCTACGGCGTCATCAGCGACCGGTTCTCCTCCGGCGGGAAGTGAGATGTGCGCTGGACCCTCGGGCACGACCGGTTCGGCTCCCAGTAGGCGGCCAGCCTCCGCCGCCGTCGGCCAGGACGGCACCGTCCTCGACATCCTGCTGCACCGAGATGCAGCACCGCTTCGAAACCTGGAACGGGATCACCGGTGCCAACGCCATGCTCACCACGGCCTGCCCCGGCACCCCGCCACGGCCTGACACATCCTCAAGCAGTCCCCGCATCAAGAAGTTGACAACGCCTCGCTACCAGTCGTCCGTGGCGTGGGCCAAGCACGGCGGTACGACGGTCGAGGAGGCCAACAACGCGCCTGCCGGAACCGCTTGGCCGGCACGGTCTCCGACTACCGCGGCCCGCAGGTGCCGACGCGGCCGGTCCGCATCACCGCCTGGACAACTTCACCGTGCCGTACGACCGAGGCGGCTCCTACCCGATCACAACCGGGTGGGAGCCGCCTCGGCTGCTCGTAGACACCCAACAGCCTCGGGAACGGGCAATTGCGGGGGCTGTCACCGGTGGTCTCAAGCCGCCGGGGCTGTCCAGGATCTGCATGGAGGACCTGATGCTCCACAGCATCGCTCGCTCGGCAGAACCGACTCGGACCTGGACATGGACGTGGCGCTGCGTCGAGAGAGAGGGGAAGCAAGTGATGGACGCGATCACAAGCCTGACTGACGAAGAGCGCGCGGAGCTCTCGAGGAAGAACGCGGAGCAGAACAAGCGGTCGGAGAACAACCGCCGATGACCACGCCGCCGACGGACGAAGTGTGCGTCCGACACATTTTCCGCCGGTCAGCGACACCGCGAGCGGGATGCCTTGTGCGTCGGTGATGACGTGGTGTTTGCTGCCCAGGCGTCCGCGGTCGACCGGGCTGGGACCGCTTTTGGACCCCGCCGAGCGGCCCTGACGTGGGAGGAGTCGATCAGCGCCCGCGACCGGTCCAGCTTGTTCTTCGACCGCAGCTTCTTCAGCAGAACCGCATGCGCTAGGTCCCGAAACCCCACCTCGTTCCGCGCCGCAAGGCGCCGCCAGCATGTCATCCCCGGACCGAAGCCCAGCTCCTGCGGCAAGTACTCCCACTGGTTGCCCGCGTGTCTCTTCCCCACGACGAGTCCGCCGGTCGAGCCTGATTCGGGGTCCCCTTCGCCTGTCGCCAGACACGGGACCGACTCCTTCGTGGACGGATGCCGCAAGGTGGCGGGGAAAGGGCAGGGCCGGTGTGGAGTTGAACCACACCGGCCCAGGAGCCTCATGTCCGTTGCGGGTGGGGGCCGGTCGCAGGGGGTTCGCCGGCCCCCGGGGCCTCAGACGCCGCCGAAGAAGACGGACGAGATCTTGTTGTCGAAGTCGACGCCGGCGAGGTCGGTGGTGTCACCCTTGATCACGAGGCTCTCGCCGGTGCAGCCCTTGCCGGACCACACCTTCACCGGCTGGCCGGTCTGGATGGCGGAGGCGACGCCGGGCCGGAAGACGTCGACGCAGCCGCGGCCGGAGATGCCCTGGGACGGGTCTTCGGGGAAGGAGCCCGGCTCGTCGAAGAGGACGGCCTGCCCTTGGCGCGGCGTGGCCTGCGTGTCGGCGTTGTCGCCGCCGGCGTTCTGCTACTTGGCGTCCCCGGCTGCCTACCGGCCGAAGAGCTGGCCGCGCACGGCTCCGTCCGGGAATTCGGCGGTGTGCAGGTTGGCGTAGAAGGCAGAGGGGTGGTTCCGTATCTGCTTCACCACAGCCAGGTCCTGGTTCTGCGCGGTGCCCGAGATCGCGAAGATGCCGTTGGGCACGGCAGTGGCGAACAGCGGCACCTTGACGTCGCCGTTCTTGCCGAAGACGCCCTGGTGAATGTGGCCCAGGGTCGGAGCGGGAATGTTCACCCAGGCCATCGAGTAGTCGATGGCCTGGCCGTGCGGGTGCACGAAGGTGATGGCGTGTCCGTCAGGATCGCCGACCTTCTTGCCCGGGGCGGGAACCTCCTGGGAGCCATCCATGAGGGCGAGCTGTGAGCTGCCGTTGATGATGTTCAGCGGGTTCACCTGGTACTTGACCGGCTTGAGCTGCCCGCGGACCGCGCCGCCGGGGAACTCCTTGCTGTGCAGGTTGAGGTAGAAACCGGCCGGATTCGTGCGCAGCTGCTTGGCGAGTGCCGCGTCGTTGACGCTGACCTGGCCGGCAGCCGCGTCCACGGTGGCGGGCATCGCGGTGGTGAACAGTGGGACCTTGACGTCGCCGTTCTTGCCGAAGACGCCCTGGTGGATGTGGCCCAGAGTCGGAGCACCGAGACCCCGCCACTTCAGGGCGAAGGTGACCCGGTCACCCTTCACCTGCACGACGGCCTGGGCAGAACCGTCGGGATCGCCCACGGCCGGACCGCCGGCCACCGGAACCTCCTGGGCGCCGGTGAGCGTGGCAGTGAACGAGGCTGACGGCCCGTGTACGGGGGTCTTGACGGTGTCGCCGGACGTCTGAGCCATGTTCATGCCGCCATGACTGTCGTGACCACCCTGCGCGAGGGCGGGTGAGGCAGCGCCGACACCGAGCGTCACGACAGCGGTAGCGAGGGCAAGGATGATCTTGCGCACGTTTTCCAGCCTTCCGTATGAGTTGGCCCCTTCGGGGGCGTTGCAACCTGAACAACGCAGCCGGGGTCTGAACGGGTCAGTGAGGAACAAAAAAATCTTCGCCGCACTGTGAACCCCGCGCGGCTTCGGACACGTTGCCACGGATGACAACAGCCGCCCTGTGGAGCGCCTTTACGGGTTTTCGTCAGGTTCCGTGGGCCGGCGGCCGGATCTCTCTAAGGAATTCCAGATCATGCGTACTCGTAGCGTCATGTTCGCTACCGGAGCCGTTTCCGCTGCTCTGCTCACTCTCTCCGCCTGCGGCGGCAACGCATCGGAGAAGAAGAACGACGCCGAAAACAAGGCGGCGACTCCCGTCTCGGTGCGAGTCGCCGATTCGGAGTACGGGCGCATCCTTGTCGACCGGTCGGGCCGCACCCTCTACGCCTTCACCAAGGACAAGGCAGGCGTGAGCAATTGCGGGGCCTCCTGCATCGCGGTCTGGCCGGCCCTGACCTCTTCGTCCGCCGTGAGGCCGGGCGCCGGCGCACAGGAGTCACTCCTGGCCAAGACACAGCGCACCACGGGTGTGTCGCAGGTGATGTACAACAAGTGGCCGCTGTACTACTACGCCGGTGACGCGGTCGCCGGTGACGCCAACGGCCAGGGCATCGACGGACAGTGGTTCGTCGTCTCGGCGGACGGAAAACTGCTGAAGAAGCAGGCTTCCTGACAGCCGTCCCCTTCTTCACGCACATGACAGCATGTCAGCGGGCGGGTGTCCGGCCGAGGACACCGTTCGCGCATGAGGCGGTCGTCTCATGGTGATCGCGCGACCGCGGGACGATGCCGTCGTTCGCTGTGCAGGGACACGAGCGTGAGGCGACGGAGCGTCACTACGTCCACCCGTTCCATGCGAGGTCCCGGTTCACACGGTCTGCCGGAGACGACCGCCGGGCATTGCGCCAGCGGCTTTCAACACTTTGGCCGCCGCCGCGGCATCGGAATGGTAGGCGCGTGGGGGCTGCCCGGCTCCGGTTCGACCGCTACGGGCTCCACATTGAGGATTGTCGGCTGCCGCGCGGCGAGCAGGCCCGCACCGGGCACGCCGAGCGGACACGTGACGACTGTCCGGACGCCCCATCTTGACTGCGGCGGCTGCCGGCGGTTGAGACCCTGCGCACGGCCTGGGCCCAGCAGTTCTGGGTGGATGACGGCCGGGTACAGCTGCGGGAGCCGAAGGGCCGGGCCACAACAGTGGCCGCAACGACAGCGATCCGCACCTTGGTCAAGCGCGGCGAGCCCATCACCTTCCGGGCCGTCCAGCGCGACGCCCGCTCTCGCAGCCGTACCTCTCATGACCGCCCGGCCTGCGTGGTCGCATCGAACGCATGTGGCCTCAAGCGCGTCCGGTCCCCGCACCGGCGCCAAGCAGACCACCCTCGCCCCCGTGCCGGCCAGCCGGAATCACCTGCCTGATGAAGCAGCACCGAGAAGAGACACCGGCTGAACAACGACTGAATCATCCACAACGGAAGCCCGGAGAGGCAGACTTCAGCCGCCCTCAGTGGGGCACGGTTCATGACGCCACCGACACTCTGTGATCTGTCTCGCAGTGCACCATTGAACGCCCGGCCTCCCGGTCTCCGTGTGACGTGTGTCAGTCGATGGAGATGGAGGGGCCGGATGGCGTTCTTACGGTCTCGTGCCCAAGGGGCTACGAGTCACGAGGCTCTGATTCATGTCCTGTACGCCGAGCACGGCAAGGCCCTGCTGGCGTATGCGACCCGGTTGACCGGAGACCGTATGGCTGCCGAGGACGTGGTCCAGGAAACACTGATCCGAGCTTGGCGGCATCCGGAGGTCATCGCCGATCCCCAGGGGTCGCTGCGTGGCTGGCTGTTCACGGTGACCCGCAACATCGTCACCGACCGGTTCCGCGCCAAGGCGGCGCGGCCGAACGAGGTCGCCGAGACGGAGTCGACGGTCGTGGCCCAGCCGGACCATGCCGACATGGTCGTCACCTCGGTGGTGCTCATGGACGCACTCGAGCAGCTCACCCCCGAGCACCGTGCCGTCCTGGTCGAGGTCTACTACCGCGGACGCACCGCATCCGAAGCGGCCGGCCTGCTGGGAATCCCGGAGGGTACGGTTAAATCACGGACTCACCACGCCCTCAAGGCACTGCGCAAGCTGTATACCAGAACATCCGGCAACGAGGTCGAGACCGGGGAGGCGGTGGCGTGACCACGAACCACTTGGACAGCGAACGACTGGGCGCATATGTGCTGGGCACCCTCGCCGCGGCGGAGAACACGGAGGTCGAGGAACACAACGCCCGGTGTGAGGAGTGCCGGACAGAGGTGGCGGAGTTACGGGAGATCGAGGCGGTTCTGGGCGAGGTGCCGCCGGAGGCCTTTCTGGTGGGACCGCCCAAGGGTGGGGAGCTGATGCTCCGGCGCACGCTGCGGCAGGCCCGCGACGAACAGGCCACAACCCGACGACGGCGGCTGCTCACGGCCGGACTGGGGGCGGTGGTGTCCGCCGCGATCCTGTTCCTCGGGGGCTATGCGGCGGCCGGCCATGACTCATCCTCCGTCGTGGCCCGTCCCCCGGTTGCGTCGGCCACACCCACACAACCGGGAGCCGACGTCAAGGTCGCCTCGGCCGCCGACGCGCACACCGGGGCGAGGATGACGGTGCGGGTCACTCCGGCGGCCGGCTGGGTACGGCTGAACGCCACAGTCGGCGGAGTGCCGGCTGGTGAACACTGCCGTCTGGTGGTCGTCGCGAAGGGAGGCGAACACCAGAACGCGGGCAGTTGGGTGACGTCCTCAAGCGCCGAAGGGACGAAGAGCGGGGGTACCGACCTCAACGGGTCCGCCTCCATAGCGCCGGAGAATCTCAAGTCCGTCATCGTGGAGGATGAACAAGGCAAACAGTATATTTCCGTCAAATTCTGACGAGACGTCACGGCCGATCAGCCGGGCCACGGCGGTGGCGCAGCCATGCCCGTGCTCCGGGCCGGGGTCTGCCACTCGCATCGTGACCCGCACGTCCTGCCGAGGAAGGGCCACATTCAGTGCGGGGCGCTCTGGGCTGGGTCAGAGACGGGTGGCAACGATGGCCTCCGTCCGCACGAGCTCGTCGAATGTGCCATCGCTGCCGTCCGGGTCGTCCTGGAGCCCGACCTCTCGGGGGCGTTCGCGGGTAAAGGACGGGAGCGCACCGCGCTCTCGGCCGCGCCCTCCACCGCTGAGCAACTCGGATCCGTGAAGTCCGGGACGCCGGGACCGGCACCGAGGCCCGGAACTTCACCGAGGCATGGAGTCAGGCCTGCCCGGTCCTGGTCTTCAACGCTTTCGAGAACCACTGGCCCACCCAGGCGTGTCAGTACACGCTGCCGGAAGGCCGCCACGTCCAAGTCCGCGCCCTGCGCTCGCAGCTGCGGCCGTTCGTCAGGTCCTCGCCGGCCAGTGGCGCGGACGGGAGGCCGTGCGTCCGGCCGAGCAAGTCCTCCACGCCCTCGAGGCACTGCTCGCTGTCGAGATCCGCTCCTGCGAGCCTGCGCTCACCATCGGACTTGCTCGCCACCTCAACGCCGCCTGGCTGACCCTGCTCTTGCAGGAGACGCCGGCCACTCCATCCGTAGGAGACCGCGCCGTCGTCCTCCTGGCCGCGGGCCGACCTGGTCGACCTCGCCGAACTTGGCCCTTTGAGCTCAGGGGTTGAGCTCCAGGATCCAGGTCTGTGTGCCGTGGACAAGGGTGTCGCCGTCGAGACGGCGGGTGGGGAAGGTTACCGACCACGAGCGAATGCGGACCGGAGGGGCAGGGGATGCTGCCCCTGCCCCTCCGCTCTCGACACGGTCAGTTCCTCACCGCTGGACCACTCAGGCTCTGTCGGAAGTCGTCCTGCGGCGTACCGCGACCACGGCGCCTGCGCCGAGGACGGCGGCAGCAGCCACAGTCCACGGGAGCCACGACGCCATGCCCGACCCTTCATCCTGGGTAGCCGCCGCTGGCGTGGGAGCGGCGACGCCAGTCGGCGTCGGCTGCGCGGCCGCTTCCTGCGGGGCTTGCTCAGCCTTGGCTGCAGCGGCATCCAGGACGAGTACGGGTGCAGGGAAGTCCGGCTCCTTGGTGCCGTTCTGCCGCTCGTTCCAGTTCACCACCGACCCGTCCGAGTACGTCTGGGCCACGTCGAAGGCGATACTCGCCTCCTTCGGGAGCGGCCCCACCCGTACGTCGAAGTAACGGTGTTCGTCGGGCTTGAGCTCGTGGCCCGCCGTGGCTGTCCACATGATCTGGGTCGCCCTGCCCTCAGGAGACGGCACCTCCTTGCGTGTCCAGCCCGAGGCCGGTGGCACATCGGTGGGTGTGACCCTCTTGGGAAGGGTGACGTCGACGCGGACTGTTGTGGCGTCCGCTTTCTCGGAGGGGACCCTGAACCGGAGTGTGGCCGGGCTGCCCTCCTTGGCGCCATCGGAAAATACCCGCACGTGTGCCGAGGCGGGCCCAGCGAGAAGGAGGAGTGCTCCCGCGGCCGTTCCCAGTACTGCCGCCGCCCGGTGTGCGCGCCGGCTGGAGCGAATGCGAGGTGCGCCTGTCATGGTGGCATGAGGCCTTTCAGCAGCAGTCGCAGAACAGGAGGTCGGCAGCCTCGACGGCACTGCCGGAGCCCGGGTGCATGGAGGCGACCGCGGAGGACATCCGAGCCAGCGTCTGTGCGGTGGCCTTGCCCTCGGAGGCAAGGGAGATGCTCACACCGGTGAAGTCGGCGAAGGCCAGGACCTGGGGGGCGTTGCCCGAGGGGTCCGTGGTGAAGGTCAGCAGGGGGGTCTTACTGCCGTCCTTCTGGACAGCGTACGCCTGGTAGGTGGTGGTCGGCTGAAGGTTGCGGGCCTGGAGTTGGATCATGTCGAGTCCGCTGACCGGCCGGACCGTGGCTTCCAGTTGTCGGCCCTTGTCACCGGGGCGCATGGTCTCGCCTGCCGTTCCGTCGGGCAGGGTGGTGGACACGTTGCGGGGTGCGTTGCCAAGGCCCTGGCGTCCGAGGTTGGCGGCGGATCCGGTGGGCGCTGCGTTGGGCACGTACACCAGGGCCTGGGGCTCCTGGCCGACGCCGACCGTGTCGATGACTTTGTTGGTGGCGGTGTCGATGACATCGACGGCGTCGGACTTCTCCATACCCACGTACAGGCGGGTGCCGTCTCCGCTGGGCCAGATACCGTGCGGTGCGTGGCCGGTGTCGTGGATGCGGGTCACGAGCTCGGGTGTGCCGCTGGGGTTGCGGCGATAGACGAGGGTCTGGTCGAGGCCGCCTACGGTCAAGTAGGCGAACGAACCTTTCGTTGTATGGGCGAAGTTGGGGTGGTTGGTGTCCGGTCCGGTTTTCAGTACGGCCGTGACCTTGCGGTGCTTGAGGTCGATGACGCTGGTCAGGCCGGCGCGCTTGTGCGGGGCCCACAGTTCCGTGCCGTCGGGCGAGATCGCCTCGTCGGAGGAGAAGATGTCGCCGAGGCCCTTGATGGTGTAGAGGACCTTGTGGGTGCGCACGTCGACCGCGGTGATCTCGGGCGCGCTGGTGTGGTTGATGTAGGCGGTCCTGCCGTCGGGGCTGATGACGACCTTGGAGGGTCCGGTGCCCACCTTGACGTTCGTGAGCACACCGCCGTGCACCGCGTCGACGACGGTGACGGTGTCCCTGCCGCGGTCGGCGACCCAGAACTGCTTGCCGTCTGCGGTGAAGGTGCCTTCGTGCGAGGCACGGCCGACGTCGGTCTCGTTGATCACCTTGTTGGTGGCGGTGTCGATGATGTCCACGGTGTTGCTCGTGACGCTCACTACGCCGAGGCGCTTGTTGTCACGGGAGAAGGCGAGACCGTGCACGCCGACGTTCTTGGTGTACTGCGGGCTGAGGGCGGCGCCGAGACGCTGGGCACCGAGGGCGATCGTGCCGAGCGTCTTGTTCGTGGACGGGTCGATGACCGTGACCGTGTTGGATGTCTGGTCGGCGGTGTATACGCGGTCACGGCCCGATATCGGCACGGACGCCGACGCGTAGTCACCTGCGATGGTCTTCACTCCACTGTGCCGACCGGTGGCCGGGGGCGACGGTTCGGCCTGGGCGACGCTCACTGCTCCGAGGGCCGTGCCACCAATGCCGGTCAGTACCGCGGCGGCACCGGCAGCCCTGCTGATCGAAATCACTAACAAACCTCCACATAAGGGGCACCTGCGAGGTGCGCTGAGAAAGGGGCAGGCACGCAACCGGCCCTGATTCGGGGTGGTCGGGGACGGGGCAGGACGGCGCCCCGTGTCAGAAACTGCGATGCGGTCCCACTGGGGACTGGGCGACGAAGCGCCCGTCCGCGTCCTGGACGTACAGCGTGGTGATGGTGTCCTTGCTCATCGCGGTGGTCAGGCGGATGCGCATGGGGGCATCGCCCTGCCCGCTCGCCCGCACGCTGCCGGCCTGCACCCGGTAGCCGCGGGCATTGCCTGTCATGAGCCGGTAGGTGCTGCCGTCCCGTAGCCCGGACAGCGACACAGGGATCTCGGTGCCCCAGGTGTGCGAGATCATCTCACCGTCCTGTGCGACATGGACCGAGGCGACGGATGTGTGGGTGTCGTTGCCGGAGGTCGCCACGACGGTCACGACGGCGGCGGACGCCGCAAGCGCCAAGGACGCGATTCCGGCCGCGACTCGGCGGCGGATGCGCCCCCTCGGGTGCGACGGGGCAACGGCGGATGCCCGGTTGACGTCGGGGAGGGCGGAGGGGACACGGAGGTAGTCCGTACGCTCGAAGGTCCGCACCACCCGGCGCACTCCTGCTGCTTCCTCTGAGCATTCCGCGCACGACGCCACGTGGCGGGCGATGGGAGTGGGTAGCGGCTTGCCCAGCAGCAGGAGTTCGGTGACCTCCTCGCGGATCGCGATGCAGAAGTCGTTCATGGTGCCAGCCATCCGTTCTCGTCGAGAATGCCACGCAGCTTACGAATGCCGTGGTACAGACGACTGCGGGCGCTGGAGGCCGGGATGCCCAACTCGTCGGCGAAGTCGGCGCAGGTTCTGCCCAGGAAGTACACTTCGATGATCACTTCTCGGTGCTCGGGGCATAGACGGTCCAGCGCTTCACGCAGCTCTATGCGCGCAAGCAACTGGTCATACGGATCAATACCCGCAGCCGCCTTGTCCCGCCCCGCCTCCTCCGCATGGGCCACGACCGGCCGGATTTCCCGGCGTCGGTGTGCGTCCACAATCACGTTGCGGGCGATGGTGTACAACCAGGTCCGCAGGCTGCCCCGCCTGCTGTCGAAGGAATCCGAGGCGCGCCAGGCCCGCAGGAATACCTCCTGCACGACCTCTTCCGCCAGATGGGGGTCACCAAGCGCGTTACGGGCGAAGCCCAGTAGTTCGCCGCCGTACTCGCGATAGGCAGACCGCACCCCGTCTTCGCTGCCCAACGACGCGTCTTCGGCCTTCTTCCGTCGTACGCGCCACATCCGGACGCCCACTACGAGCGCCTGTCGTTCCCGGCCTGCCACGCGTTCACCCGGCATCCTCCGATCTCACCATGCGTGATTGCGCGAGGGGATACGCGGGCAAGGGTGGCAGTGTTGATGGCAGATGATGCGACCTAGATCACATCATGCAGGTGGCGTCGAGCGGCGGCTGTGCGACCTGATTCGCACGCGGAAGTGACGACATGCCCAGGAAGACCCTCAGATGAGTTGCTGGCAGCGGGCCTTCCATGGGAACAGCACTGGATCTGACTCCGGTGGACACCCGGGCCCGCAACGCCGGTCCGCCGATCGCCGTGGGCAGCGGACCGGACAGCATGGCCGCCACCGCGGGCCATCTGTTCGTGGCGAACAACAACAGCAACGACGTGACCGTGGTGGACCTCACCACAGGCCGAGCGACTTCGGGTCCGCCCGGACGGCCGCGAACTGTGGGTGGACAACCAGGTCGACGGCACGGTGAGCGTGGTGGACCTGGCCGGCCGCAAGGTGACCCACACCATCGCGGTGGGCGCTGCCCCGTTCCGATGGAGCTGTCAGGCCCCGGGTGCAGAGCCAGCAGTCGGAACAGTCTCGCGGTCTCCGGAGTGAGGGCGTTTTCCGGAACGCTGACGGATTGCTGAGGTCGAGGAGTTCTGCAGGGCCGGACAGGTCGGACGGGTCGGACGGCGCCCCGCGGGCGCGCCGTCGTCAGGCCCTCAGAGCGTTCACCTGCATGCCGGACGCGGCCGCGCCCTTCATCCTGTCGCGGACACCCGCGGCGTCCGGATGGCCGATCTCGTCGAGGATGGCGAGTGCCTGCCGCCAGGCGAACGCGGCCTGCACACGGTGATCTGCCGCATGGTGGGAGTCGCCGATGTGCACCAGAGTGTCGGCCTCGAGGTAGCGGTCGCGGATCGCCCGGTACAGCTCGAGGGCAGGCTCGTAGCAGGCGAGCGCCTGGTCGTGAGCGCGCAGATGGTGATGGGCGTAGCCGAGGCTGTCCCACGCGGCGGCCTCGCCGTTGCGGTCACCGATCTGCCGGTGCAGCGCGAGGGCCTGACCACACTCGTCCAGCGCCTTCGTGTACTCCCCCATCAGGATGTACGTCCAGCCGACCTCGTTGAAGACACTCGCCTCCTCGCTGCGGCGCCCCACCGTGCGGTAGAGGCCGCTCGCCCGCCGATAGTGGTCGAGTGCCTCGTCGTGCCGACGCCGCAGATTGGCCAGGAAGGCGAAATAGCGGTGCACCCGGCCCTGACCGGCCGGGTCACCGATCTCGCCGAACAACTTCAACGCGCGCGAGAGGTGTTCGCCTGCCTCCGTCCAATTGCCCAGTCGGCCGTTGGCGAAACCCAGTGCGCGGTGCGCGTATGCCTGGCCGCGTAGGTCGCCCAGGCACCGGGCCGCCGTCATCGCCGCCGTCTGCACGACGGCTTGTTCCTGCCAGCGGCCGCTGCGGTCCAGATACCGTTCGAGGATCGCGGCGAGCTGCCAGCTGTGCTCGCCGATTCCGTGCCGGGTGCCCTGCTCAATCGCGGCCACCAGGACGGGGCGGTTGACGTCCAGCCAGGCCGCCGCCTGCGCCTGATCGGCGAACCGCGGCACGGTCACCTCAGCCGCGTGGGGCTTCGGCTCGCAGTGTTCCCGGCTCGGCGCAAGGATCCGCTCGGCGGCATGCGTGCTGTGCAGATAGTGGTCGAGCATCCGCCGCCGGGCGGGGCCGGGCTCGTCCGACGCGTCCTGCGCCTGGCCGAGCTCTGCGGCGTAGGTGCGCAGCAGTTCGTGACAACTGAACCGGCCGGGCACGGCTTCGAAGATCAAATGGGCACGCGCCAACTCGGCCAGCAGCGGGCGTATCCGGCCGGGCCGCTGACCCGCCAGGCTTGCCATGGCCGCGAGCGAGTAGTCTGCGCCCGGATGGAGGGCCTGCAACCGGAATATGCGCGCGGCCTCCGGCGACAGGAGGTTGTACGACCAGGAGAATGCGGTTCTGGCGTCCGTAACAGGGCCCTCTCCGAAGAAGGCATCGAGGCTGCCTCGGCTCTCCCGTAGTTCGGCCGCGACGGACGCCAGCGTGAATGCCGGATTGATGCTGGCACGTGCGCTGACGATGGCCAGGGCCAGGGGCAGGTTCCCGCAGGCCGAAACGATCTCCGCGGCCGCAGAGGGCTCACGCGTGACACGGTCGGCGCCCAGCCTCCGGCGCAGGAACGCCAACGCCTCCGCTTCGCTCAGCAGGTCCAGCGTGACGGAGTGCGCGCCCTCGCCGGCCACCAGTCCGCAGAGCTGGTTGCGGCTGGTGACGATCACCAGACAGCCAGAGGCTCCGGGCAGCAGGGGACGGACGTGTTCAGTGTCGTGCGCGTTGTCCAGGAGGATCAGCATCCGCCGGTCGGATAGCAGACTGCGGTACAGCGCGGCCTGCGCCTCGAGCCCGGCGGGGAGGCGATGGGAGGGGACACCGAAGGCATCGAGAAAGGACCGCATCGCCTCGGCGGCGCTCATGACCGAGTCGCTGGGATGGAATCCGCGGAGATTGACGTAGAGCTGCCCGTCGGGGAAATGTTCGGCGACCTGGTGGGCCCAGTGCACGGCCAGGGTGGTCTTGCCCACCCCGGCCATGCCCCCGATCGCGCTGATCACCACCGAAGACGCCACTCCCCCGGCCGTTGGCAACAGCGCTCGGAGAGCCTCCAATTCCTTGCAGCGGCCGATGAAGACCGAAAGGTCGGCGGGGAGTTGCGCGGGGCGTACGGTCGCGGTGTCGTCCGGCTGGGCCGCGCAGGCCGGAGCCACGGTGATGCCGTCCGAGCGGTGGGGGTCGTCGGGTCCCGCTCCACAGGTCGGTGTCGGATTCCCCAGGGGCACGGTCTGAGACAGCACCTCCTGCTGAGCGGCCTGCAATTCGGCGCCCGGGTCCACACCCAGTTCCCCCGCGAGACGGGCGCGTGTGTTCTGGTAGACGTCGAGGGCCTCCGCCTGGTGGCCCGTGGCCGCGAGTACCAGGATCAGTCGGGCCTGCAGCATCTCGTCCAGCGGGTGCTGGGCGGCGGCCTGTCTGAGCGTGACCAGCACCCGCGCGCCGAGACCAGGTCCCGCCTCCAGCGCCTGATCCGCCGCCTCCTTGACGGCGGCCAGATACTCGCCGTCCACGGCGACGAATACCGGATGGGACCTGACCTCGGGGGCGATTCCGGACGCCGTGGGCCCTCGCCACAGGGCCAGGGCCTCGATCAGCAACTCCGTGGCCTCGGCCGTTCCCCCGTGCCTCGCCGCCTCCTCCGCCTGCTGACGCAGGTTCCGAAAGCGCAGCAGGTCGAGGCAGTCGGGGCCCACTTCCAGGCGGTAGCCGCCCGAGCCGCGCACCAGCCACCGCGAAACGCCCCTCGCCGGGAGGCCCGGTTCGAGCAGGCGGCGCAGCGACCCGATGTGCCGCTGTACCACATTGACGGCGCTGTCCGGCGGGTCCTGCCCCCACAGAGCATCGACGATGTCGTGTACGGCGACCGGATGCCCCGCCCGGGTCAAGAGCAGGGCAAGGAGCGCTCGTTGCTTGGGCGGCCCGAGCTCGAGCTCCGTGTCACCGCGCCATGCTCTGACCGGCCCCAGCACGGCGAAACGCATACGCACAAAACACTCCGTACCGACAGCACAACCTTCCCCAGGCGTGCCCCGAGCCCACGCGTCGGGCGACAGCAGACGGGCATATGTTCTCAGGGGACCTTACGGTGCGGGACTCGAGCCGGTTCAGACCGTCCGGACCCCAGAGTCTCAAGCTGTCCAGGTTCGGGGGGAACTTCAGTCGGCTCCCCGCTGTCCTTCGCATGCGACGAAGTGACGGACTCCAGCTCAAACCTCAAGCCGGTGGTCTGGGCGGCGGCGCGGAAGCAGCGGAGCAGGAGGGCGCGGACGGAGTACGGAGCATTGCAGCGTCTTTCGTGCGCACTCTCGGAATCCTCGAAGTAGAGGTTCTGGATGTCGAGTTGACCGGTGTGGGCGGCCCACCGCGTTGTAGGTGGAGTCGTACGGCGTGAACACCTGCCATGCGGCGTAGACCCAGGGAAGCGCAGACCAGAAGCCCGATACCCAACCCTGAAGCCGACCCGCCTGCTTCAGCAGCCGGCCCACCGTCGGCGCCGTGCCGGCTGAGCAGAACGACGAATGGACCGAAGCCCGCCGCTACATGGGACTCGACCTCCTGGCCAAGGCTCGCCTCCACCCGATCGAGTCACAGGCCGACAACATCGACCTGTCCACTCTGCGTCAGGCGCTGCGCATATGCCGGGCGGTGCCGTCCGCAAGCGCTCATGACCGCCTCGTACGGCCGCCTCACCCGCGCGGCCCACCACCGCGGCCGCGGTCTGCCCGCTACTGTGTCGCCCTCTCCCCGGTCGGGCCGACCGCGAACCACTTGCCGTCGAGGCCCTGGCCGTTCAGGTCGCCCGGCCCGCTGTCGCCCGAGAAGCGGTAGACGGGCCATCCGCCGACGGTGATCTGGACCTGGCCGTCCGGGCGGCGGATGGCTCCGACCTGCTTCGGGTTCACGCCCGCCAGGTAGACGTTTCCGCCCTCCTGGATGGTCACGGGCGGCCACTTCGCCACGCAGGCGCCGGTGCAGTTCGAGTGTGACGGGGCGGCGGTGTCGTCGTCGAAGCGGTACAGGGGCGCCTGGTTGATGTTGATGAGGTGCGCCGCGGACAGCGGGGGCGAGGTCACCGCGGACAACTGCACCCACTTGGGCGGCGCTTCCTGCACCGCCGCTCCGACCACGGTGCCGCCGTTGCCGCTGAGTCCGGCGGCCTGCGCGGTGGAGTCGACCACCTGCAGCGCCGAGTTGCCCCCGGCCGGAGCCGACGCGGAGGCCGAGGTTGCCGGCGTCGAGCTGTCGCCGATGGAGATCGTCTTGCCGCAGGCCGACAGGCTCGCCGCACCACACAGGGCGAGAAGGGATGCGACGACGGCACGGCGCGCGGCACCGCCGTGGAACAGCGGCCGGGTGAACAGCGAGGTCATGCCTGGAACACGAGACAGGCACCGAGAAGGGTTCAACGCCGGGCGGTGAACGTTTTCCGCGGTCGACGTCGTGTTCCACGCAGAGACGAATCCTCACCGCACAGGAACGGAGGCCCGCAGTGGCGTCAGACGTCAACATCCCCGGGAGTGAACTCAAGGAGGCCCAGGACATGCTGGGCTTCGTGCACGACTTCATCGACATCGGACACCACACGTTCGACTTCGATGCCGCGTTCGGGCGCGAGCTCTCCCACGGCTCTGCACAGAACTTCGAGAACAAGTGGGAGGACGGCAAGCACCAGCTGCAGAAGCAGGTGCAGGGCATCCGGGACGCCATCGGCAGCATCCTGGACTCCTTCGAGAAGACCGACCAGGACGCGGTGTCCAACCTCGACGACGGCAGCAGCGGGTGAACTCCCCCGGCGCGTTCCCCGACCTCTCCCACACCTCCCGCGAAGGCGACGGCTGACCGATGAGCACTGCACAACAATTTCTGCTGGACATCCCGGACCAGTGGCAGCAGGTGGACCTGAGCGGCGAGGAACTGGCCAGGACCCGCGCCCAGGCGCTCGCCGCGACCGACGACCCGCGCGAGAAGGCACGGATCAACGACATGTTCCGGCAGGGCCGGGAGGTGACCCGGGCGGCCCGCCGGTACGGGGCGCTGCTGGCCGCGGGCACCACGACGATGTACACCGAGGGCCTCTTCATGGCGTACGGCATGGTCTTCGCCGTCAGCACGCCCGAGGGCGAGGAGCTCACGCTGCCCGTGCTGTCCGCCCGGCTCGGGGTCTCCTCTGCGACCGGGGTGGCGCCCAGGGACCGGGTCATCGCGTCGGCCCACGTACCGCACGTGGGCACGGTGGCCCGGGTCACCGGCACCGAGGTGACCCGGCTGACCGGGGACATCGACGTCAAGCTGCTGACGATGCACACGATGATGCCGGTGCCGGGCAGTGCCGAGGACTTTCTCGTGGTCACCCTCGCCAGCCCCAACCTGCCGCTCAAGAACGAGGTGTACGACCTCTTCGACGCCGTCACCAGCACGTTCCGCTTCGTGACGGACGACGGTGTCCAGGTCCCCGCGAACGGCGACGGGAACGACGGCGTCGCCGCCTGATCCCCCGCACGGCAGCGCAAAGGGCGGCCGGGCCTCATGGCCCGGCCGCCCTTCTCCGCTCCGCGGGTCCGGCCGCTGTGCCGGACCCGCGGGCGGGCGGGAGGCCAACCCCGAGGGGGACGGGCTGCGCCTCCCCGTCTCAGAGGCCCGCTTCGGCTGTTTCGAGAAGCGGCACCTGGACCGTCCGCAGTGTTCCGTCGCCCAGGTGCAGCAGGCCCCGGCCCGGCTGCGGGGCCTGTCCGACGACGCCCCGGCTCAGCTTCACGCCGATGACCTCGCCGTCGCTCGGTCCCTGCGGGGAGAGCAGCATGCCGGTGCGGTTGCGCTTCACCTGTCCCATCCAGCCGGCCAGGCTGAGCGAGAGCGACTCGGCGTTGCCGGCCGCGAGGACGCCCCAGCCGGTTCCGGCGCCGCCACGGGCGAGCAGCGAGAGGTCGGGGTCGATCTCGGCGCCCATGAACAGTTCGGCGTCGTCCACGACGATCACACCGTTCTCCTCGGCTATGCCGCCCAGCGCCTGCCGGAACTCCTGGGCCGACACCTCCGCGTCGGTGATGACGACGGCCACGCCGGGCCGTCCCCGCAGCTGCCGCAGCGGTGAGCGGCGGGGCGCCAGCACGATGAGGCCGGTCCCGGCGGCCAGCAGCGACTCCGCCGCGGTGAGCAGGGCGGTGCTGCGGCCGGTACGCGGCGGCCCGGCGACCACGAAGGTCGGCACGTCCGCCAGGTCGGGGCCGAGCGAGGTGAGGGTGTCACCGCCGACGGAGACCAGCGGCCGCATCGGCCCGCCGTTGGTGTGCAGGGCGAGCGCTTCGGCGTAGGCGATCCGGTCGGGGAGGACGTCGAGCCGGATCGGGCGGCGCGCGGCGGGGAGCGCGGACTCGCGTTCGGTCAGCTCCTGGCCCAGGGTGAGCAGGACCTCGGCCTGCGCGGTGCCGGCAAGGTCCTCGCCGAGCACCGCGATCTGTGCCTCGCTGAGGTCCTGGGTGCGTATGCCGCGCCCTGGTGCGGGGTCGCTGGGCGCGGACTTGGAGGGGATGCCGACGCTGGAGTAGTCCTGGCGGTCGTTGAGCCTGAGGACGATCTTGTCCTCGGTGGTGCCGGAGAACCGGCTGCTGCCGAGCACCCGATCGCCGGCGAGAACGACATGGATGCCGACGCCCGCTCCGTCGCGCAGCAGCCGGATCATGCGTTCCATGTAGCTGCCGTTGTCGAACGTGGTGAACTCGCGCTCGAAGACCTCGAAGCGGTCGACCATCAGCACGATGTGGGCGAGCCGTTCCTCGGCGGGCTGTGCCCGGCGCAGTTCGGTCAGGTCGGCCGTACCGCGCGCGCCCAGGACGCTCTGGCGGGCAGTGAGTTCGGCGCCCAGCCGGTCCAGGAGCCGGCCGAGGCGCTCGATCTGGTTGCGGTCGACGACGGCCCCGCAGTGCGGCAGCGCGGTCAGCGCGTTGAGCGCGCCGTTGCCGCAGTCGATGCCGTACAGATGAACGTCGTCGGCGCCGTGGGCCTGGCTGAGGGCGGCGGCCAGGGTGCGCAGGGTCTGGGAGCGGCCGCTGCGGGGCGAGCCGACGATGTGCAGGTGACCGGCCCGGTCGAGGTCGAGGACCAGGGGGACGCGGGTCTGCTGGGCGGGCAGATCGACCATGCCGTACTCGACGGCGGGCAGGGCTGCTTCCCGCTCGGCGGCCGGCTTGGGCGCGGGCGGCGGTGTCCACGGGAGCAGGTCGGGCAGCGGCGGCAACCAGGGGCTGGGCTGGCGCCGGACGTCGGCGAGCCGGGCCGCCTGGGCGACGGCTCCCGCGAGGACCGCGAGATCGGTGACGGCCTCGGTCTGCACCCCGCCCGAGCCGCCCCGGGAACGCGCGGCCGGCAACGGCCCGCCGAGGTTCTGCCAGGTCACCGGCTCCGCACGGACGGACACCTGGGTCCCCTCGGCGGGCTGGCCGCCAGGGCGACGGCCGCCGACACGGCCCGACTGGAACGGCAGCAGGGCCGACGGCCCGAGCCGGGCGTAGGCGCGGCCGGGGTTGGCCGGGGAGATGTCCCCGGAGTCGGGGGCGTCGATGATGTCGCGGCTCTCGCTGGTGTCGGTGGTGCGCAGCGCGATGCGCAGATTGGTGTTGGCGCGGATGTCCGGGGTGACCGCGCCGCCGGGCCGCTGGGTCGCCAGCACCAGGTGGATGCCGAGCGAGCGGCCGCGCTGTGCGATGTTGACCAATCCGGAGATGAACTCGGGCAGTTCGCGCGCCATGGAGGCGAACTCGTCGATAACCAGCAGTAGTCGGGGCAGCGGGGGCAGGACGTTGCCGCCGCGGGCCCGCTTGTCGAGGTAGTCCTCGATGTCCTTGGCGCCCGCCTGCGCCAACTGTGTCTCGCGGCGGCGCAGTTCGGCGCCGAGGGAGACCAGCGCCCGCTCCACGAGCCGGGTGTCGAGGTCGGTGACCAGGCCGACGGTGTGCGGCAGGTCGGCGCATTCGGCGAAGGCGCTGCCGCCCTTGTAGTCGACGAGCACGAACGTCATTTCGTCGGGCCGGTTGACCACGGCGAGGGTGGCGACGAGGGTCTGCAGCAGCTCGGACTTGCCGGCGCCGGTGGTGCCGGCGATCAGGGCGTGCGGTCCGTCGCGGACCAGGTCGACGGCGAACTCGCCGTCGTATCCGACACCGAGCAGAGCCCGGGTGCTGCGGCCGCCGAGCGACCAGCCGGCCACCACGGCCTCGGCGGTGGGCGGTTCGATGTGCAGCAGGTCCAGCAGGCGTATCGAGCCGGGCAGCGCGCTCTCGTCGCTGTCGCCGACGCCGCGCAGCGGAGCGAGGGCACGGGCGAAGTGCTCGTACCAGTCGGGCTCCGGCGAGTCGCTGCGCACATTCTCCAGCGCGGCGCCGGAGCCGGTGCGCACCCGGGACGTGGTGGCACCCGGTTCGATGACGACGACAGCGCCGCACTCCTCGGGCAGCAGCCGCTCCTCGCGGTCGATGCAGATGGTGTGGACGCCCACGGACGGGCCGTCGCGCAGCAGCGCGATCACACCGGGCAGTGACCGGGCCCGGCGGGCCTGTTCGAGGACGACCAGGATGTCGGGGTAGCCGTTCGCCCCGCCGCGTGCGACGTCGGGTCCGGCGGCCAAGCGGGCGGCGACAAGCTGGCCGAGTTCGCCGAGTCGCCGGGCCAGTGACTCGGCGGTGCTGCCGATCAGGGCGTAGGCGTCCTCGCCCTGGGCCTGACTGTGGGGCAGCCAGCGGGTCCAGGACCAGTCGTGTTCGCCGTCCGGTCCGGCGAGGACGACGATCCGCAGGTCGGTGGGGCTGTGCAGGGCGGCTGCCTGGGCGGCCAGCCAGCCGGCGAGCCGGGTGGCGCCCGGGCCGGCGACGCCCGCGACGCCGACCCGGCGCAGTGCCACGGAGACCGGCACCTGGTTCAGCCAGGGCACAGTGCTGCGCCGGTGTTCGTCCTGCTCCGGGTCGTCGACGCTGACCGACGAGGGCAGGTCGGTGGTGCCGACGCGCATCGAGAGGAAGTCGGGGTCCTGCCACCGGCGTTCCCACAGCCGTTCCGAGGGCTGGACGGCCATCTGGAGCAACGTGGCCGGATCGGGCAGCGACAGCCGCAGGTTGTGCTGTTCGTCCAGCACGGCCGCGTCGATGTCCGCGCGGACGCGGGCGAGGGTCCGGTCGTACTCCTCTCTCTTCTCCAGGTACTTGAGCATCGCCTGCTTGCGGCCGCCGAACTGGGTGACCAGGGCGGCGATCGGCGACAGCAGGGCGATGAAGACGAAGGACCAGCGGTGGGTGACGAAGATGGCGATCGCGGCGCTGCCGGCGGGCAGCAGCAGGATCGGCAGCAACGGGATGGGCCGCTTGTCGGGCTTCACCGGCGGGGCGGGCAGCCGGAACTTGGCGCCCGCGGCGGGCGGCAGGAACCTGGGCGGCCGGTTGAACTCCAGGCCGAGACCGTCCTGGGCCGGGGTCAGCGGGGCACGGGCTGTCGGGCGTGAGGTCAGCTCCAGCAAGGTGTCGCCGACGGCGAGCTGGCTGGCCTCCCGCCACTGAGCAGGCCCCTGCGCGGGCTTGCCGTCGACCAACGCCCCGTCCGCCGTGAGGAGTTCGGCGCTGCCGTCAAGACAGACCCGGACCCGGGCCGCGAGCGGCGGGGCTCCGTCGGCGAGCCGGATACGGCACAGCGGGCCGCTGCCGATGTCGTAATCGCCGGGGACCAGCCGGAAGACGGTTCCGGCGCCGGGGCCCGACACCAGCCGGACCTCGGCGCGGGCCCTGGGGGGGGGGGGGGGGGGGGGGGGGGGGGAGAGGAGGGGGGGGGGGGGGGGGTCGCGCCCCGCCTCCTCGCCGTTGGCGTTG
>NZ_JBWKFN010000059.1:0-25560 GCF_056434245.1 Streptomyces sp. NPDC044064
CCCCCCCCCCCCCCCCCCCCCCCCCCCCCCCCCCCCCCCCCCCCCCCCCCCCCCCCCCCCCCCCCCCCCCCCCCCCCCCCCCCCCCCCCCCCGCTTCCCGGAGCTCGGGTGTCTACCACCAGTTGTCGAAGTCCCCGCGCACCCAGCCCTTGACACCCTTGTTGGGACCCGACGTGATCTTGACGTAGTCCCAGGACATCTTGGTCGCGTAGTCCTTGTAGCAGTAGATGTAGGTGCCGGTCCCCTTGGCCAGCACGCCCTTGGAGTAGTACGAGGTACCCGGGCCGTTCCTCAGGTTCACCCCGTTGGTGTTGATGTGGCCGTGGAAGTAGTACCAGCCCGAGTTGCACGCGGACGAGCCGACGGCGGAGGCGGCGGGCGCCGTCGCGAGCGCACCGCCGACCAGGGCCAGGGTGGTGGCCGCGAGAGCGGTGATGCGGGGGATACGGCGCGTGGGAACTCGCTGGGAGATCGTTCGGGTCTTGGACACAGCAGCCTTCCTTGCTGAGGTGCTGCGGGTGCCCAGTCGGTACTCCAACCCCCGTGGGCTGGAAGGCTTGTGGCCCCTGCCCTGTATGCGGAGGGAGCGTCATGCCAGGCACCGCAGCGTGTGTGATCAGTCGGATTCGATGGGGGAGGGACCAGACGGCGGCAGCCGCCCGGACGGAGGCCGTCGACCGCGTGGCAGATGACGGCGGTTACATGTAGGACCTCGCTTGCGATGTCCTCTGGCGCCGCGCTAACCAGCACTGACGCGGCGTGTCTCTCGCGGTGTCCCCGCCGGTGCGTCTCACTCCCGTGGCCTTTTCCCCGCCGTTCGGCGGCAGTTGAGACTTGCCGCAGAGCTCTGCCCTCGGATGTCTTACTCCGGGGTCAGCCAAGAGACATCGCTCGTGAGAAGGGGACACGCGAAACGAGGACTTACAAGCGGCCGGGGACGCGCTGTCGTTATCCGGCGAGCTGGAGCAGCATGTCCTTGCGGATCCACCCGTAGGTGCCCGCCGGCAGGCCGCTCTTCGACCGGTAGATCAGCCTCGTGTAGTACCAGTCGCTCTTGCCGCAGTAGACGCGCACGTCATCGCCGCTGTAGAGGAACCCCTTGCTGCTGTAACTGGTCCCCGGGCCCGTGCGGTAGTTGACTCCGTTGTAGCCCACGACGGCGTTGTGGTCGGCGATGTTGTACGTGCAGGCGGAGGAGCCCACGGCGGAGGCGGCGGGCGCAAGGGCCGCGGCGGTGCCGCCGAGGAGAGAGACGGACACGGCCACGGTGGCCAGTCGTCGACGTATGGCAGTCATGGCGATCTGTGTCCCTTCAGGACTGGTTGATCCGAGTTGCGGTGACACCCGCGCACCCCTGGGAACTGGCGTCAGCGGCCAAGGCGGGGTACAGCCTGGGATGAGCAGTGGGGGCGCGGTGGCCGTGTGCCCGGCAGGCGGGCACACGGGTTGCCGGCTCCCGTCCGGCGCTCCGGATTCCGCCGGGCCGCTCCCGCCGGGCGGGCGGTCAGGCGCTGCACAGGCGCCGGAGCGGCTGGGTCCGCACAGCTTCTCGAGCACGGCGCGGACCTGGGTCGGCTGCTCGGTGGGCAGGCCATGGCGGCCGGCGGGGACCACATGGAGCTGGGCGTGCGGAAGTTGGGCGGCCAGGCGCAGGGCAGGCGCTGGCGATGCCAGCTGTCCTCGATGAGCAAGCCCAGTTCGCGCACACCGTCGCGGTCGGTGCGCATCAAGTGGGCGACCGCGATGGCCTGTTCGGGCTCGTCGGCGTGGGTGGTGATCCAGGTCGTGCCGCGGACCGGGTCGGTCAGCCGCCGCCGCTCGGCGGGCCGCAGGTCGCGACGGGCGGCCTGGTAGCGGCTGAAGCGCGTGGCCGGGGTGCAGCGGGCGTGCAGGGCATGGGCGGTCCCTCCGGAACGGGTGAGAGCGGGCGGATCAGGCGGCGGCGAAGCCCCCTGGGACCGGGCGGGGGGCGCGAGCGGAGGTTTCCGGGGCGCGGGCGGGGCGGGCCGGCTGCTTGGTGGTGCGCACGATTCGGACCTCGGGGATGTGGCGGGCGCAGGAGGTGCAGACTTCTGCGAGGTGCCAGACCCGGCCCGGCATCGAGCACACCAGCGCCAGGACGATCTCTCCGGCGCAGCTTGAGGTCTTGGCGTCACGGTGCCAGGTGGTGCACTGGCAGGCGCAGTAGCGGGCCGCCTGTGGCGCGCGGGCCGTGTTCGCGTGGTGTGCGAGGTGGTTGATCGCGGCCTGGGCCAGGTGGCGAAGGTCGCGGGAGCGCTCGGGCAGGTCACAGTTGTCGCTGCAGGACAGCTGCGCCTGGCGGTCAGCCCTTCCGGTGACGCGGACGGTCCACTGGCGGCCGGGGGTGCGCTGGAGGGGGCTCATGAGCGCCGTCCCTTTCGTGTGAGGCTGGCGCGGCCGCGACCGGCGGCGCCGGTGATCACTATGGGCGGGGCGCGGGGCTGGGGGGCAAGCGCGCAGCGGGCTGCTTCCCGTGTGGCGGCCCATTTCTTCGCCACCGGTCCGCAGGGCGGGCAACGGCGCGGGGCGTGTGGCGGTCACCGATGCAGGCTTCTTCGCCCGTGAGCCGGGAGCGCGCGGGGTGTGCTGCCCTCCAGGCGGTTTCCCGGCCGGACCGGGCCGGTAGCCCGGCACAGACTCCAGTTCTGGTTCGCCTTCGCCCTCCGGGAGGTCTCTGTGACGGACGCACCGATACCGGCTGTCCGGGAGCATCCGGCACCCGCCAGGCCCCGGTTCCTGCTGACCGTGATGCGCTCCGGCTGCGCGTCCGAGCGCATCTTCCGATGGACGCTGCCCGCGCACGAAGGCCGCCTGCCCGACGGCCGTGAGTACAACGCCTGTCCGACCGCCGGCGTCTGCGCGGACCTGTGCTACGCGCGGGCTGGCACCTACAGGTTCCGCAATGTGCTCGCCGCGCACCAGCGCAATCTGCAGTACGTCATGGACGATTTGCCAGGCTGGGAAGCGCAGATGACCGCGGAGTTGCAGCACCGGCGCTACCGCTCCGCTGACGGTCAGCCTGTCCACGTGAGGGTCCATGACGCAGGCGATTACTGGTCGCTGCCGTACCTCAAGGCGTGGCTGCGGATCTTCCGGTCCGCCGAGCATGTGGTCTTCTACAGCTACACCAAGCAGGTCGCGCTGTTCGAGAAGTGGGTGCGGCCCGATCCGCCCGCCAACTTCCGCTGGCGCTACAGCTACGGCGGCACGCAGGACGACCTGATCGACCCGCTGCTGCACCATCACGCTGACGTCTTCCCCGACGAGTTCTCGCTCGAGGAAGCCGGGTATACCTCGCAGACCCCATCGGATCTGCGCGCGGTGTACGGGCCGGAGACGCTCGGTCTGGCCGCCAACAACATCCCCCATCTCAGGGCCCGCCAGGGAGGACGTACCTTCCGGGCGCTGCAGCGGGCCGCCAACGCCGAGAAGGCGGCGCGGCGCGCCAAGCGGCGTGGTCCGTCCGGCCGTTCGGCCTGACCCCCCCTTTGACCCCGCGGGCCGCCGCCCCTCCCCCTGCCCGGCGGCCCGCGGCTTGCCCGTACCGCGCGCCGCGCGGCAGCAGATCCGTGTGAGCCGCCCGGCACGAGGCGGTGTCGACCCATCAGGAGGCAGCGTGCACAGCGACCAGGATGCGGCCACAGCCTGGCCCGGAGCCGGCGGGGGCTGGTCCGGGGCCAGCGGGGATGCCGACTTCCCCTACACCTCCCCGGCGGGCTGGTACACCCAGCCACTCGCGGGTCCTGCGCCGGTGACCTCCCCGCTGGCCACCGCCGCAGTGGCCGCGCCGCAGCCGGTTCCCGCCCCCGTGCCGCCAGCGCAGCAAACGGCCCCCGCACCCGCGCCCGCCGGGGTGGTGCAGGGCCCGGCCGGGGAATTCCCGGCGCCGCCCGCACTGTTCGCCGACCCGCAGAGCGCCGTTGCGCAGGCGGCTCCCGCGCCCGGCCCGGCCCCCGCAGCCGCCGCTCCGCCCGCCACTGCGGCCTTCCCGGCCGCGCAGGTCCCGGCGCCCGAGGGGTACGCCGCGCCACCAGAGCCCGGGCCGCACGGCAGCGCGCCGTACGTCCCATCCGGTCCGGCGGCACCTGCGGCCGCGCCCGCGTACGGGTATCCGCCCGCCGCGCATGCCGGGGCAGGCCCAAGCTACGGGCATCCCCCACTGATAGCGCCGGCCACCGTGCCCGGGTATCCGGCTGCGGGTGCCGGCCCGGCTGATCCGGCGTATCCAGGGCAGGTCGCGGCGCCGGGCTACGACGCTGCAGCGCCGGTGGCTCCGGGCCCTGTTTCCGCGGCGCCCTTCCCCTACTCTGCCGCTTCCCCCGCTGCTCCCCCGGCCGGGCATGCCCCTGCACCGGCGGCGCCGCTGGGGCACAGCGCGGCGACCGAGCTGTCCTCCGACCGGCTGCTGCGCGGCGGCAGGAGCAAGGCCCGCAGCAGCCGCCCGGGCTCCCGGCCCTCGCGGTTCCGGCTCGGCGGCGCGAAGGAGGAAGCCGCGCTGCAGCACAAGCTCGAGGTGATCCGGACGCCGGTGCGCGGCTGCTACCGGATCGCCGTGATCAGTCTCAAGGGCGGCGTTGGCAAGACGACCGTGACCACCGCGCTGGGCTCCACGCTGGCCAGCGAGCGGCAGGACCGGGTCTTGGCGATCGACGCGAACCCGGACGCCGGAACGCTCGGGCGGCGCGTGCGCCGCGAGACCGGCGCCACCATCCGCGACCTGGTGCAGGCGATCCCCTCCCTGCGCACGTATCACGACATCCGGGCCTTCACCTCGCAGGCGAAGTCCGGCCTGGAGATCGTCGCCAACGACGTCGACCCGGCCATCTCCACCACCTTCAACGACGAGGACTACCGGCGGGCCATCGACGTCCTGGGAGCCCAGTACCCGATCATCCTGACGGACTCGGGCACCGGTCTGCTCTACAGCGCAATGCGCGGCGTCTTGGACCTGGCCGACCAGCTGATCGTCGTCGCCACGCCCTCGGTGGACGGCGCGTCCAGCGCGAGCACCACGCTGGACTGGCTCAACGCCCACGGCTACGGCGACCTGGTGCAGCGCAGCCTCACGGTGGTCTCCGGGGTGCGGGAGAAGGGCCGGATGGTCAAGGTGGAGGACATCGTCGCGCACTTCAGCGAGCGCTGCCGCGGGGTCGTCTCGATCCCCTTCGACGAGCATCTGTCGGCCGGCGCCGAGGTGGATCTGGACCTGATGCGGCCCACGGTCCGCGAGGCCTACCTGACCCTGTGCGCCCTGGTCGCCGAGGGGTTCTCCCAGCCTCGGCGGCCCGCCCCGGGGGGCGGCGGGGGGCCGGGAGGATATCCGGGCCACCCCCAGGAGCCGTGGCCCGGCGGCGGCCAGATTGGCGGGTACCCGGCGCAGCCCGGCTATCCCGGGCCGCTCCAGTAACGAAGGCGCACGGCATCGCACGGCGCTGTGGGGCGACAGGGGCCGTCGTGTGCAACACGGTGTTCCAGCTCGAGGAGCTCGAGGCCCTCGGCAGAGGTATACGAGATGCCGCTTCTACTCTCCGGCTGCCAGGGAGACCGGATCGAGCCCGGCGAAGTGGTAGTTGAGGGAGGCGAGCAAGATGGAAAGGACAGCCGCCCGCCGGCCGGGGTGAGTCCGTCGGACCTGCTCCCAGGCACGGTCTGGAAGGCTCAACTGAATGACGTCTCGCGCCAACAGCATCATCGGATCGTCGGCCGCTTTTCCAATGGAGATGACCAAACCGTCTGGCCGAGTGTCACCGGCGAGCATCCGCCCAGCGACCTCATCGTGGCGCGCAGGTCCGTCTCGTCACCGCGCACAAGGTCCCGCAGCAGCGCAGTGTTGGCCGCGCGTCCGGTCACCGGATCCACGGATGCCATTCGGCACAGCTTGGGAAGGACCGCGCGCCGTGATGGCAGCACGGCGGCAGCGGCAGCGGCCAGCTCACCCTTCTGCTGCTCGTTCAGGTCAGGCACGCCGGGTGCCGACGGGCAAGGCGGAACCCATGGAGCCCACCGGAACGGGTGGCTGCAGCCAGCCGCAGGGCGCCAGTTCAGCCGCCAGAAAGTGGGTTTTCCGGCTACTGATGGCCGGTTCGTTTGGCACTCAGTCTTCGGCGAGAATCTCGGTCTTCGCTGCGACGGACCACCCGAGCCGGGGTGCAGGTGTCGGATCCGCGGGGCTGCGGCCTCTTTCCGCGTGCCGTGCCCGTTCACTGACGTGTCCGGGCCGGGCCGCCTCCTCGCGACCGTGTCCTGCGGCGCCGGACACGGTCGGCGGCGCGTCGTGTCCAGGTCGGCCGGGAGGCGGTACTCGTCCGGTGCCGGGCGAGGGCCGGGCCGGGCGCGGTGGGCGGACCAGAACGGCCGGATGGTCGGGATCGGGGGTGAAGCCGTAGCGCAGGTAGGTGCGGTGCAGGGCTGGGGTGCGGGCCGCGGTGACGGCTCCGACGTCGTGGTCGTCGGCGTAGGCGAGGGCGGCGTGGACCAGGTAGGCGGCGGAGACGGGGTCGTCTTCGAGGCAGGCCAGGTTGCTCACGGTCCACCAGTTTCCGCCGGTGCGCCGCCGCGCGCGGCGGCAGGATTCCACCGCTCGGGCGGGCCAAGCGGCGGCGAGTTGGCGGGTGAGGCTGGCCAGCAGCAGGGCAGCGATCAGGGTAGTGGCGGCCGTCGCGCTCCACCGCATCCAGGGGGCCGGGGCTCCGGCGGCCGCGGCCGCGGCGCCGAGCCCGGTCGGCAGCAGCAGGGCTGTGGTGAAGGCGAGTTCGGCCAGGAGCAGAGCGGCTGCCGCGGCCAGGGCGCGGGTCGCCGCGATGGCCGGGCCGCGGACGGTCAGGACCGCGCCGCCGTGGGCGAGGAGCCGTCCTTGGGCGTGGGCGTAGGTGAGTTGAAGCAGCCACAGCGCGGTGCCGGTGGCGCGGGAGGTGCGGTTGCGGGCGGGCGGTCCCAGGCGGCGCTGCAGCAGCGCTGCGTGACGCGGCAGATCGCGCCAGCGGGCCCTCAGGTAGGCCGGTGCGCGCGGCACGGTGGGGTGGCGGTGGTTCACCGGGCGGGTCCTCTCGGCGTGGCAGGGTCGGTGGCGGTGGGCTGCTGTGCGGGCGCAGCGGTGGCGGTCAGGGTGGTGAGTTCGGTGCGCAGTTGCCGCCAGGTGTGGGTGTCGGCCGGGTCGCCGGGGGGCGGGCCGAGCAGCTGTCCGCCTAGATCGGGGCGGTGCTGGTGCCAGGTGGCGAGGCGGGTGTACAGGGCGCACCAGCGGGCCCGGTGGGCACTGTCGTCGGGGTGTGGTGGGGGCATCTGTCCCATCCAGGCGGCGGGTGGCGGGGTGCCGTCGAGCGCGGTCTGCCAGGCGGTGGTGGCGGTGGGCCAGGCGGTGGTGGTGTCGTGGGCGCCGGGGCGGGTGAGGGTGCGGATGCGGGTGGTGAGGTCGTTGTAGGCGGGCACGTCGTGGCCGCTGGTGGGGCGGGGCAGCGGGCCGGTGCCGTGGGTGTCGGGCAGGGATGCGGTGCGGCTTCGCCAGGTTTCGACGAGTGCGGCGGTGGTCTGCCAGGCGTGGCGCTGCCAGGTTTCCGGGGGTGGGACGGGGCCGAGCGCGGTGGCCCAGGGCGGGGGCTGCTGGGCCAGCTGCAGGCCCCGGGCGGCGAGCAGTTGACCCAGGACGCGGCGGCGTTCGGTGAGGTGGCCGCGCCAGTCGGCCGGGGTGTCCGGATCGTGTTCGAGGCGGGCGTCGGCGATCCAGTCGGGGACCGGTCCGCTGTGGCGGGCGGGGTGGGGGGTGCGGTCGGGCAGGCGCGTACGCAGGTCGCGCTCGGCGCTGATGAGCTCGACGAAGCGGCTGGTGCGGGCGCGGGATCGGGCGTTGCGGTAGTGCTCCTTGGCGCTGGGGGTGCGGCGCTGGAGGTGGGCGCGGTGGGTCAGGGCGAGGGCGGTCAGGCGGGCGAGCTGGGTGTCGCTGTAGCGGGCGAGCGGCCGGTCGGGGTCGGGGCGCGGGGTGGTGGCGATGAGCTGGTAGATGCGGTCGGCCAGGACGGTGGCGGTGTCGTCGTCGCCGCTGTCGTCGACCGGTTCGGTGCCGATCCGGGTCAGGGTGCGGCGGGTGCTGTGGCCAGCCAGCTCGGCGGCGGTGAGGGCGGCCAGCAGCTTGGGCCAGCCTTCGTCGGTGTAGGCCTGGGCGGCCAGGGCGGGCAGGATCTCGCGCAGCAGCGCCCGGGCGCGGGCGGTGGCGGCGCGGGCGGCGGTGTCGGCGTACTGGGCGGCGTGGACGGCCGGGCTGGTGGCCTCGTCCTGCAGGTCGCGCAGGAGTTGGTGGGCGGAGGTCGCGGCGCGGCGGGCGTGGGCGATCTGGTGCAGGGCGGCGGCCTCGTCGGCCACCGGGTCCTTGGTGGGTTCGGTGATGCCGAGGTAGAGCTTGTTGGTGCGGCGTCCGCGGGTGAGTTGGACGTAGACGCTTTCGCGGGAGGAGGAGGCGGTGGCGTAGGCGTGGGCGGTGTCGCACGTCATGCCCTGGGCGCGGTGGACGGTGGCTGCGTAGCCGAGCTCAATGTGGGCGGCGGTGTAGTCGGCGGGCAAGGTGATCGTGGCGTGGTGGGCGGTGTTCTTGACGGTCAGGGAGCCGTCCGGGTGGACCGTCAGAACTTTCCAGGCGTCGCCGTTCTTGACGAAGTCCCGCCCGTTCAGGACGGGCAGGGCGCGGTTGTTGCGGCGGGTGACGATGGTGTCGCCGGCGTGGGCGCGGGTGCCGTCGCGTAGCTGGCGGTGGGCGGTGATGTCGAGCAGTTGGCGGGCGGCGGCGTCGGTCTGGGCGCGGGCGTTGAGTTCGCGCACGGTGGCCGCGTCGGGGGCCATCATGACGCTGCTCAGCCCGGCGGCGACATCCGCGCTCCAGGCCGCGTAGACCGCGTCGAGCATGACGGCCGGGTCCCCGGAGCGGATGCGCCGGTGGTGGCGGTGGAAGGTGAAGGCGTCGGCCGGGTCGCCGTCGCGCAGGACGAGGGTTGCCGCGCCTTCGCCGGGGGTGGTGAAGCGGTGCAGTTCGTCCAGGCGCACCGTGTCGGGGTGGCGGTCGAGCAGGCGGGGCAGGCCTCCGGCGTCGATGGCGGACAGCTGCAGCGGGTCGCCCAGGAGACGGACGTGGGCGCCTGCGGCCCAGGCTTGGGCCAGGATCCGCTGGAGGTTGAGGGTGCCGGCCATGCCCATCTCGTCGACGACGATGACGTCGCCGCGGGCGAGGGGAAACCGTTCGTCGGCCAGGCCTTTGGCGTGCTGGTCGCGGTGGTGCAGCCAGGCGTGCAGTGTGGTGGCGGGCGCGCCGAGGTCGTCGGTGAGGGCCTGGGCGGCGCGGGAGGAGGGGGCCAGGGCGATCAGGCGGCGCCCGGAGGCGGCCAGGGTGTCGGCCACCAGTTTCATCGCGGACGTCTTGCCGGATCCGGCTGGGCCGATGCCGCACAGCAGCAGTTTGTCGCCGCAGGCGAAGGAGCGGGCGAGGGCCAGCTGGGCGGCGCCCAGGTGCGGATGGCGGCGTTGGGCGCGCGCGAAGTCGGCTGCGTCGGCGGCGGGGATGACCAGGGTGTCGGCCGCCGCCAGGAGGTCGTCCTCGGCGGCGATGAGTCGTCGGGTGGTGTAGGCGGGGGCCTCGGCGCGCAGGAAGACGCTGCTGCCGTCGGGGCGTTGCTGCTCGGGGTGCAGGTCGACCAGGGAGGGCGGGCGCAGGTCGACGACCGGGTCCTCGAGGGTGGGGTCGGACAGCGCGCGGGCGGTGATGCGTTCGGTCGCCTCGGCCAGGTCGAGGCTGGGCGGGAGGGGGCCGCGGGTGAGGTGGTAGCCGAGCTGGCGCAGCACTTCGGCGCGCACGTGCTGGGCGGCGAACACGCTGCGGCGTTCGGCGACTTCAGCCAGCGCGGCGGTGGCGATCTGCTGCTCGAAGGTGTCCAGGTCGGTGCCGTCCGGGGCCGGTTCGGCGTCGGCGGCGGCCTGCCGTACGGCGTCCAGGAGCGCCTGGGTGACGGCTTCATCGGGGCGGGCGTCGACGTCGCCGAGGGCGGCGCGGGCGGCGGTGAACCAGATCTTCTGCAGGACGCGCAGCGGCCTGGCAGCGCTGAGCGGGGGCCGGTTGGTGACCGCGGCCTGCTGGGCGAGCGCGTACCAGACAGCCGGGGGCGGGGTGCGCTGGTGGCGGGCGTAGTAGTCGGCGACGAGGCGTTCCAGCTCGGTACGGACGGTCTTGCTGCGCGTGCTGAAGGCGTCGATGAGCTCGTCAGGCAGGCCCGCGATCTCGAGCACCGGTCTCTTGCCGGCGGCCGCCGTGCGCTGCCGCATGACCAGCCCGAGCCGCTCGCACACCAGCCGCATGACGGTGGAGTTGTACAGCTCGCTGACGGTCACGGCGTGGGCCAGCAACGGGCGGGCGTCGATGGTGCGCCATTTGCCGTCGGGTCCTTGGACGCGGTTGGCGATGATGACGTGGTCGTGGAGATTCGGGTCGCCGGGGTCTCCCCGGGCGGTGAAGTGGCGCCACCGGGCGGCGACCAGTCCGGAGGTCACCTGTTCCTGGGCGATGCTGCCCTTGGTGGAGGCTCGGGTGGCCAGGACGTGGTCCTCGATCCAAGCGAGGGTGGTCTCGATCGCCTCGGTGTGCGCGGCGTCGATGACGGCCCGAACCTCAGCTCCGCCCATGATGCGCAGGGCCTGTATGGAGCCCGGCGGGCGGTAGACGACGCTCCAGCCCAGGCAGGGCTGACGCACCGGCGAGGTGCGCATCCGCAGGTAGGCGTCGAGTTCCTCGACCGTGGCCGGGCCCCGCAGGTACTCCGCCCGGAAGTGCTGGGCCGCGACGTGCCGGCGTATCGCGCGGCGCTGGGCGTCAGTGAGCGGGCTGCCCGCCCGCTCGGCGGCTTCCTCGAAGGCCTGCTCTATGGCTTCCAGCAGCGGGTCGGTGGCCGTGGGGTCGCTGAACTGGGAATAGGCGGCGCCGAGTTTCCCCGCCCGCCAGGCCTGCTTCTCGCTGTCCCCCGCCGCCAGCCGCTCGGCCACGATGTCGCCCGCCCGCGGGTGCCGGCCAAGCCCGAACAGGGATTCCGCTTGCGCCCGCAGCACCTCCTGTCCGGCCACCCCGAGCACCTCGGCGGCTCGTCCCATCCACACCCCTGGCGGTGCGCCGGCGTTCAGGGATCCGTCGGCGGCAGGCAGGGACTCCGCGCGGACCGTCTGCGCGAGCAGATACCGGTACCCCGCGGCCGCCGTCACCTTGCGGAACTCCGCCACCACGACGTCGAAGCTACGAGGCGATCAGAGTTGCAAAATCTGTCATGCCGTTGTCCTGACCTGCCCCTCCCCCATCCCCGGACAAGCCGGTGACCTGCACAGACATCAGCAGCAAGGAGCAGCGGGGTACGGAGGTTGCCCCGGAGAACGGGGGTGGGACGACTTTGCCGCCTCCCGCGGGGTGGGCAGAAATCATGGTCGTGGCCCGTGGGACGGGAGCGCGGGCAGCTGGCTGGGGTGAGCGCTTCGGTCGGGCGGGGGTGCCGGGTGAGGCTGCCTGTGCGGGTTCCCGGGGAGGGCGGCAGGGTGCCGTCCGGGCGCAGCCCACGGTTCGGGGCCGGTTAGGGGTTGTGATGGTGAGGAAGCCCAAGGCGAAGGCGTCGGCTGCGGCGAACGTGGTGGCGGCGCGGGAGCGGGCGCAGCAGTTGGCGATGGCGCCGATGGCGCGGCAGCAGCGGCTGGTGGATCGGGCGACTGACTTCTTCTTGGCGACCGAGCGTCAGGACCTGGCGCGGGAGGAGGGGGAGCGGGAGATCCGGGCGATCCGTGAGCGGGTGGTGGAGCAGGTGGAGGCGGCGCGGGTGGAGGCCGGGGCGGCGGTGGTGGCGATGCTGGGTGAGGACGAGCCGGTGGGGGCGGTGGCGGAGCGGCTGGGGCTGCGGCGGGCGGATGTGCAGGAGTTGCGGCGGCTGGTGCGGGCGCAGGAGCCGGTGCGGGGGCCGGGGGCTCGGGGTGGGGTGGCACGGCCGGCGGCGGGCCCGGGTGCTGGGTCGGGCGCCGGGGTGGCAGTGGTCGCCTCGGACGCCGGGGACAGGGGCGGGGCGGGCGAGGCGCGGCCGGTCGACTCCGGTGGCGCGGGCGGCGCGCGACCGGCCGGGGCGGCGGTGAGCGGGGACACGGATGCGGGGGACGCGAGGGGGCCGGGAGCCGGGGTGATGTAGGCGCGGTGGCGGGATGCGGGAGGTGTGTCCCTGCGTGTCCCTGGGCGGGGCGGGTGCGCGGCGTGGGGAATGCCGGGAAGTGTGTCCCTGGGTGTCCCTGTGTCCCTGGGCGGCGGTCAGCGCATGCCGGGGGCGGCGCCGCCTCGCTGCTGGGGCTGCTGGGGGTAGTGGCTCTGGGCGGGGTAGCCGGGCGCGGCGGGCTGCTGGGGCGCCGTGGGGGCCTGGGGCTGCTGGGGCGCGGTGGGGGCTTGGGGCTGGGGGGTCATCCAGGGCGCGGCGGCGCGTTCGCCGGGGGCCTGGGGGGTGGCCGGCTGGGGGACGTACTGGGGCTGCGGCTGGGCGGCTGGCTGCTGGGCGGCCGGGGCGGGGGCCGCGGGCTGGACGTACTGCTGCTGGGGCGCGGCGGCGTACTGCTGGACGGCCGGAGCGGCGGAGGGCGCGGGGGCTGGGGCGGGCGCGGGGGTGAGCCAGACGTGGACGGTGTGCTCGCCCGGGAGGCGCGGGAGGGAGAAGCCGGGGACGGCGATCTCGTACTGGATACTGCCGTCGCGGGTGGGGATTTTGGTGACGCGGTTGACGCCGGCGAGCCAGTGGGTTGTGTCTTCCGCTGTGCGGCCTCCTCGGTCACGGTCGCGTGGTTCGGTGACGCGGATGAGGGCGACGGTGTCGAGGATGGTGGCGAGTTCGGCGACGGTGGTGCTGGTGTCGGCGGGCCGGTTGGGCTGTGGTGCGGTGGTCACTGGCGTTTCCCCTCCCCCAGGGTGCGGGCGGTCTGTGAGGGGTGACGGTACCTGCGGGGTGGGAGGTGCGGGCGGCGCGTCCCGTGGGGCGGGAAGGGAGTGTGCGCGGGGACGCGAAATGGCCCCGGCACGTGGTGTGCCGGGGCCCGTGGGGCGGGTTCGCGGGGAGGGTCAGTAGCGGACTGGCTGGGTGAGGTAGACGGTGTAGTGGCCGGGCTGGCTGGGGCGGGTGGCGGTGGCGGTGGCGCCGTTCAGGTCGTCCGGGTGGTCGTGGCTGATCCAGGCCAGGAGTCGGCGTTCCGCTTCGTGGGCGGTGGTGGCGTTGAGGGTGTAGACGGTGGTGGCGAGCTGGCCGTCGGCGTCGATGGTGGTGTCGGAGACCTTCTTGGCGTTCCAGCGGTCGGCGGGGACGGTGGGGAGGAGGTCGGTGGGGAACCGGGTTCCGCGGCGCGGGGTGCGCTGGTCGCGTTCGAGGTTCGTCGCCTGGTGGTTGAGGTTGGTCTCTTCGCGCTGGGCGTCTGCGATCTGCTCGGCCAGACCGTGGGGGGTGAAGGAGGCGCCGCCGAGGTGTTCGGGGAGCAGTGCGGCGAGGGTCGGGCCTATCTCGGGGTCCTCGGCTGCGCTGCGCAGGGCGGCGAGGGCCTTGTTCAAGCAGATGTCGGTGGCGGCCCAAGTGTCGAGGGGGGTGGAGTTGATGCGGAGGTTGACGGCGAGCTGTCCGTCGGGGGTGGCGCGCAGGGCAGGGTGGGCGGTTTCGGTGAGGATGCCGATGTTCAGGGTGTAGGTGTCGTCGAGGTAGGTGCCGATGCGGAGTCCGGCCAGCGTGGTGACGGGGAAGGAGTGGTCGCGGTCGGCGGGGTCGGGCGGGAGGTAGAGGGCGGCCTGGTGGAAGTCGGCCGGGGCGGGGGCGGGGGTGTGGCCGGGGTTGTCGGCGTCTTTGTCGGTGGCCGGGCACAGGTCGCGGTCTTCGAGGTCGAACCAGTGGCCGTAGGGGGTGCCTGCGGCGGGGTCGTCGTAGTACCAGGTGATGGGGGTGCCGCAGGCGCCGCAGCAGGAGGTCTGCCCGTGGGCGGGGGGCTGGTCGGTGTGCCTGAATGCGTGTTGTGGGTGGGAGCTGGTGTGGGCGAGGGCGGCGCGTACGTGGGTGCCGAGGAGCGCGGGGGCGTAGAGGGCGAGCCATGTACGGATTGGCATGTCGGCGGGGGCCTGGGTGAGGGCGTGGCGGACTTCCTCAGCGGGGACGAGGGGGGTTCCGTCGGCGTTGCACTGGGCGCGGAAGACACCGGCGTCGGGGTGGAAGGCGATGTAGGTGCCGTGCTGGGTTTCGGCGGGGTCGTTGGAGAGTTCGAAGGCGGTGTTCGGGGCGGTGCTGGCGAGGGCGGTGGCGAGGTGTTCGGCGGTGTCGGCGCCGGCGCGGGTGACGTAGGTGTGGCCTGGCTGGAGGTCGGTGAGGGGGTGGGTGTCGTCGGCGGTGAAGTCGGTTGCCAGGTGGTGGGTGTTGAGGGCGTGCAGGACGGCAGGGAGGTCGCTGCTGGTGGTGGCGTGGACGTTGATCTGGAGGGCGGGCAGGTGGTCGTCCATCTCGGTCTTTTCGCTCCGGGGTTGGGCGCGGCGCCGGTGCGGCGCCGCGCGGTTGGGGTGGGGCGCGTCGGATGGCTTCGCCGTCGGCGGTCGGCGGTTCGATGTGGTCGTCCGGCTCGCGCGTGGTGCCGTGCTGGGGGCGGAACGCGTCCGGGCCCACGGGTGCCCGGCGGGGTGCGGGCCGCACCCCGCCGGGCAGGGCGCGGCCGCGGGTCTGTCGATCAGGCCCGGGTGAGCAGGAGGAGCCGCCGGTGGGCCTTGGTCTTGATGTCGTCGTCGGCTCCTTCGAGGGCGGCCGTGGCGCGGGCGATCTCCTCGGTCATCGTCTGGCCGGGGCGTCGGGGGGCGACGTGGTCGAGGTAGCCGGTGATGGCGCGCTCTGCGGCGTAGGCGGTGCGGCCGACCCTGTCGGTCTCGGTGCGGAACACATCGTTGAGGGCGCTGAGCCGGGTGGCGTGGTTGGTACGAGTCCGCTTGGGGGCGTCGTCGGCGAGGGGCCACAGGTCGGCGATGACCTTGTGGAAGTCGGCGACCGCGATGTCGGTGCGGGCGAGCGCGGTCTCTTCAGCCGCGAAGTGCTCGAAGTACTGGACGGACAGGCCGAGAGTGCGGCGGGCCTCCTTGATCTGGTTGGTCGCTCCGGCCGTGTGGCGCACGGCCCAGCGGGTCACGGCGTCGCGGACGGCGAAGCGCTCGGTGTTGGCGCAGACGGGCCGCCACGGGGTGACGACGCACTGGAACTGGCCGTTGCCGGAGTGGTCGTTCATCACGGCGACGTAGGGGACGATCTGGTCGTTGATGCCGTCGGCGTCGACGGTGACGGACTGCGGCAGGCGGATGGAGATGAACACGCGGCGCCCGCCCCGGATGACCCCGGCGGACTCCCACACGACGTCGAAGCGGCCCACCAGTTCCTGAAGGAACTCGAAGCCCTGCCGGTTCTGGATCGGCTGGTATCGGCGGCCGACGACGCCGAGCGGGGCGCCGGTGTCCTCGCGGACGGTGTGGAACTGGTCGGCGTGCTCGCGCAGTTCGCCGTCCCACTGGTAGAGGGCGGGCACGGTAGTGACGGTGAAGTCGAGTCCGCCGGTGTCCAGGACGGTGTCGATGTCCGTGGTGCCGCCGGGAATGATCTGGCCGAGTCCGTGCCATGCCGGGGATGACGCGTACAGGGCGATGGTGCCGTCGGCGCGCTCGTCAAGACCGTGGTTGGCGATGATCGCGTCGATCTGGCCCTGGACGTTGCGGGAGACGGTGAAGACCTCGCCCTTGTCCCAGCCGGTGAGGACCTCGTACCGGTCGCCCCCGATCGGGCGGACCTCGCCCCGGTCGATGCGGGCCTGAAACGCGTCCTCGCGACTGCGTACGCCCTCGATCTGGCGGGCCTTTTCGTCGGCGAATGCGAGGTTGACGTCCGGGGTGGTGTTCCGTGCTCCCGAGAGGGCCTGCGCCGGCGGGGCGACGCGGGTGGTCGTTCCCGCGGCGGGAACGTCCTGCGTCTCTGCCGCGAACATCGCTTCCAAGTCGAATGCCATTTTTTCCTGCCTCCGTTTCCCTGTGCCGGACCACCCCGGCACACCTGCAAACTATGTAATCTACGCGTCTCATTCAATGAACAGGGAGGCGGAATCCGACCAACGTGACGCAGCCACGAAGGCCGAAGGGGCGGGCGCGGAGCGCGGCCTCCGCCGGGTTTCGGCGAGAGCTGGTTGGGCCTCACCCCCGCTCGGTGCAGCTCGGGGTTCTCCTAGCCGGGGAGTGTCTGCAAGCACGTGGATGAGCACCGCGGTACGGACGGGATTTGGTATCGCCGTCGAACCGGTGACCGACCGTCCGCCCTGGCCTCTGACGGCCTCTTCTCGCTGGCTGCGTCTGTGCATCAGCCTTCCACCGGCCCGGCGGTCGAACGGCTGCCGGAGCCAAAACAACCTGGTGCGCTGGAACCCGAACTTGTGCTTACAGACAGGGGAGTTCCGGTTGCGTCATCGTCGCTTCCGTGATTGCTCTGGCCCGCCGCCTGCACCACCCCGGCTGAGTTGGGGGCGCGCAGGTGGCGGGTCCAGCCGCTCAGTTCGCCTGACGTCCTCGGGGATAGAGGGCGGCGGGGCGGGTTCAGGCGGACGGGTCGTGCCACACGTACAGGCCGCCGCGGGCCGCGGTGAAGCTCCCGTGCGAGGGGGCGGCCGCCGGGTCGGTGGCGCCGGCGGACGGGGCGCGCTGCACGCCGTCCGGCAGGCCGAGGACGGCGACGGAGCCGACGAGGAACTTGTACGTGCCCGCGTCGCGCAGCGCCTCCAGCTCCTCGCGATCCATCGAGGGTTCCCGGCCCTGGCGGCGGGTGCCGCCGCCGACGAGCCGTCCGTTCGGGGCGACCAGGTGCCAGGCGGCGGCCGCCGCGCCCAGGGGCGCCACGCACAGCGGCGAGGAGATGTCGAGCTGACCGTCAGCGTCACGGAAGACGCAGACCCGACGGTCGCGGGTGGCTTCGGGGCCGTCCCTGAACGCGATCTCCACCACGCTCAGGGCCCATCCGTCCAGGCGGGTGACCAGGCCTGGGCCGCCGTCGTAGACGAATATCTCGTCACCCGGGGCGTACAGCGGGGCCGTCTCGGCCGGGGCGGTGCCTGCGCTCTCGGAGGCCATCGGCGCTCCCTTCCGTTCGTTGAGGTCTCGGTGCGGGCCCGCGGGCCCGAGGGCCGGACAGGGATTCCCGCCCTCGTTCGACACGGCCTCGTTCCGGCGGACGCGGTGACGGTTTGCTCGTGAAGTGCGGGGCTGGGTGTCCGCGTGGGCGTTCATCGGTCTCCTCGCGCTGGTGGCGCGCGGCGCCGGTGCGGCGCCGCGCGGGTCGGATGGCGGGCGGTCAGATGGCTTCGCCGTTGACGGTGGGCGGTTCGATGTGGTCGTCCGCCTCGCACGCGGTGCCGTGCTGGGGACACAGGGCGTCCGGGTCGAGGGGAATGCCCAGCGGTGTGCGCGCGGCGTTCGCCTCGTTGCCCCGCATCGCCGCAGGGGGGAGGAACTTGAGGAACGAATCGGACGCCGCGCGGGCGGGTGGCGTACGCGGCAAGAGGGGGCGAGTCCGGGGGGCCGCCAGGGCACGGGCCGGGTGGCCGGTGACCCCGGCGCGGGGCAGCGGTGCGGGGCGTCAGCTTGTGGTGTGCTGGACGGGCGCGGCGATCAGGCCGTCGGGGAGCGGCGAGACCACGTGCCAGTCCGCCGCGGGCAGCGCCTGACGGATCGTGGTGTCCATCGCGGCCGCTTCTTCGCGTTCCGCGGGCGACTGGTATGCGTGGGTGAGGCCCCCGACTTGCAGTGAGACCAAGACCTGGTCGGTGTCGGGGAGCGGCTGGACCTTGGCGCCGGTGCAGCAGTGGTCCTCTTGGGGCAGAACCAAGACGCCCGCCTCCTCGATGACGTCACGGAGGCTGCGGTGGCCGAGGGTGCACGGCGGGGCCGGGTCGCAATGGTCGACCGCGGAGTCGACCGGGTTCCGCTCGGCGAGCGCCTCCTGCTCCTGGTGCCGGGCGTGGGCGGCGAGCATGTCCCGTACCTGCTGCCCGTCGTGGGCCAGGCAGACGGACGTGCTCACGCCCGACGCGGTGTGCACGACTTCCAGGAGCCCGTCTGCGAAGTTGCCGCACTCGATGCAGCAGCGGGTGTCGTCGTCCTGGTTTTCCGGGACCAGCGTGTACGTGAACGTCGGCTTCACCGGCAGGTGAGCATACGAGCCGTTGACCACGTTGAGGATCTCCGCGATGCGGTACCGGAGTTGCGCGCACCGGTCGTGCAGGTCGAGCTGGACGCTCTTGTCCTGTTCGGTACGCAGGCGCACGCGTGCGGCGTACAGGTCGCGGTCGGCGGCGGCGAGCCCCGCCTGATTGGCCGGGTACTCCTCGGCGGGGTTCGCGGGGGCGGTCCCCTGCTGGGCGTGTACCGCCTCGGTGGCTTCTCGCGGGGCGCGGGCGACACGGGCGACGAGTCGCGTCTTCTTCAGCCGTCGTTCGGTTTCCTCGCCGGTCCGCGTGGACTGCTGGGTGATGCGCAGGAATTGGGGCGACGCCTCGGCGATCGCTGTGACCTTGGCGGTCTCGCCCTCGTTCCACATCAGCGTGTCGCCGACGGTCAGTTCCTGGGCCTGAACGGCGGGCTTTCGGCCCACGCCTCGCAGGTGGATCGTCGGGCTGGCGGGTGTGTGGGTCATGCGGGAGGTGCCTTCCTCGAAGGGACGTGTGGTGGGCGGGTGAAGGGCGGCGCGTTGCTGCGTCGGCTTCACCCGCCCCGGGGCGTGGGAGAGGGGCTAGTTGGTGGCGTGCGCGGCGAGTTCACGCAGCAGGCTCAGGGCCCCCTCGGCGTCGGGGTCGCACAGGCGGCGGGCACGAGGATTCGGACGTGTCCGGCGGGCGGGGGTCAGTCGGTGGCGGGGGCGAAGGGTTAAGGGGCGTGTGGTGGGCGGGTGAAGGGCGGCGCGTTGTGGCGTCGGCTTCACCCGCCCCGAGGCGTGGGAGAGGGGCTAGTTGGTGGCGTGTGCGGCGAGTTCCCGCAGCAGGTTCAGGGGCTCTTCGGTGTCGGGGTCGCACAGGCGGCGGGCCTGGTCGGTGCTCAGCGCCAGGAGCCGCTGCGCGGTGCCCCGTATGGGGTGGGTGATGCGGTAGGGGCCGATGGCGTAGGCGTGGCCCGGCACCGTGTGCAGCGTGTATCCGGCCAGGTGGCAGACGATCGCTGCGGCGGTCAGGGTGACGCCGGCCGTGGTGGGGTCCTGGTCCTTGGCCAGGTGGGCGAGGCGGCTTCCGGGGCGGCGCTGTGGCTGCCCATGCCCTGCTGGTCGTGGATACCGGGATGGGCGTCGATCCAGTCGAGGACCTGCCGGGCCAGCAGACCCCGGTCCGCCTCGGACAGCAGACCCTGCGGCCAGGTTCCCTCAGTACAGGTGCGCTGTTCGCGGCTGCTGTCCTCGGCCAGGTACTGGAGGGCCTTGCGGTCCAACTCGGTGGCGGCCGGGCAGTAGGCGTAGGTGCCCTGGTATCCGTCGTCGGTGAGGACGGACCGGCCGGGGCCGCACCCTCCGCCGGAGGCTTCGCACTTGCGGGCATGAGCGACGACGGCCGCGCCGGTGTCGGCGGCGGCGGACGACAGGAAGCCGTTCGCGCGGCGGGCGAGATCGAACACCGGCAGGACCAGGATCGGGACCGGGATGATGTCAGACATGCGGGAGCCTTCCTCGTGAAGATCAGGTGCGCCGGGGCGGAGCGGCGGGGGAATCTCGCCACCCCGCCCCCCGACACATGCAAACTATGTTTTTCAAGATTCACATTCAATACTGGGGCGCGGCGCGCGAGACCGGCACGCGTCCCCTCCCCCGCCTGGTGCGGGCCGGGGACACGAGGATTCGGACGTGTCCGGCGGGAGGGTCGGCGGGCATCGGTCAGTCCCCCTTGGGTCCGATGAGGTCGGTGCGCCTGCGTTCGATCTTGCGGATGGCCAGGGCGGCGCCGAGGTCGGGGTGTTCGATGCCGCTGCGGCCGTGGGCGCCGGCCTCGGCGCCGGAAGCGAACAGTGGCACGGGCGAGACGTAGTCCCGGACGGCCTCGGCCGCCTCCACGGTGATCTCCCCCGTCAGCGTGGCGATGCGCAGCGCCATGAGGTGGTCGCCGTCGTGGCATCCGGCCCAGCCCGCGCAGACCCGGGCGCGCTCGTCGTTGCGGTCGGTCTGGTGGCACAGGAACAGCCCAGGCGGCTGGTAGGCGGTCTCCTCGTCGAACGCTTCCAGCTTGGTGTACTCCTCCTCGGCCCAGATGCCTGCGGGGACGTCCTCGCGGTACGGGCAGGAGGCGCAGGGGCTCGGCGCGGGCGGGTGGACGGTCACGGGTCAGTTCTCCTCGGCGGGGCGGTTGGCGTCGCGCTCCACGGGGCGGACGAACGCGGCGAGCGGGTCGGCGTCGCCGGGCCGGGACGGCCAGCGGACGCCGGTGACGACGTCGTGGTGCGCCCTGCGGCTGGCGTTGGCGCTGTCGGTGTGGTCGGCGCTCTTGCCGCAGGTGTGCGTGTCGCCGTGGGCCACGGTGGTGGCGCGGCAGTGCTGCATCGGTGCTCCTCGGGCTGTGGCGGGTCAGCAGGGCGGGTGCCGCGCCGGGCTCTGGCAGGCGCTGGCGCGGCGGGGGTGTGCGGGCGGCTCAGGCGTCCGGGTCGTCCCAGTCCTGCCAGCGGGGGAAGCTGAGCCGGATGCTGAACGTGTACGTGGCGTCGTTGGCCTTCAGCTGGCGGGTGCACCCGGCGTACTGGTGGGTGGTCAGGAACTCGCAGACGGTGAGGCTGGCGTGGGTGCTGTCGTCGGCGGTGTACTCCAGGGGGCGCAGCTGCTCGCCGGGGTAGGGCGGCCACTCGTAGGCACCGAGCACCTCGGCCCGCGTCCAGGCCCAGCCGTTGGCGGCGTTCGGCGTGGCGGCGCGGACGTGGACGACGTCGGCGCTCTCGGGCACCAGGGCGCGGATGGTGTCGACGGCGGCGGGGGTGCGGCGGGGCTGGCGTACGGGCCCATGCGGGGTGCTCCTCGGGTCTGGGGCGGGCTGGCGGATGACCGGGGGGGTCTGGGGGCAGCCTCGGGCGGCTGCCGCAGATGAACGCCGGGGCGGAGCGACCGGGGGGCTTTCGCCACCCCGCCCCCGACACCTTCAAACTATGCTTCCCAAGATTGACATTCAATAGACGGGCTGTCCCCCGGCGGCGGCCGAACGGCTGCATCGTCGTCGGCAGCGGCGCGTCCTGGCGAAGCCTCCCGACCGTCACCTCGGTCTAGACGCGGCCCGATTGCCCGCTCACCCGGTGCCTCCCACGGCGACGGCGGTGGTCCGCTCATGCAACTGTTCCCGACACTCCCAGCACGGGCACGCCGCGATCAGGGCCGTCAGCTTGTCGTCGCGGAGCGCCCCGAGGGCGTCGCCGATCAGCACCAGGGCCGCGTGCCGGTACACCGTGCGCAGCGGGTCATGGTCCGCGATCAGCTCGGCCAGGGAATCGGACGCGTCGATCAGTTCCGAGTAGAAGTCCCGCGCGGGCTGCGGTATCCGGTCCAGCGCCTGGAAGGTGAGCGGCCCGCCGTCGGTAGGGGCCTCGGCCAGCAGCGCGCGTACCGCCTGGTCCAGCGGGCGCAGCGCGCGCAGGAACACCCCGTCCTTGTTCCGCTGCAGGTAGGCGGCCCGCCATGCCTCCAGCGCGGCCGTGCAGTCCGGTACGGGCCGGGAGGGCGCAGCGGCCGCGGTGGGCGTGGTGGGCGTGCTCATGAGCAAGTGGGCTCCTCAGTTCGGGCCCGGGGCGCGGCGGCCCCGGGCGGGGCTCTACAGGGTCAGGAAAGGAACGTCTGGCGCAGAGGCCGGACCGGCTGCTGTGATGGAACGCCGGGGCGGCGCGGCACACGCACGAGAGCGGCACACCGCTTCCGCCCAGCCGCCCTGGTGCGGGCCGGGGGCACTGACGAGTTCCTCGGACTGCACCTCGCCGCCGGCAGTGCTCACGCGCTCACCACCGCTCGGCGGCGGGGATGCGGCGCGGCTCGCCGCTCACGGCACGCTCCCGGCGCTGCTCGTAGGTCTCCCCGCGTTCCTCGTCTACGTCGGCGGGCTGGGCCCACGTGGTCGCCGGGGGCACGCAGTTGCATCGGAGCCCCGAGTCGAGGGCGTACGGGCAGGTTTCGGTGTGGTCGGAACCGATGGGCTTGAACCCCATCGCTTCAAGCAACTTGATCTTGAACTCGGCGGGCAGGTCCTTGGCCTGCTCCAACAGCTCAGCGCGGTTGGCCAGCAGCACGACCGGTGCGGGCGCGCCGACCAGCTCTCGGACGGCTCTCAGCTTCTCCTCGGCGTCCATGTGATCCCCCTCGGGCTGTGGTGGTGGGTGGTGGTCAGTCGGAGTTGCCGCGCGCGCCAGGGCCGGGCGGGTGGAGAGCTAGTCGTCGAATGCCGCGAATTGGTCGGTCGTGTCGGCGTCCGCGTCGAAGACGATGTAGGCGCAGTTGTGGGCGCGCGCCAACTGCACGATGGGCAGCAGTTCCTCGGGCCAGTCGTACGCGCGGGCCCGTTCGCCGGCGGACTCCGGTGCGTACATCAGCCAGCCGTGTTCGAGGCGGTAGGCCAGCACTCCCTCGATGGAGTTGAGGGCATCGCGGGTGGCCGGGGCCAGGTGCAGGGTGGACAAGTCGAGGAAGGACCGTATGTGCGGGTGAATGCCCGCGGCGGGCTGGGCGGATTCGTCGCGGGGGCGGGGGTCGATGGGGACGACGGGGATGCCGTCGGCGTTGCACTGGGCGCGGTGGGTGCCGTCCTGTGGGATGTGGGCGATGTACAGGCCGTTGGTGGCGTCGGTGGGGAACTGGGTGATCACGAATGCGGTGTCGCGGGTGGTTTTCAGCAGTGCGGCGGCCAGGAGTTCGGCTGTGTCGGTGGTGGTGCGGGTGCCGTAGACGCGTCCGGTGCGGACCGTGGCCAGAGGGTCTGGATCGCTGGCCCATGGGTCGGTGGCGAGACGGTGTTCGTTGAGTGCGTCGAGGACCGCCTCGCGGTCGGTGTCGCTGGTGGTCTGGATGACGGCGTGGAGGATGGTCAGGTCGGGCACGGGAGCGCCTTTCAAGGTGCGGATGCGGCCGGGCAGGGGCGCCGCGTGGGCGGGTGGAGTACGCGGCAGGGAGTGAGTCCGGGATGTGGGGTGGATCGCCGGGGCACGGGCCGGGTGGCCGGTGGCCCCGGCGCAGGGGCAGCGGTGCGGAGCGTCAGCTCGTCTGTGCCTTTCCGCAGCAGGTTCAGCGCGTCGTCCCAGGGCGGCACAGTCGGCGGACCCTGGCACCGGGGGTCAGGCGCGGGCGGCCTGCTCGTCGCGGACGGCCATGGGCAGCATGGCGGCTGCCTGCGACCGGTAGTCCTCCAGGGCCTTGGCGTACGTCCCGGCCGCGGTGATCCAGCCGTACCGGGCTGAGTGCAGGCGGCCGGCCTGGAATGTGTAGCCGGTCAGGCGGCCGTGCTCTGTGCGCTCGGCCTGGAACGCCTCTGCGTGCGGGTACGTGCCAGCCACGCGGGCCCGAGCCTGGTCCTCTGTCATCTCCCCCGGCTGCGGGCGGTCGCACAGTCCGCACAGGCGGGTGTTGGGCACGCCGTCGACCGCCTCGTCCACCTCCAGGACCACGTACACGCAGCAATCCCGGCACGGCACGTCCACGCGGCGCACACGCCGGTGATACTCCAGCCGGTCCTCGATGGTGAAGCGGAGCGGTCCGGCGCTCACGCCGTCCAGAACCAGCCACACGTGGGCGTTGGTGGTCTTGTCCACCTGGAGGCCCTTGACCTCCATCGCCTGGCCGTCGACAACCACCAGGTCGCCGTCCTTGGCGTGGCAGGCCAGGCCCCGGGGGCGCGGCGGGTTGTGGAAGACGGCCGTGGTGTCGCGCATGGTCAACTCCTCGCGGCTGCCGCGGCCGGGGCGGCAGCTCCCCGGGCACCCCCACATGACGCCCTGCTGGCGGTCGTGCTGGGCGAGCTTGCCGGAGGACAGCAGGGGCGCGGTGTGGTTGTCGTAGCCGCACAGGCCGCTCGGGCCGTCGTAGTCGGTCGGCCCGTGGAAGGGCACCTCCAGGCGGCGGCGCACCTCGGCGGCGGCGGCCTGGGTCACCCGGCTGTCCGTGCCCGGGTACGCCTTGGCACGCAGGACCGCGCGGCGCGCCTCGGCCTTCCATTCCTGGTCGACCTGCTCGGCGACCTCCAGCACCTGGGTGACCGGCACGCCCAGTTCTCCGGCGATCTCGGCGACCTCCACGGGCCACGCCTCGGGCACGGCGTCCTTTGCGGCGTCCAGGTCGTGGAAGAACCCAACGGTGCCGTCGCGGCGCTCTGCGTAGGGGGCCCAGGCGGCGTAACGGCCGCGGCGCATGCGGGCGCCCTCGTCGTGGACGGTGCCCAGGAAGGTGCCGCCCCGGACGACGGCCCAGCGGCCGGCGCCGTCCGGGTCCAGGCGCACGGTGTCCGGATCCAGAGCGGCGGCCATGCGCCCCAGGGTCTCGGTGGGCTCGGCGGTCACCAGGGCAATGTGCTCGGCCATGGGGGCGTCGTCCAGGCCGGTGCGGCGGGCGAGGCGGGCAGACTGGTCGGCCTGCCACCGGTACTCGCTGCCGTCGCCCTGACTGATGGCGTTGCGGACGGACACCCAGTGGTAGCGGGCACGGGCTCCGTGGCCGCTACGGAACGTCCAGGCGATGCGCTCCCCGTCCGGCAAGTCGACCGGCTGGAAGCTATGAGCGGTGACGTGGGCGGCCAGCACCAGGGTGCGGGCTGCGACCTCGGTCACCAGCTCCTGGCGGCGCGCCTCGGCGTCCCGGTCGGCGCGGTGCAGGACGTGGGGGGCGACCAAGTCGGCGCCGCCGTCGTCCCAACGCACGGCCTGGTAGGCGTAGGGGGCGGCGCCGTCCGCCATGCCGAACGTGATGCCGGTGCGCTCGGTGCCCTTGGCACGCATGACCACCCGGGTGCCGTCCGCGTAGTAGGTCAGCTCCGGGTCGAACATGGTCGCGGCCGTGACTGTGTCGGCGTCCAGGGGCCGTACGCGCCGCTCGATGTCGGCGACCTTGGCGGCCTGGGCGTCCTCCGCCGGGGCGGCAGGGGCCTGCTCGGCGACGTCGCCGGCGGGGGCCTCGGTCTCGGCCGACGGCTCGGCGGCCAGGGCCTCCACGGCGCGCTTGCAGGGGCCGCACGCCTTGCCGCCGGCGGCCTCTTGGGCGGTCAGCTCCCGGGACACCTGGCGCTTGCAGCCGATGGTGTGCGAGTGGAACGCGTCCTTGCGGACGTAGTGCACGGCCTTGCCGTTGCCGACCTGGGCAGGGGCGGTGGTGATCGCGGACATGGACAGGTTCTCCTAGAGCGTAGTGAAAACAAAGGGGCGCAGGGCGCGCTTGGTTCCTGTGGCGGGGGGGGGGGGGGGGGGGGGGGGGGGGGGGGGGGGGGGGGGGGGGGGGGGGGGGGGGGGGGGGGGGGGGGGGGGGGGGGGGGGGGGGGGGG
>NZ_JBWKFN010000060.1:0-20199 GCF_056434245.1 Streptomyces sp. NPDC044064
AACGCATCCGCCTTCTCCGAACCGCCCTTGCCGTCCAGCGAGACACTCTGGATGTTGCCGTTCAGATGCTGGTAGAACCACCAGCCCGCGCCGGCGGTCACCACGACGAGGACGGACAGGCATATCGCGAGGATCTTCAGCACGCGTTTGCCGCGCCCTGCCGGGCGGGCCCGGCGCGCCGAACGCCTGCTGCCGTGCGACCGTGAGCCGCCCTGCGAGCGGGATGCGGCCCGGGCCGCGGCCCGGCCTCCCGGGCGCGGTCCGTCGGGTCCGCCCGTGCGCTGTCCGGGCACCCGGGTGCTGCGGCTGCGCGTGGCCTGGCCACTTCGGCCGTCCCACGGCTCGCTCATCTACCCACTCCCACGACGGTCGGGCCCATCAGCTTGGTTGCGTGATTGCGCAATCTAACAAACCCGTGGCCCGAGCAGCACAGATCCACACACAATTCACAGCCGAGGCACCCCGCGGGCCGGCTGGAGCCTGCGCGCGGCGCGGGAGCCGGCCGCCAGGAGACCGGCGGCGTACACGGCCAGGACGGCGACGAGCAGGACGTAGTACAGGACCGGGAGGCCGGTCAGGCCGAGCACCGGGCCGAGCGGTGACGGCGGGAGCGCCAGGCCGATGGCGGCGAGGGCGAGCGCGGCCCAGGTGACCGGGCCCGGCCTGCGGCGGCCTGCGGTGTGCCGGCCGGCCCGGAGCAGCACCATGACCAGGGCCTGGGTGAGGAGGTTCTCGGTGAACCACCCGGAGTGGAAGACCGCCTCGTCGTCCCCGGTGCCCGGCCCGTGCAGGGCCAGCGCGAGGACGGCGAAGGTGGCGAGGTCGGCGACCGCGTTGAGCACTCCGAATCCGGTGATGAAGCGCAGCAGGTCGCGCGGGCGCAGTTCCGTCGGCCGGCGCGGCACCGAGGGGTGCGGGCGGTCGTGGGCGAAGGCGAGCTGGGCGGCGTCGAAGCAGAGGTTCTGGGTGAGGACCTGTGCCGGGAGCATCGGCAGGAAGGGCAGGAGCAGGCCCGCGGAGAGCATCGCGATCACGTTGCCGAGGTTGGAGGAGAGCGTGATGCGCAGGTAGGTGGCGATGTTGCCGCCGGCGTGCCGGCCCGCCGCGACGGCCTGGTCGAGCGCGGTGAGGTCCTTCTCGGCGAGTACGACGTCGGCGGCCTCGCGCGTCACGTCGGCGGCCGCTCGCGGGGCGATGCCGACGTCGGCGGTACGCAGCGCGGGGAGGTCGTTGACGCCGTCACCGAGGAAGCCGACGGTGTGTCCGGCGGCGCGCAGGGCCCGGATGATCCGGGCCTTGTGGTCCGGGGTGCAGCGGGCGAAGACCGTCGTACGGCGGGCGAGCGCGGAGAGTCCGGCGTCCGTGAGGGTGTCGATGCGGCCGGCGTCGGCGATCGCTTCTTCGGTGACGGGGATGCCGAGGTCGCGGCAGGCGCGGGCGGCGGTGCCGGGGTGGTCGCCGGTGAGGATCTTCACGGTGACACCGCGGTCGGTGAGGTTCTTCAGCGCGTCGGCGGCGGTGGGCGCGAGCGCGTCGCGCAGGGTGACCAGGCCGCGGAAGGTGAGGCCGCGTTCGTCGGCCGGGGTGTAGGCGTGGGTGCGCGCCGGGCGTTCGGCGGTGGCGACCGCCAGGACGCGCAGGCCGTCGTCGGCCTGCGCGGCGGCTCGGCCGGTCAGGCTCCGGCGCTCCTCGTCCGTCAGCGCGCAGCGCTCCAGGACGGCCCGGACGTCTCCCTTCACGACCAGGGTGTGCCGGCCGAGGCGGCCCGGGGTGCGGACGACGGCGGTGGCGAGCCGGCGCACCGGGTCGAACCCGACGGCCGCCACACCGTCGTACGCCATGAGGTCGTCCGGGTCGGCGCTCTCCAGGAGCGCCTCGTCGAGGGCGTCGGGTTCCGGCAGGTCGGCGAGGTGCAGGGTCCACCAGGCGTTGACGGCGGCCCAGTGCAGCACCTCGGGGTCGTCCCGGCCGTCGGGGCCGAGGGCGCGGTGCGCCACCGGCCGGTCCTGGGTGAGGGTGCCGGTCTTGTCCAGGCACAGCACGTCGACGGCGCCGAGGTCGTGCAGGGCGGGCAGCCGTCTGACGATCACCCCGTGCGTCCGGGCGAGCAGCGAGGCACCGCGGGCCAGGCAGGTGGTGACGAGGACCGGCAGCATCTCGGGGGTGAGCCCGACGGCCACCGCGACGGCGAACGGCAGTGTCTCCAGGCCGCGTCCGCGCAGCGCCGCGTTGGTCATCAGAACCAGCGGCGGGGTCAGCAGCATGAACCGGATCAGGATCCAGGAGATGCCGTGGACGGAGCGGTCGAAGGCGCTCGCCTCCCGCCGCCCGGCCGAACGGCCGTGGGCGGCGGCGAACCGGGTCCGCGCGCCGGTCGCGGTGACGACCGCGGTGGCGCTTCCCGAGACGACGCTGCTGCCCTGGAAGCAGCACTGCCGCTGTTCGAACACCCCGCCGGCGCGGTGCGGGGGGTCCGAGGCGGACTTGGCGAGGGGCGCCGACTCCCCCGTCAGCGCGGACTGGTGCACCGTCAGGCCGTGTGCCCGCAGCAGTCGTACGTCCGCCGGCACCAGGTCGCCCGGTCCCAGCCGGACCACGTCCCCCGGGACCAGCTCGTCCGGCGGGAGTTCCCGGCTCGTGGGCGGCGCGTCCTCGGCGGCGCGGCGCACCACCGTGGCGGTGGTGGCGACCAGGTCCCGCAGGGCGGCCGTGGACCGGTCGGCCCGGTGCTCCCCGGTCGCCCGCAGCACGCAGCTCACCACGACCAGGAGGAGGATCACCGAGGCGGTCCCCCAGGCGAGGACGGCCGCCGACACCAGCCCGAGGCAGAGCAGGACCGCGGTGAACGGGTCCCGCAGGCTGCGGACGAACAGCTGTGGCCAGGTGGCTTCCCGCAGGGCCGGGAGCACGTTGTCGCCGAACCGGGCCAGCCGCTCCTGCGCCTGCGCCTCCGTCAGGCCCCGGGGACTCGCGTCCAGCTTCCGCAGCACTTCGAGCACGGTCGGCGCGGAGCGCCCGGGACGGGACCGCGCGCCGGCCGCCCGGTCGCCGCCGAACGCCGTCGGGGCACCGGTGTCCGGCGCCCTCGCGTCCGGACCCGGCGGCGCGGTGCTCTCAGCCACCGATCCCGCGCAGCCGGTAGGCCGGCGCGGAGGCCTGCTGCGACCGTGCGGTGAGCTGTCCGACCAGCACCCGCACGACGGTCACGATGTCGGGGTCGTCGATGTAGTAGACCTGCCGGCGGCCCTCACGGCGGGAGCTGACGAGCCCGGCGAGCTTCAGCTTGGCCAGGTGCTGGCTGACCGCGGGCAGCGCACCGCCCACCCGGTCGGCGAGGTGCGTCACATCGCTCTCGCCCTGCGCCAGCGCCCACATCAGGTGCAGTCGCGCCGACGAGGCGAGCAGCCCGAAGGCGGCGGCCGCCGCCGCCAGCACCTCGGCCGACGGGTCCTCGAAGCCACCGGCGCTCTCCGTCACAGCCCTCTCCCGTCCCGTCCCGTACACAGCCGACGCACATACGCCCGCTCATGGTACGGGCGCGTCCGGGGCCGGCCTCTGACGTGCGGCCCGGTCTCCCCGTTCCCTCATGAGCAGTTCCTCCAGGCGGCCGAGCAGGAAGGGGACGACCGCCCGCTCCAGGAGCGCCAGTTCCCACGTCTCCCGCGCTCGCGTCACGTCCGGGACGTCGCCGGCCGGAGCATCGCCCGCACCCGCGGGGCGGTCACGCCTGGCCGCCGCCACCCATCGCCAGGCCGCCTTCACGGCGGACAGGCCCGTCACGAGCACGGCCGACGGGGACAGGGGTCCGCCCGCACGGCGTGCCGCCGGCCCACCGCTCGCGCCCTCCGCCGCGGACCGGGCGCGGAGGTATTCCTGGTACTCGACGGTCGCCGCCGCGGTGATGGCGGTACGCGCCCGTACCGCCCGGGTGCGCAGCTGCTCCCGGTCGGCCACTCCCTCCGCGCGGTCGAGGGCGTCCAGCACCTGTGGGGAGTTCAGAGCCTGATCGAGCAGCCGCTCGAAGACGACGGCGGTCTCCGGCACCGGTGGCCCAGCACGCGTCATGTGTCCCCCGATGGAGCTGAACTACGGGTGAGGACTGGCGAGTCTAATAGTTCCCGGATTGCGCAACCATTAAAGACTCACCCTCGAGGGCGATTCCGACGATCTTGAAAGCAGTCAAGTCGCGTGGTACGGCGACCTCCTCGGGCCTTCTTGTGTCATGTTCCGGATACACACGCTCGACCATTCGTTTACCTCTGCTTTGCGAACGCCTGGTGATCTGACGGGCGTTGGACAACGCATCCGCCCGTCGGACGCCACAAGGAGTCAGTCACATGCCCAGACCCACCCGTCGTCACCTCACGGTCGCCACCGCGCTGGTCGCCGCCACGGCCGCCGTGGCGGTCGCCACCTCCGCCGGTGCCTTCGACAACGAGAAGCAGGCGAAGGACGCGATCAAGGGCGGGAAGGCGAAGAACGTCATCCTGCTGATCGGCGACGGCATGGGCGACTCGGAGATCACGCTGGCCCGTGACTACACGGTCGGCGCGAACGGCCGCCTGAACATGGACAAGTTCCCGCTCACCGGCGCCTACACGACGTACGCCGTGCACGCGGACGGCACGCCGGACTACGTCACCGACTCCGCCGCGAGCGGCACCGGCTGGGCCACCGGCATCAAGACGGTCAACGGACGCATCTCCAAGACCCCCGGCACCGACAAGGCCGTCCCCACCCTGCTGGAGCTGGCGAAGAAGAACGGCTACGCCACCGGCAGCGTCACCACCGCCGAACTCACCGACGCCACCCCGGCCGTCCTCGCCTCGCACGCCACCGACCGCTCCTGCCAGGGCCCGGCCGACATGGCCAAGTGCCCCACCGACACCATCGCGGCCGGCGGCCCCGGCTCGATCGCGGAGCAGTCCGTCAACCACAAGGTCGACGTCCTCCTCGGCGGCGGCAAGCAGCGGTTCGACCAGAAGGTCACCGACGGCAGGTACAAGGGCCTCACGGTCACCGAGCAGGCGCAGAAGCTCGGCTACCAGGTCGTCACCGACCGGGCGGGCCTGAAGGGCGCGAAGGCGGGCAAGCCCGTCCTCGGCTTGTTCGCCACGGGCAACGTGCCCGTCGAGTGGACCGGCAAGGCGGCCGCCGTCGGCGGCACCGACGCGCAGCGCTGCGTGACCTCCAACCCCAACCGCCCGGCCACCACGCCGAGCCTCGCCGACTCCGCCACGAAGGCCATCCAGCTGCTGGAGGCCAAGCAGAAGGCCAAGCACTCGAACCAGGGCTTCTTCCTGCAGATCGAGGGCGCCTCGATCGACAAGCAGGACCACGCGGCCGACCCGTGCGGCCAGATCGGTGAGACCGCCGCCTTCGACCGCGCGGTCAAGGTGGCCCGCGCCTACGCCGCCAAGCACCCCGACACCCTGGTCGTCACCACCGCCGACCACGGCCACACCAGCCAGATCGTCCCGCTGGAGGCCACCCCGCCCGGCCTGTCCTCCACGCTCGTCACCAACGAGGGCCAGCAGCTGAAGGTCAACTACTCGACCAACACCCCGGGGCAGTCCCAGGAGCACACCGGCACCCAGGTCCGCATCGCCGCCCAGGGCCCGCAGGCGTTCCGCGTCCTCGGCGTCACCAACCAGACCGACCTGTTCACCACGATCCGCGAGGCCCTGCGCCTGCGCTGACCTCGGTGGACCGCGGAAGGGGAGGCCGGCGTCCGGCCTCCCCTTCCGCTGTGTGTCAGAGGCCGGCCGACCGGTCCCGGGCCGGCCGGGCCGGCGTGCGGGGCGAGCCGGCCGCGGAGGCGGCCCTCGTGATCCGGGTGCGCCGCCGGGTCCGGCCTGCGATCAGGGCGCAGAGCGCGAGCGCGGAGGACGCCGAGACGACGCCGCCCAGGACCAGCGTGGAACGGGCGCCGAAGGCGTCCGACAACAGGCCCACCAGCGGGGCGCCCAGGGGGGTGCCGCCGAGGAGGACCAGGAAGTAGACGGACATGACACGGCCCCGCATGTCCGGTCCGGCATGGAGCTGGGTGAGCGCGTTGGCGGTGGTGGTCACGGTCACCGCGGCGAAACCGGTGGGGATCAGCAGGGCCATGAACGCGCCGTAGCCGGGTGTCAGGCCCAGCGTCGCTTCCAGTGCCCCGAAGACGACCGTGGTGGTGATCAGGCGTCGGATGCCGGGAGGCTTCCCGCGGCTCGCCCCGTGGACCGCGCCGGCGAGGCTGCCCAGGGCGTAGGCGGCGGACAGGCAGCCGAAGGCGGCGGCGCCCGTGCGGAAGACCGTGACGGCCACGAGCGAGATGGTGACCTGGAAGTTGAGGCCGAAGGTGCCGACGAAGGCGATGACGGTCATCGGCAGCAGCAGTTCCGGGGTGGACGTGATGTCGCGGAACGCGTCGCGCAGCCGGGTGGGGCCGGGCCGGGTACGGCCGTGACCGCCCGGCCCGTCCGTGCGGATGGTGATCAGGCCGTACAGGACGGCCAGGTACGAGGCGGCGTTCACCAGGAACACCGGCCCGGTGCCGAAGGCGGCGACGGCCAGGCCCGCGAGGGCGGGACCGAGGACGCGGGCCACGTTGAACTGGGCGGAGTTCAGGCTGACCGCCGTGACCAGGCGCTCTTCGGCGACCAGTTCGGAGATGTACGCGTTGCGGGCGGGACTGTCCACGGCGGTGGCGGTGCCCAGGGCGAAGGCCAGCGCGTAGACGGACGGCAGGCTCACCGCCCCGGTGACGGTCAGCAGCCCGAGCAGGAGCGACTGCACCCCCATGGCCGTCTGGGTGAGGAGCAGAAGCCGCCGCTTGGGGTACCGGTCGGCCAGGACGCCTCCGGTCAGGCCGAACAGGCTCTGGGGAAGGAACTGCAGTGCGGTCACGATCCCGACCGCACGGCCGCTGTTGCCCGTGAGGTGCAGGACGAGCAGGTCCTGGGCGGCCCGCTGCATCCACGTGCCGATGTTGGAGGCCAGCTGTCCGAGCAGGTAGCGACGGAAGTTCCGGAGGGTGAGCACGGCCGTCATGGGCATGGGGAGGCCCGCGCTCATGACGGCTGACGGGCGTGGGTGCCGGTGACCGGCACCTCCGCGTCGTCGACGTGATGGAAGGTCGGGTGGGGGTGCATGAGGAACGCGTGGTGGGAGATGTTCCAGGCGTAGGCGCCGGCCATGGCGAAGGCGACCCGGTCGCCGACGCGCAGCCGTTCGACCCTGACCCGGCGGGCCAGGACGTCCTTCGGCGTGCACAGCTGTCCGACCAGCGTCACCGGCTCGTCACGGACCTCCGGTCGCTCCCAGTGCCGTGGCCAGGCGTCGTCGGGGATCACCTCGAAGGGCTGGTCGTGCTGTTTCGCGGCCGGGGTGCGCAGATGATGGGTGCCTCCGCGCAGCACGGCGAACGCCTGCCCACGGCTGAACTTGATGTCCAGGACCTGGGTGACGTACCAGCCGCAGTAGGCGGTGACCGAGCGGCCGGGCTCGATCCGCAGGGTGAGACGAGGGTGGCGGGACAGGAGCCGGCGCAGTCCGGCACCGAAGGCCGGCCAGTCGAACCTCCGTGCCGGACGGTCGTAGTCGACACCCATCCCGCCTCCGACGTTGACCTCGGCCAGGTCGGTTCCACGCCGGCGCGCCCAGTCCTCGGCCCAGGTCAGCACCTCGTCGATCAGGGCCAGTTGGGCTGTGGCCCGCAGGCCGCTGGCCAGGTGGAGGTGGAGGCCGCGCAGCCGGACGCGCGGGTCGCGGGCGATGACCTCCAGACAGCGGTCCAGCTGTGCGGGATCCATGCCGAAGGGGCTGGGGTGCCCGCCCATCGCGAGTGCGGCCCGCCCGACGTCGACGGGCAGGTTGACGCGCAGCAGGGCGTCCACGGTCCGCTCGCCCAGCAGGGTGGTGACGAGGCGCAGTTCGTGTTCGCTCTCGATGTGCAGGCGCTCCACTGCGCAGTCCAGTGCCCGGGCCAGCTCCGCCTGTGTCTTGCCGGGGCCTCCGAAGGCGACCGGTGCGTCGGGGACGAGCCCGCGGACGTGGCTCAGTTCACCGCCGGAGGCCACCTCGAACCCGTCGACGTACCCGGCCAGTGTCCGCAGGATCAGGGGATCGGAGTTGGCCTTGGCCGCGTACAGCAGCTCGACGCGCTCCGGCAGTGCGGTTCGGATCGCGTGGACGTGCCGGCGCAGGTCGGCCAGGTCGTGGACATACGCGGGCAGGTCGTCGTCACGGATCCGGCCGACCCGGTCGAGCACTGCGGACCTCACCGGACCACCTCCCGGGGGAAGTCCGCGCCGAGCGGGCTGGTCAGGGGGACGTAGGTGGCGTGCCGGTCGGCCTTGCGGGCCCAGCGCAGCAGGAGGTTGGCCTTCGCGGGCAGCGGTACTCCGGAGAGCAGAGCGCGCAGACGCGGCGGTTCTGCGGCGGTGCGGGCGTAGGCGTCGAGATGGTCGGTGACCAGGCCCCAGAGGGCCGGTTCCAGCCGCGGGTCGAGGTCGGCCAGGGCGCCGAGCAGTTCGGCGGTGTGGTTGACCAGGAGGCAGTACGCGACCCGGTTCCACCCGTGTTCGGCGTCGTAGGTGAGGGGGCCCCGGACGTCTTCGGGCAGGTCGCGGAGGGTGTCCTGGTGATGCCCGGGCAGCAGCTTGGTGCCTTCCAGGTCGCGGAAGAGCATCTGTGCCGGGGTGCCGTCCGCGTGCACACCGACGACGACGTTCTGCAGATGGGGCTCCAGTACGACGCCGTGCTCGAAGTAGGCGGCCAGCACCGGTGGCAGAAGCAGCCGCAGGTACGCGTCCCACCAGGCCAGGACGTCCCCGTCGCCGCGGGCGAGGAGGTGGGAGACATGGGCTGTGCTGGTGGGGTACTCGTCCGCCACCGCGGCGGCGAGCAGGGGTGTCACACCGGGACGCAGGTGGTGGCGCAGTCCGGAGCGGACGACGACGCCGAGACCCTCCAGGAGGGCGGTGTCGCCCTGCGCGTCGAGTGTGCGGTAGCCGGGCTCGGCCAGCAGCGCGCATCCCGGGAAGCGGGCGGTCAGCTCGGCGAAGAGGGGCTGGAGCAGCCGGTTGAGGGCGACGCCGCCGGTCAGTTCGTAACCGGCGTGTCTGCGCACGCAGTTGGTGAGGCGGACGTTCAGGCTGAACTTCAGGAAGGTGTCGGTGTCGGGGTGGTAGAGCGTGCGCACCGACGCGGTCGGCACCAGCTCCGGTCCGCTCACCCCGGCGTCGACTACATCACCGCGGGCCACAGCCTCGCGCAGCCGGTCGTGTCCCGCCAGCAGCCGGTACTGCCAGGGGTGCACCGGCAGCACCGCGAAGCCCGGCTCGGGCGCCGGACACAGCGCGTCCATGTCGTGCAGCTCGCCCTCCTCACGCACGAGGCGGTGCCGGACGGCCAGATGGCGCAGCCGGAAGCGCGCGCCTGTCTCGGGGCCGTACGCCAGCCAGTCCGCCGGGTCGCCGGTGCGGGCCTTCGGAGTGGGGTGGAAGCGATGGCCGAACACCAGGGACTGCTCGGACGCCACGTACGGGTCCGCGTGCGGTGCGACGTCGGCCCGCTCCTCCAGCGCGGTGCGGATCGTCTCGCGGCTGTCGGCGACCTGGGCCAGGAACTCCTCGTTGACGACACCCGTACGCAGCTCCAGTTCGTCCCGGATGTGACCGGCCAGCTCCCGCCAGCCGACGGTCACCCAGGCGTCCCCGTCGCGCCGCTGCACCGTGCCCTGGAAGCGATGGGCTCCGATCAGGGAGACGCGGCGCAGCCGGGCGCGCAGCAGGAGGGCCCGGCGGGGCAGCCGCAGCAGGAGGTGGCCGTCGTCGACGGTCACCTGATGCTCGGGGGCGGACACCTCGCGGATCAGGCAGTTGAGCAGCGTGTGGGCGGTGACGGCATCGGCCGTCCGGATCGGTCCGGCGGCCGGTTCCGTGACGACGGTGGCGGCGGTCCTGTGGTCGGGGGCAGTGCCGGTGGTCATACGGTCGCTCCAGGGGGACAGCGGTCGGTGGCGGATCTCATCGGCACAGCGCCAGGGGGTTGGGCACGGACGTCCACTGCGCCCTGCCCGGGTTCTCGGCCAGACGCATGGCGACGGTCGCCTTCAGCGGCATCGTGTCGCCGAAGAACGCCGCCGCGTCCTCGTGGTCCGGCAGGCCGGCGTACACCCGGCGGCCGGCCTCGGCCACCGCGCCCCACAACGCCCGGGGATCGGCCGCCCGGGTCCGCGTGAGGACGTCGACCAGCTCACAGAAGACCCCGCTGATCAGCGCGCCGAACAGCTTGGTGCGCAGCGCGCCCGCGTCGTCGCCCGCACGGGTGCCGAGCAGCGGCGGCAGCGCGAAGCCGCACCGGGCCAGACGGCGCGGGCTGACGCGCACGCCGTCCAGATCCCGGTAGAGCACCCGCACCGGCCGTCCTTCGCGCAGCACGACCAGGGTGTTCTGGCCGTGCGCCTCCAGCGCCACCCCCATCGACAGCAGGGTCAGCGCGGGCGGCAGGACGAGGCCGGCCAGGTCCGTCAGCCAGCGCACCGGATCTCCCGACGCCACCGAGGCTCCGGTCGCGTGGACGGCGGTGAGCGGAACCGCGATCTCCCCGGCGTCGAGGTGGCACTCGGCCGACTCCCGGATCATGGCCGCCAGGCTCGCCGAGGGCGCCCCGTCCACGCGCACCGCGCCGCCGCCCAGCTCACGCAGGACGCGAAGGCTGCTGCCGTACCCCGCCTTGTCGACGACGGCCGAGACCAGGTCGGACAGCGGGGACCCGTCGGCGACCTCGGGCGGGGAGATGGTGCGCCGGTAGTTCGTGACCTGCACGTCGAGCGCCGTCTTGATGTGGCAGCCCGGCAGAACGCCCAGCGGTGCCAGGGTGCGCAGCGACAGCAGCGGCCGGGCCGGGATCGTCTCCTCCATGACGGCCAGGCCGGGGTGGTGCGAGAGCACGTGATCCCGCTGCCAGGGATGCAGCGGCATCAGGATCGTGTCGCCGTCGCGCAGGTGCTGCGGCCAGTCACCGGCTCCCTGCCAGCGGTCGGCCGGGACACGGAGCAGCGCCAGCCGGACGACGGGACGGTGCTCGGGAGCGTAGGCGAGCACGTCGGCGATCGACATACCGGTGCGCGTCCGGCAGCAGGGATGCTGGGGATGCCCGTCGACCACCGCCTGCTCGGCGTCCGCCGAGTCGTTCAGGGGGGCGGCCCGGACCGCGTTCGCGGCCCTGGCCAGGGCGAGGTTGACCACGCTGTTGTCGAGTTCGGTCGCGAGGCGCGCCGCCGCCGGGGTACGCAGGCCGAGTTGGGCGAGGAGCTGGGCCGGCCCGCCGACCGGCCCCTGCGGCCCGGACACGGTGAAGTCGTCGGGCACCTCGGCGAACGGGCGGGCACAGGACTCGGCGGCCGAGAGTGAGCCGCCTCGTCGCAGTCCGACCACCAGGGTGCCGGATTCCCGGTGGTGTCCGGTCACACCGGGCACGGGTTCTCGTGCGAGGGCTCCCCACAGCCGGGCGAGCACGGTTGCGCGTGCTCCCGGGAGGGCGGTCGTGAAGGGCTCCACCAGATCCGGTCGTGTGCGGCTCAGTTCGTCCATGGGCATGGGCTGTTCCCGGGTGCGTGGGGGGACGGTGTCAGCCCGGAAAACGCTACGGGAGCCCGATCAAGCGGATTTCCAGAGCACATACAGGGGGCGTCTCGAATTCCGTCGGACAATCATGTCGCCCTGGATTTGCCGAGCCGATTCCGCTGCGGTCGCCCCGGCCGTTCGGACTGACCCTGGATCAGCATTCGACTGTGTTGCGGGGTTGCGCCGGTCCCGCAGAACCGGTGAATTCACCCTGTGTTCGAGGTCTTAACCATTTCCTGACTCTTTGCTGGACAAGTACTGGATGACGTCATCACGCCGCGTCCGGAAATTACGTCGTACGAGTGGCGAAAGGATCACCGGCTCGGGGGAGGTTCCGGCGTTTGCGCCGCGCACTCCGACCGGAGTCTGTGAGCCTTTCGGCATGCGTGTCTTGCTGATCGAGGACGACGACCGGGTGGCCGGGCCGTTGGTGGAGGGACTGCGCCGTTTCGGGTTCACCGTGGAACACGCCAGAAAGGGTGCCGACGGCCTCGCGGCGCCGGAGGCGGCGATGGTGCTGCTGGACCTGGGGCTGCCCGACATGGACGGCATCGACGTCTGCCGTGCGCTCCGGTCCCGCTCGTCGGTGCCGATCATCATGATCACGGCCAGGGACGACGAGGTGGACCGGGTGCTCGGTCTGGAGCTGGGCGCGGACGACTACGTCTCCAAGCCTTTCGGGGTGCGGGAGCTCGTCGCCCGGATCCGCGCCGTCACCCGCCGCACCCGCCCCGCGGTGCTGGACACGCGCCGTACGGAGCCGGACCCCTCCCACGCCCCGCGGCATCCCGGGACGCCCGAGGTCCAGCGGATCGGCCCGCTGACCATCGACCGCCGCACCCGGCAGGTACATCTGCACGGCTCGCTGATCGCCCTCGCGCCCAAAGAGTTCGACCTGCTCGTCTGCCTCGCCGAAGATCCCGGAGCCGTCTGCTCCCGCAGACAGATCCTGGACACGGCATGGGAACCGCACTACTTCGGCCCCACCAAGACCCTGGACGTCCACATCGCCGCTCTGCGCCGCAAGCTCGGTGACTCCTCCTGGATCGAGAACATCCGCGGAATCGGCTTCCGCCTGGTCCCGCCGGCGCACGTCGACGCCGCGTCCGCCGCGCGGCCGGTGCGCGGCGGAGGGCCCCGGTGACGCGTCGCCTCCTGCTCAGCCATCTGAGCCTCATACTGCTCGTCCTGCTCGCGCTCGAGGTGCCGTTCGGCGTCTTCTACGCCCGCAGCGAGCTGTCCCGCTTCTCCCACGCGGCCCAGCAGGGGGCGATGACGCTCGCCGAGGTCTGCGAGGACAAGATGGAGCACGGACTGACGGCCGACCTGCCCGAACTGGCGCGCGCGTACGGGCGGCGCACCGGCAGCCGGGTGCTCGTCGCCGGCCGGAAGGGCGTCGTCCTCACCGACACCGCCGCCCTCGCTCCGGCCGGCACGGACCTGTCCGCCGAGCCGGACATCGCCGCCGCACTGCGCGACCGGCCCGCCGTCGGTACCCGGAGCGACCCGTCCGCCGGTGGCGAAGTCCTCTTCGTCGCCGTACCGGGTGGCTCGGGCGCCACGGTCCCCTGTGTGGTGCGGACCGTGTATGTGCTGGCACCGCTCAGGGCGAGGGTCCATGCCACCTGGCTGGCTCTCGCCGTCGTCGGTCTGGGCGTGCTGGCAGCCGTCGCCGTGATCGGCTTCGTGCTCGCCCGCTCCATCACCCGCCCCGTCCGGGCCCTGGAGCGCGCCACCGCACAACTCGCCGAGGGCCGGATCACCGATCCGCCGGCCACCGATCACGGGCCGCCGGAACTGCGCCGGCTGGCCGCGTCGTTCACGAGGACCGCGACCCGGCTCCAGCATCTGCTCCAGGCCCAGGAGGCGTTCGCCTCCGAGGTGTCGCACCAGCTGAAGACCCCCCTGACCTCACTACGCCTGCGCCTGGAGAACTTCGAGCCGCATCTCGCCCCCTGCGCCCGGGACAGCCTCGACAGAGCGCTGGGCGAAATGGAACGGCTCAGCCGGATGGTGCAGGGACTGCTCGCGCTCGCCAGGCTGGAGAATTCCGCCATCAGGCCGGAGGCGGTCGATCTCGACGCCGTCGTCGCCGACCGGGCGGCCATCTGGGCAGCCTTCGCCGACGAACAGCACGTCGGCATCCTCGTTCGCGCAGCCACCGGCGTCCGGGTGTGGGCGGTCCCCGGAGCGCTGGAGCAGATCATCGACAACCTGCTCTCCAACGCGCTGCGCGTGTCCCCGCCGGGAACCGCGATCACGCTGGCCGCGGTCACCGCCCCGGGGGAAGGCGGCCGCACGCCGCCGGTGGCCGAGCTGCATGTACTCGACCAGGGGCCCGGCATGACCGAGACCGAACGGCACAGAGCCTTCGACCGGTTCTGGCGAGCCGCTGACGCCGACCACGACGGCACGGGCCTCGGCCTGCCGTTGGTCCAGCGGCTCACCCGTGCCGGCGGTGGCGAGGTCATCCTCGAGGCGGCCGCCGGCGGCGGCCTCGACGCCGTCGTCCGCCTCCTGTGCGCCGAGAGCCACCGGGGCCGCCCGGCTACCCCGGCCGACGGGCACTTCGCCGGCCGGCCCGTGGGTCCGTGGTCGACGGTCCGTGCGGGGCGGGGCGGTTGAGCGCGGTGTGACGGGGCCGGTCGGGCGGTTCTGTGCACACGTGCCACGTGTGGGTTCTGTTGTTCGACGGTGCGAAAGGCTGATTCGTCATAACCCGGACGGGTAAACCACCGTTTCTTCCTTTGCGGGCGAGCGCCCGCGACCTTGTATGGAAGGCAGGGAACCTTAATGAAGCGGGTTACCCGTAACAGCGTGATCGCCGTCGTGGCCGCCACGGGCGCGATGGCCGTGGCGACTTCGGCGCACGCCGACTCGGTGGCGAACGGCTCCACGTCCGGTTCGCCCGGTGTGGTCTCCGGCAACACCATCCAGCTCCCCGTGCACATCCCGGTGAACGCCTGCGGGAACACCGTGAACGTCGTGGGGCTCCTGAACCCGGCCGCGGGCAACGCCTGTGCCAACACCGGCGGCGCGGGCGGCGCGGCCGGCAACTCCGCGCAGGCGGCCGCCGAGGGCAAGACCGCGGACTCCCCCGGCGTCATCAGCGGCAACGGCGTCCAGCTGCCCGTGCACCTGCCGGTGAACGTCAGCGGCAACACGGTGAACGGGGCCGGGGTCCTCAACCCGGTGTTCGGCAACACGTCCGTGAACGGCGGCTCCAGCGTCACCTCCCAGCAGCCGACTCCGCCCAGGACGGAGCAGCCCGGAACTCCCACGCCGCCGGTCAAGACTCCGCCGGTGAAGACTCCGCCGGTCAAGACCCCTCCGGTCAAGACCGTGCCTCCGGTGAAGAAGCCGCCCGTCACCGTGAACCACCCGCAGCCGGGTCACACCATCACCGTGCACCCCGGCACGACCCCGCTCGCGCACACCGGTGCGGACGGCATGCTGCCCGCCGCCGCCGCGAGCGCGGTCCTGCTGCTGGGCGGGACCGTCCTCTACCGGCGATTCCGCGCCACGTCAGCACGCTGACCCGACTCACGGCGTCCGCACCCCGGCAATGACGCTCGCCTGCGCGTTGCCGGGCAAGCAGAAGCCGGAAATCTTGATCCACTCGAGACTGCCGGTTCCGGGCAATGCAAATCTTGGCCGGATACCGTCATCCTCCAGCCGGCGCCGGGAACGGTGCCGTCGCCCATGGGATCAGGAGTCGTAGTGGCAGTGAAGATACGGAGACCGGGAGCCGCCGCCGTCGCACTCGCGGCAGCAGCGGCGACCGCGGTCGTATGGGGCCCCGCCCTGCCCGCCGCCGCATCCGGGTACACGGCCTCGGCCGGTCCGTGGAGCACCGCGGCCGACGTGACCGGCTCGGACGGCCAGCAGAGTCTGATCGACGTCCAGGTGGCCGGTGACGGCACCGCATTCGCGCTGTGGCGCGACAAGCAGGCCGGGGCCGCCGACTGGGAGATCCGGGCCGCCGTCCGGCCCGCCGGCAGCGGCGCGTGGGGGGCGCCCAGGACGCTGCTCACGAACCAGGGCGCGAACGCCCGGGCCGTGCTGGCGGTGACCGCCGACGGCGGTGCCGTGGTGACCTGGCTGACCGGCAACGGCGCCGACGGATCGCTGGCCGCCCGCTTCACCGCCTGGGACGCGGCGGCGGGCGGGTGGTCGGACCCGGGCACGCTCGCGACCCACGACGGCCTGGACATGTCCACTCCGCGTCTCGCCGCTGCGGCCGACGGCACCGTCACCGCCGTGTGGGACCAGGGTGACGGCTCCCTGCACTACCAGGTGATGACCGCCACCCTCGCCCCCGGCGCGTCCGCCTGGTCGGCGGCCAAGCCGCTGGGCTCCTTCTCCGGCGGATCGTTCTGGAGCCTCGACCTCGCGGTGGCCCCCGACGGAGCCGCCACCACGGTGTGGGAGACCCGCGACAAGCTCGACGACGACAAGCACATCGTCTCCACCGTCACCCGCTCCTCCGCCGGCGGCGACTGGAGCAGCCCCGCGGTCCTGCCCGGCACGACCGCCACCTCCGGCGACGCGCAGGTGTCGATGGACGCGCACGGCCGCACCACCGTGCTGTGGCACGACGCCGGTGCCGCCATGAACAAGACCGACCTGAAGTCCGCGACCCGGACGTCGCCCACGGGGGACTGGGGTTCCGCGCAGACCGCGGTCGCCTCGATCGACGACGGTGACGACAGCGGCCCGCTGGCGGCCCCCGACGGGGACGTCACCTACGTGTGGGAGGGCTGGAGCAGCAGCGCCGGCACCCCGGTCGTGCAGACCGTCACCCGCAGCGCCGCCACCGGCACCTGGTCCGCGCCGAAGACGCTGTCCACCGGGTACGTCAACTGGCAGGTGTCCGCCGCCATCGGCGCCGACGGCACCGTCCAGGTGGTGTGGCCGCAGACGCCCTCCATCGACAACGGCGACGACCACTACCTCCAGTGGGCGGTCCGGGCCGACGGCACGTGGAGCAAGGCGACCGCCCTCAACAGCACGCCCGTCGCCGCCGTCCCCGACACCGAAGCGCTCTCCGGTGAGATCGCCGCCGGACCCGACGGCCGGGCCACGCTGGTGTGGCGCAAGGCGGTGGACATCTCCCCCGGCAGCTACACCTCGCAGCTCCGGGCCCAGTCCCAGACGCTGCTGACCAAGCCGGAGATCACCTCCAAGGCCGTCGTCGGCGGGACCGCCCGCACCGGCTCCAAGCTCACCTGCAACGCCGCCTGGACCGGCTACAACGCCACGGCCGCCTGGTCCTGGCTGCGCGACGGCAAGGCGATCCCGGGCGCCACCGCCAAGACCCGCACCCTGACCTCCGACGACTACACCCACAAGGTGTCCTGCAAGGTCACGGTCAGCAACGGTGCCGGGGCGACCGGTTCCACCTCGCCGGCCGTCGCGGTCGCCGTCGGCCCCGCCCTGAAGGTCACCAAGGCCCCGGCCGTCAGCGGCACCGCCAAGGTCGGCGCCAAGCTGACCGCCGCCCACGGGACCTGGTCGCCGGCCGCCACTTCCTACAGCTACTCCTGGAAGCGGGGCGGCCACACCATCACCGGCGCCACCAGGTCCACCTATGTGCTGGTGAAGGCCGACCGGGGTCAGAAGATCACGGTCAAGGTCACCGCCCACCGCTACGGCTGGACCAACGGATCGGCCACGACCGGTTCCGTGACCGTGCGCTGAGCCGGCCGAACCGTCGTCAGGCCCTGGCCGACTCCAGCGCGCGGATGATGCGCGTCAGGTCGTCCGGGGCCGCGGCCAGCCGGATCGGGGTTCCGGCGTCGTCGAGTTCGGCGATGTGCCAGCTCCTGGGGACGGTGTCGCTGTCCCGGGCCCGTCGTACGTTCCTGACGGTCAGCCGCTCGACCGGGATGTACTTCGCCCCGTAGCGGCCCGGGCCGGGGGTCACCGCAGGTGCGCCGTCCCCGAGGGCGATGTGGGTGCCGAAGCCGTGCGGGTTGAAGTCCGTGGGCTCCAGGAACCGGGCGGACACGAACACCTCGTCCTGACCCGGATGCCGGGCCGCTCCGTGGGCCTCACCCTCCGCCGGCCGGCCGGCCGCCGTCACGCCCTCGGGCGTACGGATGCGGGTCGCGCGCCAGGCCGCGGCGAGCAGGGCCAGGGTGAGCAGCGAGCCCGCAGCCGCCCAGACGATCTGCGTGGGCGAGGCGAGCAGGTCGGTGGGGTGCAGGAAGCACAGGGGCAGCAGCCACAGGGCGGTGCCCGCGAGGGCGCCCGCGAACGGCAGGGCCGAGGGGAGCACGTCGTCGTCGGGCAGCCGGCGTCCCCGCAGACGCACCAGCACCATCGCCGCCGGGTAGCCCGCGGCCAGGGCCAGCAGTGCCGTCACGACGGCCAGGGAGCGGGCGGTGACGATGTGCTCGTGCCAGCTGTTCCCCGCGCCGGCCACCTCCATCACCTGCCCGCGCCAGACGGTCAGTCGCACGTGGTCGCCGGCCTCGAAGTCCTGGGCCGCATCGGCAGAGACCTGAAGCCGGTGCAGCGGCCGGCTGTCCTTGAAGTACAGCCAGCTGGGCTGCTTGGGCATGTTGACGTCGGTGCGCGCGACGACCGCCGGGACGGTGGTCAGACAGTTGTCCCGCCCGGCGGCGGGCGTCCCGGCCGCGCAGGGCGTGGCACGGTGCCAGGCCTGCTCGTCCGATGCGGCGTTCGGGATGAACCACGCGGCCACGCCGGCGGCCACGAGCAGCAGCGCACAGAGGGCCGACGACCCCACCGTGCCCCTGCCCGCGGTGCGGCGCGGATGCGGTTGAACATTGGTCATGCGCACAGCTTCCGCCCCGGTACGCCACCGGTTCTTGTGCGTATCCCGGCAGTGTCCGGGCGCCCGCCCTTGCCGGGTTCCCACCGTCCCCGGCCTGCGGAGCAGGTGTTCAGGTGATCGCCTTCTCCCGGGGCCCCGGCGCCTGCCGTGCCGGGACCGCCCCGGACCTCGGCAGGCCGAGGACCATCGTGAGCCCGCCGCCGGGCGTGTCCTCGGCGTTCAGCGTGCCGCCGATCGCCTCCGCGAAGCCGCGGGCGACCGCGAGGCCGAGGCCCACTCCGGCGCCGCGGGGCGAGTCGCCGTAGCGCTGGAAGGGTTCGAAGATACGGGACTTGGCCTCGTCGGGCACGCCCGGGCCGCGGTCGACGACGCGGACCTCCACCCGGTCGGCGAGGGCGCTGGCCGCGACCAGGACCGGCTCGCCCGGCGGGCTGTACTTGACCGCGTTCTCCACGACGTTGGCGACCGACCGCTCCAGCAGACCCCGGTCCACGTCGACCATGGGCAGGCTCTCCGGGATGTCCAGCTCGACGCTGTCCTCGGGTACGCCGCCCAGCGCCATCGGGATCACCTCGTCCAGGTCGGTCTCGCGCAGGAGCGGGGTGACGGTGCCGGTCTGGAGGCGGGACATGTCGAGGAGGTTGCCGACGAGGTGGTCCAGACGGTCGGCGCCCGCCTCGATGGCCGCGAGGAGTTCGGCCTGGTCGGCCTCGGACCATTCGACGTCCTCCGTGCGCAGGGACGTGACCGCCGCCTTGATGCCGGCGAGCGGGGTGCGCAGGTCGTGACTGACGGCGGCCAGCAGGGCGGTGCGGATGCGGTTGCCCTCGGCCAGTTCCTTGGCCCGGTCGGCCTCCTCCTTCAGGCGCCGGCGGTCCAGCACCACGACGGCCTGCGCGGCGAAGGCGGCCAGCACCCGGCGGTCCTCGGCGGGCAGCACGCGGCCGGTCAGGGCGAGGGACATGTGGTCGCCGGCCGGGACCTCGACGTCCGCGTCCTCGGGGGCGGCACAGGGGCGCGGGCCCACGCTGCCCGCGCAGGTCCAGGGCGCCACGTCGCTCTCGCGTTCCAGCAGGGCGGCCGACTCCATGCCGAAGGTCTCGCGGACCCGCTCCAGCAGCTCCTCCAGGCCCGTCTCACCACGCAGCACACTGCCCGCGAGGAAGGAGAGGATCTCCGACTCCGCGCGCAGCCGCGCCGCCTGCTGGGTGCGCCGGGCCGCCAGGCCCACCACCGAGGCGACCGACGCGGCCACCCCGACGAAGATCGCGATGGCGACGATGTTCTCCGGGTCGGCGATCGTCAGGGTGTGGACGGGCGGGGTGAAGTACCAGTTCAGCAGGAGGGATCCGACCAGCGCCGAGGCCAGGGCCGGGAAGAGGCCGCCCAGCAGGGCCGCCGCCACCGTCGCCGTCAGGAACAGCAGCATGTCGTTGGCGAGCCCGACGTCCGGGAACACACCGCTCAGCAGCCAGGTCAGCAGGGCGGGCCCGGCGATGCCGACCAGCCAACCCGAGATGATCCGGGTCCGGCCCAGCCGGGCACCCCGGGCGACGGGCAGTCCGCGGCCCTTGCCCGCCTCGTCATGGGTGATGAGGTGGACGTCGAGGTCGGGGCCGGACTCCACGGCCACCGTGGCGCCGACACCGGGCCCGAGGACGTACTGCCAGGCCTTGCGGCGGGAGACGCCGAGCACGATCTGGGTGGCGTTGACACCGCGCGCGAAGTCCAGCAGCGCGGCCGGTATGTCGTCGCCGACCACGTGGTGGAAGGTGCCGCCCA
>NZ_JBWKFN010000061.1:0-18855 GCF_056434245.1 Streptomyces sp. NPDC044064
GCCCGGCCGTCGGGCCGGGCGCGCCACGGCGTGTTCATCGGCCCACGGCGGCCGGGGCGGTGAGGTCAGCCGACGGCGGCGGCCAGTTCCCGAAGCAGGTTGAGGGCCGGGCGCGAGGCGAGTTCACCGCGCCGGGCGCGCTCCAGCTGGTCAGTCTCGGCCGGGCGGGCGGCGGCCTGCTCGGCGTCCTGCTGTGCCTTGAACTTCTGCACGGCCAGCGTGACGGCTTCCTTGCGGGTGGCGATGTTGTCGGCGCGCAGCACCAGGAACGTCCCGGCCTTCGTGGTGGTCGTGGTCTCGGCGTAGCGGACGACCCAGCGGCGCTTCATCCCCCCGCCGGACAGGGGAAGGGACAGCATCGCGTGAACGAACAGGGTGACGCCGTGTGCTTCGAAGTCGTGGCCGGTGACGTCCTCGGTGGTGCCGAAGGGGGCGCCCGACGTGACGAACGCGCGGGACTTCTTCGTGAGCTTGGGGTTGGTGGTGTCGGTCACCGGTAGTTCCTTCCAGGTGGTGGGGTGATCCCGCGAGTGCGGGCGGTTGAGTGCTCCCCGGCCCGACTCGATCGGCCCGGGGAGCTGCTGTGGCGGGGGCTGAGCGATGCTCTAGAAGGGAGGGCAGCACTGCGGCGTGCAGACAGCCGCGTGTGCTTCCGCCCCGGCCTCGGCGCGGGCCCGCTCCGCCTCGGCCCGGGCCGCCGCCTTCGTGCGCCGCTTCACACACGGCCGGTTGTCGCACGGCCGGTGGCCGATCACGCCACCGTGGACGCGTGGAAAATCTCGATGACGCCGTGGTCCTCGCACCAGGAACACAGCGGCGCCGGGGCGTGCAGGTTTACGCCGTCCACGCATCCGGTCCGGTTGGACGAGTCGTACCAAGCGCCCTGCCCATCGGCCTCGATCCACTCGATACCGCGCCCGCAGTGCAGACACACGCGCTCAGGCTCGGGGGCCTGCACGCCCAGGAACGCGGCGACGGCTTCCGCGCACGCCTCGGCCTGCGCCACCGGCCGCGCGTTGTCGTCGGAGAACCCGTCATACACGAAGCGGGTGTTCGTCTCGTCGGTGACGACGGCGGCCACGGCCATCAGCTCACCGCGCGGGATGTCGTAGTGGGTGGCGCCGTTACACGAGGCGGCGTGGATCCACACCCGCGCCCGACCAGGAACCTCGGCGACCAGGTACTCATGCGGCAGCATCGACCACGGCTTGTCTACGCGGACGCTGGTAACGCCGTGGCGGGTCAGTGCATCGCGCAGGAGTACGCCCATGTGAAGGTCGGTACCGGGGCGGGTGCGGGTCAGTACGGCGGCCATGTGATCGCTCCTTGTTCGTTCGGTCTGGCGGGGGGCGTTGAACCGCCCTGCTGTGGGTGTCGGGGCGGAGCGGCTCAGGGGGTTGTCACCACCCCGCCCCAACACCAACAAACTATGCTTTTAAGCAACTTGATTCAATAGATGTTGTGGGTGGCTGCCCGAGCTTTCTAGGCAGACAGAGACAGGAGCAGGGGCGTGCAGCGTCAGCCCCAAGACCACCACCCCCTTCTTGCCGCTTCCCGGTGACGAGTGCCAGCGACGCCCTGATCAACTCGGCGTCCGAGCGCGGATCCTCCCGCCAGCGCAGGATCGAGCAGCCGGACACCGACCCTTCGTCGATCTCGTGCAGTGTCGGCTCCTGCGCCCACGCTCGGTCCTGCCAGCCGTCCGGTGGCGGCGTGGCCCCACCGCGGTCGTTGTCAGGCCAGGTGACGCGCACGACGCGCTCCGCGATGTCGGCGGTGAACACCTTGGTCTGTTCGGTCATTGGTGTGCTCCGGGTGTGTTGTGGGTGCTGATGCTTGTTGCCCAGTCGGCGAGCACGGCGAAGTCGTCTTCCGTCAGGCCCTTACGCGGGTCCACCCAGTGCAGCAGGGCCGGGCCCGGGTGGTGACGGTCCACGTACGCGCGGTCGACGTCGCTGATCTGGTCGTCCACCCATACGAACGGCCGTCCGGCCGCGTACGCGACGATCGGCCACGTCTTGACATAGGTGCCGTCGGGCCGGACCGTCCACTGGTCGCCGAACTCGATGACGGGAAGATCCTGGTCGCGGGGGAATCCGATGCGCCAGCCGATCCAGTCGTTGGCGTCGTGTTCCCACGTCGTGGCCCACACCAGTTCGTAGGGCAGCGCCATCAGCGCGGGACCGTGCGCGGGGTTCAGCCACACCCGCAGCGGCTTCACACGGTGCTCGGGCAAGCCGCCGTGCTGGGCTATCCAGTTGTCCGGCTTCATCCGGTGCGTCTGGTAGCCGGGCGGACGGCGGTGCGGCGGCGCACCGAACGGGTTCAACGGCCCGTCCACGTCCAGCAGGAGCAACGGCCTGGCGTCCGTCATCGTCCACCCTCCTCTCCGGGCATGAACGCGGTGCAGTCCTCGGTGGTCAGATCGACGGTGAGTTCCGTGTCGACGTCCGGGCGTATCACCTGGGCGAGTGTGCCAAGGGCCGCCGACAGCACCGCGTCGTCCAAGTCGACTACCTCGTAGGGATCGTTGTGACCGTCGGCGTACAGCTCCACGTCGTGGGTGTCGTAATCGGCGTGCCCCATACCGAGGCGGCCGAAGTCCCCGGCGCTGAAGACGGCGTTCGTGTACTGGCGGCCGGCGCCCGGCACCAGGATCCGCACCCGGCGGGCGACCGTACGCCGCAGTGCGGCTTCCTCGGCCTCTGCGGCGGTCTTCCGCAGCTCGGTCAGCATCGCCAGGCCCACGCCGTCCAAGAGGCGGCGCAGTGCCGCCTTGCGGGCCCGTGCGCGCGCTCCGTCGGCGGCGACCTGGGCGCAGCACTGGACGCGCCAGCACACGCACCGCCCGCAGTCCAGGCAGTCCTGGACCCGGTCGCAGCCGCACCGGCAGTCGAACGGGCGGCACCAGGCGCCGTGTTCCGTTTCCGGTGTGGCGGGGATCGCGGCCAGGGAACGGGACAGCTCGGTGAAGTCGCGGTCGCTCTCCAAGAGTTCGGCCGCCGCCGTGTGGCCGGTGTTGCGGAGCATCGCGGCCAGGTCGGTGCAGGTCTCCCGCCGGACCACGAGAGCGAACGCCTCGACCTGCACACCGACGAGCAGCGGAAAGGAATCCGGCGCATCGGGGGCGGGGGTGTCGGGGAGTTCCTGCCGCAGGACGGTGGCCGTGGCGCTGGTCTGTTCGATCTGGTGGAAGTGCTTGTTGATGAGGCGTTGAGCGGTGGAGCGCAGGGCCTCGTCGGGGATCTCTTCCAGGGAGTGAACCGTCCGGGCGGGGCCGGTGGTGGGGCCGTGGCAGTCCGTGGCCTGCGGGCTGCCGTCGTTGGTTCGGAGGGCGAGGACGGTGAGGGGACCGTCGGGGCAGACGCGGATGGTCCAGCCGGGGGGCAGGGCGCGATCAGTCAAAGTCATCGTTGGTGTCCTTGTGTGTTGAGGGTGTCGGCCGGTCGGGGAGCGGCCATGACTTCCGGGGCGAGGCTCCTGGGCACCTGGCCGGGATCCTGCGGATCGGGACCCGGCCGGTCCGGGCACAGGACGGGGCCAGCCGCCCTGCGCCCGCGTTCAGGTCGGCCCTTCCAGAGGATGCGTCGGCCGCCGAACAGGTAGGGCTCGATACCGGCGTCGTCCAGGACGTGCGCGTCCCGTGCGGCCTGGGCGTATCCCCAACCCGCTGCGAGGCGCTGCGCCGACTCGATGGCCTGCTCGTCGGCGGTGAAGTCCGTGAACTTCTCGGACCACAGGGTGGCCCGGCTCTCACCGTTGCGGCCCTGCGCCTCGTAGCTGTAGGTCACCTTCGCGTCCAGGGAGACCGGCGCGAACCGGGTCCAGAACGGCGGCGTGTAGCGGTTGTCGGCATGGCGGACCTCACCGCCGAGGCTCCGGGCCTCCTCACGGGCCTCCTCGAAAAGGCAGAACGGGTTGGGGATACGGCCCTCGCCGGTGAAGACGTAGAACCTGCCCGGCGACGCGGTCGGCGCCCACGCGACATGCGTCGCAACGATCTCGTTGCTGTAGATCTCCTCGACGCCGGAGAACAAACCGGCCTCGCCGAGGGTGACCGCGCCACCGACGGGATGGGCGTAGGCGCCCAGAATCTGAGCCATCGGGCACCGGCCATCGGTCGTGATCCGTACCGGCATCACCTTCCCCGCGACACCCATGTCCCGCGCGACCTCGGAGTGCGCGATCCGCATGAGGACGGTGTCCCCCGGCGTGACGATGGTCCTGCGGCCCAGAAGAGAAACAGTCACTGATGCCTCCCGGCATAGTCCCAACATGATGCGGCGGGTCCACTGCGGTACATCCCGCGCCCCCTCCAACGCCTGCAAACTATTATTTCGCTGTATTGCATTCAATAGACTGGGAGAGGTTCCCAAAGCGCGTACACGCAGGCCAGGGACCCCAAGGTGGCAGGTACGAACGGAACCGGACCGGCCTCCACTCCCCCCTTTCTGCTGCCTCGCTTTTCCCGCCCGCCAGCCACCCAGCCCCGCTCCCCCAGCTCCGCCAGCAGGGGCCGGTGGCGCTGTTGCGGGAGGCGCACCCGCCGCGAGGGACGACGGGCGCGTCGGCCACCGCGCCCACATCGGAGAATCGGCCGGAAGGGTCCGGTGCGCGCCGTCCGCCGCTTGGCAGACGGCGCAGGTCGGATGCGCCCGGCCCTGTAGGCCGGGGCACGGCGGGGTGGGCGGTCAGTCAATACCTGCAAACTATGCACTGGTCCGATCCTCATTCAATTTCATGCGGCGCTCGCGATACCAATCCGTGCGGTCAGCGAAGGACATACGAGAGCCAGGCCGGCACGTGCAGCGGGCGCAGGGACATATAGCTGGCGGACAGGCGGAGTTCCTCGGCCAGCTCCCCGAGTTCGGCGCCCGTGGCCTCGAAGTCGTCGTGGCCACCAACAAGCGGCACGCCGCTCGGATGCGACTGGGCGTCGAAGGGCAGCACGGAGTAGACGCGGAGTCGAATCGTGGCCGCCTCCCATCCCTCCGACCCAATCTGGCCGTTCGCGCTCGTGCTGCCGAACACGATCCGGTCGGTCCACTCAAGTTCCGTTCCTGCGGGCGGGGTCCACACGTTGGAATAGCGCGGCGGTTCCTCGATCAGGCGGCGGTGCAGCTCCCGGTCATCGCGGGAGACACAGAAGACGAATACACGGGAGAGGGTAGACATGGAAAACCTCCGAAGGCAGGCGAGGCTGCGGAGGCGCGGCAGGCACTCCCTCCGCAGTCGATGGTGCCGACGTGCACATGTTCAAGTCGCTGACTGAGTGAGTGTCCTCGCGCTTGCCGTAACCGTGCTGGTCACAGCCACTCAAAACCAGGTTCGGTGCGGTACCAGCTGAGGAAGCTCTGGGCACGCGACTGGGTGAAGCGGACGGTCAGGGTGCCGGTCTCGGCGAGCTCGCGCTCGATGCCGTCGCTTGCGCTGTCGGACCATGAGGCGATGAGGGTGAGGAGTCGCCCTGCGGACGGACCGTCAGCGGCCAGGGTCATGGTGAGAGCAAGGGCCTGGTGGTCAAGGTCGGTTTCGATCCGGCAGCCGGGAACGGCACGGCGCAGTCGGCCGGTGAGGTAGGACCAGTCAGGTACAGCGTCCGAGAAGTCGTCGGCGTTGGCGCGGACCGTTGCCCGGCGCGCGGCGTAGTTGTCGAGTAGTTCCAGGGCCGCAGCGCGCAGGGCGTCTTCGGTGATCTCGTCCAGAGCGCGGACGGTGAGTTCGGGGCTTCCGACGTCATGACCAGAGTGGAAGCCGATCTCGCAGTCCCTGCCGTCACTGTCGCGCAGGGTCAGCACGGTCAGGTTCAGAGCGGGGTGGAGGTGGATGGTCCAGCCGTCGGGCAGGGCACGGTCGTGAGCGCAGATCATAGGGGTGGCTCCTGTGTTTAGTCGGACCGGTGGCGTTTGGGTCCGTTTCGGTTGACGTGGGGCGTCTTGAAAAGCAGGCGGAATCATTCCCCCGCCACTGGGGCTACGGGCTACGGGTTCACCCACCGCGGTCGGGCAGGTGGCCGGGTGCGGGCGCGCTCCTGGCCGGGGCGCGCCCGGGAAATGTCGTCAGGCGACGGTGACGCCCAGCGATTCCTTGAGGTGTGCGATGTGGCCCGCGGCCTCGGCCGTACTCGTCGTGGACCAGTAGCCCACATCGATCTGTTCGCCATCGCAGTGCAGGGTCCAGCTCCACCCTTCACGCTCCGGGCAGAACACTTCGAGATGGAGTCGCTCGGAGAGGGGCACCACGGCCACCCAGCAGGTGGAGCCGGTGTTGGCGGTGTCCGCCTCGACGCCGATCTCCCGCAGGCGGGCGGCCATGCGGGCAGCGAGCTCGGCCTCGCCGACGCGGCGGTCGGCGCCGTCGCCGTCGACGTCGACGTCGACGGGGAGCCCAGAATCGTTGCGGTACCAGTTGAGGAAGGCCCGGGTGCGGTTGGCATCCAGGGTGACGGTGAGGGTGGTCGTGGAATCAAGGTCGGTGGTGACGCCGTCGGGCAGCTCGTCGTCCGCGGCCCGGGCGGCGGGGGGCCAGGCTGCAAGGAGAGTGAGGAGCCGGCCAGCGGCGGTTCCGGTCGCGGCCAGCATCAGGCTGAGGCGGCCGGTCTCGTCGTCGCGGTAGGCGTCGGTGCGGCAGTCGGGGACCGCGCGACGCAACCGGGTAGTGAGGGCATCGAAGTCAGGGATCGCCTGGCGCATCGCGGCGGCGTCGGCCTGGGTCTGGGCAAGGCGTTCGAAGTAGCTGTTGAGGAGCGCTTGCGCGGCGTCCCGCAGGGACGCGGGGACCTTGTCCAGGGCGCGGTAGATGTAGGGCGTGGGGAAGTTCTCCAGGGCGCGCAGGATGGTGCGGGCGTCGGGGTGGGCGGGTGGGGCGGTCTGGTCGTGGTAGTCCGTCTGGCAGAACTCTCGGGCGTCGTCGTGGAGGGTGAGGGCGGTCAGACCGTGGGCGGTACGGATGTGGATCGTCCAACCGTCAGGCAGGGCGCTGTCACTCATCGGGTGCTCTCCGGGGCGTTCGAGTGTGTGGGGCTGTACAGGGGCGCTGGATGCTCCGGGCGGCCCGGTCGGGCCGCTTGGAGGGATGGTCCGGCGGAGCAACCCGGCGGGGGCGAGGAGCCGTAGGCGCAGCTAGTGCCGTCGCGTCATCACAGCCACGGGGCGCACCACGAGCGGTGCTCGCTCTCGTACGCGCCACAGCGTGCGCAGGCACTCCCCAGGTGGCTGGCGCGGGCGGCACGTGCCGACGGGTCAGGCCGAGGGCGGTCAGGTGGGCCCGCCCCCGGTCCAGGTCTGGCCGGCGTCAGTGGTCACCGGGGGTGTCCGGGTGCTCGGGGCACGGCCCGTAGGCACCGGGGCGGCCCGGGACAGCCGGGTGCACGTGACGGATACCGGACAAGGAGCAGGCGGTTGCCGGGTGCTGGTCGCAGTGCGTCACACAGGTACAGGCATCCTCGTTCCGGAGGGCCGTCCAAGCCTCGAACTCGCCCTCATCGTGGAAGTCGCCGTGCCAGGGCGCCTCGGGAAGGCCGGTGCGCTGCCAGCCCACGGCTCGCCAGATCCCGCGGTCGGGGTGACGCATGACGTGCTCGACTCGGAAGTAGCGGACGTCCTCGGGTGCGGTGAAGCCGTCACCGAGGACGTACGTCGAGCCGGGGACGAAGAAGTCCTCGGGGACCGCGCCGGTGCTGCGCACGATGCGGTCCAGCAGGGTGCGGGCGTGCAGCAGGTTCCTTCGGGCGGACAGTGGTGCACCGTCCTGGTCATAGGTCTCGGCAAGGTCGATGGCGTTCTTGACCGGGGTGAGGTCGAAACGGCCGGGCGTGCTGTTCAAGGGTTCTCCTGGTGTCGGCGGCGGGATGCCGGGGTGGTGCTGGGATGGGGCAACGGCAGGGCCGGGCCGTGCCGTTGCCCCATCGTGGAGTTCGGTCAGGCGAAGTGGCGTTCGGCGGCGGAGGATGTCAGGTACACGCCCGCGCGGGGCGCGTCCGTGTCGGGCCGGGCGAGCGGCTCAGTGAGGATGCGGCCATGACGGTTCACCCACCGGCCGTCGTCGACGGCCTGGGTGAACACCTGCGTGCGGCCTCGCAGGAGGCGCGAGACGTGCCCGGTGGCGGGGGCGTATCGGACGTCCAGGAGGTATCCGGCGGCGATGAGCCAGTCCGTGAGAACCTCGGCGTCCTCGACGGTGATGCTGAACGTGCAGGCGAGGGCTCCTTCGACCGCGTTGCGGCCGTGGAAGGCGTCCCAGGAGAAGGTGCCGCCCAGGTAGCGCATGGCCTCCTCGGGCGTGGGCAGCCCGGCCGGCGTGTAGGGATTGGCGGGGCTGCCGTTCACTGAGCGGGAGTGGCTTTCGGTGGTGTGGGCGTCGACGGACACGCGGCATCTTCCCTTCGGGTGGTGGAGGTGAGCGGAACTCGCTATTGGCCGCAAACTATGATGTGAGTAGAAGGCATTCAATAGACGGCGGATGCTCGTCTGCGGGCGGGCTGGGGGCCTGGTGCGGGATGCGCGCGGGCTGACGATCCGCAGCGTCCCGGGCGCAGAAGCCTAGAATTCCCGGGGGTGGTGCGGTGGTTACGTAGCGCCTGCGAGGCCGGTCGGTCCTGGCGCGGATCTTGAGGTTGGCCGCGTGCGGCTCCGCGCTATTCCGGCAGAGGAGCATCCACAGCTGAGGGACAGGCCCACCGGGAAGTCATCGTGCACCAGCCGCGCGGCGTGGCCGATGGCTTGCTCGGCGCGGGCGACGTGGGTCGGATCCGGCTCGCGCCGTACCCGATCCAGCCAGCGCGCCGTCCAGCATGCCGTGGTGCCCGTCGCGGGTGATCTTCTCCAGTCGCAGCGGGCTGATCGGCGTGAACATCGACGGCGGTGCGGGCGGTAGCCCTCGGTGCAGCCCGTGTGGGAAGTACCGAGGCTGTGGGTTGGCCGGGCGCGTCAGGGACAGATGTTGCCTGGCCTGGAGTCACGGAGTCATCCGGCAGACACGGGGGTGAGGGTGATCTTGGCGGGGTCTACGCGGTCATCCCACACGGGGTTCTCCTGGCTGTCCACCCAGATGTCGTGCCCATCGCGGGTGCGTGTACGGAAGAGGGTGCTGCCCCGGTAGGTGGCGAGGTCGCCCGGTTGCCAGCCTGGGGTCAGCACTGTGAGGTCGCTCAGGGCGTCGTGGTCAGGCAGCTCGGTGCCGTTGTCCAGCGTGATGGTGCCGCCGTAGTTGGTCTTGACGCGGGCAGTGAAGACCACGCGTATGAGCGCACCCGCTCTGAGGGCGTCGCGTGTGCTCTTGGCAGGGTGGCCGAGGAATTCCTCATCGTGGTGCACGGGCCCCATGAGCTGGTCGTGGGTCCAGTCGCTTGCCGTGATGAGTTGGGTGAGGATTGGGTCGCGGTCGGTGTCCCAGTCCAGGACCGTGTTCTAGTCGATGCGGGGCTCTCCATGGGCAAGCTGATGCAGAGCGTCGAGTACGACATAGGTGGCCAGGTCTGGCCGGAAGAGGGCGTTGGCCTGCGGCTGGTCAAGGTTGAGCGCGCTGGCTGCGGCCGAGTATGCGTCGGTGATGTCGCCCTCGTCGTCTTCGGCCAGCACGGAAGCCTGACTGACCTCCGCGTAGTCGCCCGATCGGCTGTTCAGCAGGGTGTGGCCACCGAGGAACGCAGCCCACCCTGCTACGCCGAGGCGAGTGATTCCGGCGGCAGGGTCACTTTCAGGCATCTCACCGGGGGCGAGTTGGGCGTGAGGGCCGTTCATCGCGGCGCCGGTTTCGTAATTGGCAGGGTGGTTCAAGATGTGGTCGCGGACTCGCCGGGCGAGGTCGGCGTTGGGCTGCATGTGTGTGAATCCCTTCGGATGCCTGCTAGGAATTTCGTGTTGCGAGCCGGTGGCGCACACCGGTCTCTGAAACTGGAAACTATGTTGTGACTGATAGTCATTCAATAGATGCATCAGGGCGACAATTTCGTCGCATTGGATCACCTCGTCCGTCGCGCGGAGTCAGACCGGACGGCGGGCGAGGTGGATGCGCGGGCCAGACGGCTACCACCCTCGCGGCCGGGGGGAGGGCCGGACAGGCCGACCAGATGGAGAGCCCATCAACCTCTGTGACGGTGACTTGCCTGCACGTCCTCCAGGGCCACGGTGTCTCGGTGATGACGGCGAGGCAGTCCAAGCCGACGAGGGCTCAGGCGAGTTCGTGCGCCTAGACTCCGTCGGCAGCCAAACGAGCACGGGTGCTCTTCGCTGTTCTCCGGGTGGTCCGCGTCAACAGTCCAGTGCCGGCCGTTGCGTTCCTGCTCTGCGGCGTCAAGGGCTCGGAAGACCTCTTCGCTGGCATGTCGTCCTATCTAGTCGATCAGTACCTGTTCGGGTCGGAATCGATGGGGCTGTGGGGAGCCTTCTGCGCGGGCACTGTGGGTTCCTATTGTGCTGCCGGACTTGGCCGATCGCCGCGGCGCACTGTCGGGGACGCAGGACGGCGCGAGTCCCCCGACCGTGAGCCGGTGGGCAGAGACGGTCTGAAGGCCCGTCTTCCAGACCGGCACAGCCAGTGGTGGCATCGGCGAGCAAGGTCCGGCCGGGAAAGTGCCTTGCCGGGGACCTCGAGCCTTGAGGTGGGCTTCGCTCATCGCGTACTCGATGTTCGCGCTTGCCCGGGCGCGTGGGTGATCCCAGTTGTGATCACGCGGGTGCTTCAGGCGCCGCTGGCCGTGTCGATTCGCCCGGGTGGGCGCTGCTCGCTTCGCTCGCTTGCAGTGCCAGCGCGCCGCTCAGGTCGTTGCGGCCATAGCGGTGTCCAGACCATAGGGGTCGAGGATTGCGTCCCAGTCAATGGCATCAGCTCCGTTGGCCAGTTGGTCGAGGGCGTCGAGTGCGGCGGCGCGTGTCAGGCCGGGCGAGAAGAGCTGGGCTGCATCGAGTGCATCGAGGCTCAGCGCGTCGATGGCCTGCTGCGGCGTGGCTTTGGCGTGCCCGCCGCCGGCCTGGCCGTTGAGGGCTCGCGCCTCGCGGAGGGTCACGAGGGCCAGGTTCTCAGTCGCGGTGACGTCGCCGTGCAGGTGGGCGTGGACGCGTCGTGCGAGCGTGGTGTTCGGCATCGGTGGACTCCTCTATTGCGTCAGGTGATTTGGGTAGCGGTTCGCTTGGGTCGAGGCCAGTCGGCCCTACGGCTCACGGCCCAGGCCTCACGGGGGTGCCCTGGCAGGAGGACGGAGGTATGTGTGGCTGGGTAGGCGGTCTCGGTGGTGGAGAGGTGTTTCTGGATCGTTGAAGTGGCGGAAGCGGTGGGGGCGGAGGAGCTGATGTACGGAGGTGCTCGGCCCGACTATGGGAGGCCTGCGCGGAATCTCGTGCGAGCGCTGCCAATCGAGCGGCCCCGGGCGCCTGCGCGGGACTGGCAGGTTGAGGCCCAGGCGCGCGCCGCTGGGGCTGGATGGTCTGCACTAGCTTCACGTCGGGGAGGGCGAGTCGTGCAGCTGCCCGTTCGTATACCTCGGCCTGCCGCCGGGGGCCGACGGCCAGGACTTGAAGCCGCGGCCTGCGGTCGGTGTCCTGTGGGGCGTCGGACGGGGGGAGGAAGCGGTAGACGATGCGGTACCGGGGAGCCTGCTGGTTGAGGCGACGACCGACGTCGTGTTCCTGGAGGTCGAAGTAGAGCTTCCAGCAGTTGCGAAGTTCGGCCGGCCAGGAGGACAGCTTCTTCAGCCGTCTTCCTCGAATTTCCTCGGCGGCGAGCTGTCCGATGCGGATGAGTGCGATTCTCTGCAGTTGAACGTCGCGGAGGGCCGCGATGTCAGCGCCGACCTGCGGGAGGTGGTGGCTTCGGTAGCGGTCTCCTCGCATCGTGCTGGCCTCCGTCAGCCGGGCCGGTCCTCATCGGCGTGGCCAAGATCCCGCAGCAGCTCTGCTGCGTTCTCCGGGTCGTGGGCCGCCACAAGCCGCGTGAGTTGCTCAAGGCTGATGCCTTCTTCCCCGGCCTCGGCAACTCGTTTGCCAGCGAGGTCGACAATGTCGGCGTTGTCGATGCGTTCAGCTCGGAGTAGCGCCACGGCCATCGGCAGGGGCATGAGAACGGCCGCAGGCTCGCCGTCTTCGGTAGTGACGATCTCGGGTTGCGCCCGGTCAGGGTTCGCAACGAACCCATCTATGACCGCTCGCAGGTTCTCTTGCAGCCATGCAATGCTTGCCACTTCGGCTCCTTCAACATCACTTAGGGTAAGGATGCTCCCAGTGTTCACGGGGGTTGCGGGGCGGCTGATGATACGGGGATCTTGGCGCCTCTGGCGGTGCGCTCAGAATGGGATGAACTCCGAGCAGTTCACGCCGAGGAGCCTGTGCTCGTGGTGCAGGTGTGCTTCACAGGCGGCGCACCTGCCGTCGGGCAGGCTGTCGGGCGCGCCACAGGATGTGGCGTCACACACTGCGCAAGGCAGGTTTGCCGGGGCGAGCGGCGACACCTTAATGAGGAGGCGGCCTGCGATCATCTCGGCCCCGAGATCGACGAGGCCGGCGATGACGGCGTCGAGTATGGGGGTGTGTTCCGTGTCCAGGGTCAGCGCCCGGACGCCTCCGCCGTCGTAGTGGAGCACGAATTGTCCGGGCCGGTCGGGCTGGACCAGTGCACGCACCAGGCCTGTCTGGGGAGGGTTTGGCGGCTGTAGGAGATCACGTAGTGCGCTTGCGGCAGCAGCCTGTCGGCGCGCGACGAGTACCTTGGTGACGTGTGCCCTGATGATGGCCAGTTCAGTGTCGCTTCGGTCCTCCAGGCGCTGCAGATGGGCTTCCGCGAGTGTGCTGGAGGTGACGCGGTGCGGCGGAATCGGCAGGTTCATCGGTGTTCCTCTGGTCGGGCCCGGGCGCCGCGGTCGCGCTGCCCGGGCTCTGCGTGCGGGGTGCTGACTTCGCGATGGGTTCGCGAAGTACGTTGGGTCAGGTATGCAGACGGGGTGCAGTCTGGGCCTGTGCCTCTTGGCTGATGAGGACCTCCCACTGCCTTCCCGTGACAGCAGCCAGGTCGACGGCCTCCCCCGCGGCGGACCGTTGGAGCAGACCGTCGGCGGTGGCCACAGAAAGCCACACACGGCCGTCATCGTCACAGTTCAGGGAGTCGTCAGGCTCCGGGAACGGCCCGAGGGTCGGGTGGTGGAGATTGAGCTCCCCCATGACCTGTATTCCGTCGGCATAGCCGATGCCGCTCCAGAAGCGCCAGGACGCTCCCGGCGCGCGCTCGATCAGGGAGCGCACCATGATCGTGTGGGCGAACTCGCCACTGTCCGCAGCCTCGTCGGTCCCGCCGGGAAACATGTCGCAGGTGTACAGGGAGTCGTCGCGGAGCTGTGGAGGCATGGAGGGGGCGGGAGCCTCACGGAACCCACAATCGGTCAGCAATGCGTGCAGTTGCGGCTGCTCGTCGGCCGGGCAGGTCGCCAGGTGCAGGTAGGCGCGGCGGCTTTCAATTCCCATGGGGTCATTCCTTGGCGTGAGGTGGTGATGCGGCGGCCCGCGCAGCAGGGGTGGGGTCGCACGGGGTGATGTGGGGGCGGGGTGAACGTAGGGACGCGGCTGGGCGCATTCAAGAGTCTGGGGCGGGAGATCTCCGTGAGCTGGTGCTGGGTGCCGGCCGACGGCTGTGCTCTGAGGAGCTCGCCGCGTGAGGCCGGGCGGGGGCGGCGAGCTCCTGCTGGCCTCTAGCAGCGTGCGTCCCACGTCGTACTGGCTCAGGTCAGGGATGGGGCCGCCGGGTAACGGTATTGCCCAGTTCCAGGCCGGGCGAAGCCTCGCGAGTGAAGAGCGCCTCTGACATCACGGGATCTCCTTCGGGTGAGCTAGCCGCAATCTATGTTTTAAACACTAGTCATTCAATAACTGCCTTCCTGTGATCCGTCCTCCGTCGGACCAGTGACCCTGAAGTACGGCCCGTACAGCGGGACTGAGGCGATGAGCCTTCCCGCCTCACAGGAGCCTCCCAGCTTCCCTGCTTCCACCCCTTGTTGTGATGAGTGCGTTTGGGGAGCGTCGACTACCGCGCTCCCCGACCTCCGGTCCAGGGCCGCACACGCCCAGCCCGTCGCAGTCCCAGTCCGAGGCAAGGAGTGCACGTGAGCAGACCGGACCATCGTCAGAGTTCCAGTGATCGGCCGCTCGACGTCAGCTATGCGCATCTGCTTCGCACGCCATACGCGGCACGTCTGCTGTTCTCTACCCTGGTGGGACGTCTGCCCAATGCAATGGCCCCGGTGAGCCTGCTCCTCGCGGCGCAGGCAGAGCACGGTTCACTCGACTTCGGTGGGGCGCTCTCTGCTGTGTATTTGGTGGCGTTCGCCGTTGGGCAACCAGTCCTCGGTCGCATCGCGGACCGGCGAGGTCCCACCCTCCCGATCGTGGCCGGCGCGATCACCGCCTCCAGCGCACTCGGCGTGCTGGCCGTAACGGGCACTGGCAGCACCGGCCTAAGTGTGTTGCTGGCGGCCGTGGCCGGACTCTCGAATCCGCCCCTGGAGTCGGGGCTGCGGACACTGTGGAAGAGGATTCTCCCTACCCACCCTGAGTATCTCCGCGCCGCGTACGCCCTGGACAACGGCTCACAAGAGGCTGTCTACGTGACAGGCCCTCTGGTAGCCGCGCTGCTGGCCGCTCTTGCCCCTGGAGCCGCGCTTGGTGCGACCGCGGCGGTCGGGTTAGTCGGAGGTCTGTCCCTGGGACTGTCACGGCCTGCTCGTGGGCTGCGGCCCGTCACTGCGGAACGCCATTGGCTCGGTCCACTGCGCAGCCCGGAGGTGCTCGTGCTGCTGGGCGCTCTCGTATGCGCTGGTGGGGCAGTCGGCGCGGTGCGGGTCTGCGCTGCTGCTCAAAGCGAGTCCCTGGGCGTGGCCTGGTTCGCCGGCGCCCTGCCAGCCTTCATGTCCTTCGGTGGCCTTGTCGGAGGGCTCGTCTATGGTGCGCGGGGCTGGCCTGGGGGCCCGTTGAGCCATCTCATGCTGCTGGCCATCGGCCACGTAGCGGCATGGGTGCCGATGCTGTGGGGCCTGGGCGCAGCCCCATCCGCGGCTCTCGTGATCCTTCCGGGGGTGTGCTTCTCGACTCTGGTGTGCGCGGCCTGCCTAGTCATCAACACAGTGGCGCCGACCGGAACAGCCACTGAGGCGTTCGGCTGGCTGATCGCTGCGATCAACTTGGGAATCGCAGCCGGGTCGGCCGCAGCTGGCTGGGCTGACGGCAACTACGGCATTGCGCTCGGGGCCTCCGTCGCCGCCGCGCTGGTTGTGCTCTGCTCTCGCGGCCGGCTTCGCATCCGGGCCGCCGCTGAAACAGCGGCGGCCCATTCAGCGCCGTCTACTCCTCCGGCCAGGAGGCACGACGCGGTCGCGTCGACCTGATGGCCGCGGCCCACGGGGTGGTGCAGGGCCAGTCGCAAGACCGACCCCTCCTCCGCCCTATCCTGTCCTGTCACGCAGCCAGGTCGAGCCGCACAATCGGCACTGGGCCATTGAGCCGCGCGTGGCTGTGGGGCGCTGTGAGCAAGGATCCCGCGGATGCCCTGGGCACGCGCCTGGCGGAAGCAACGGGCCGCGAACCAGCTCTCGGCCGGCGCTTTGACCTCGTCCAGGAGGACGAGCCGGTTCAACTCAAGGGACTCTCGGTACGGGACCTTCTGCGCACCGTGTGACGCGCTTCCCACAGCTCCCGGCGTGTTCTGCCTGTGGATCAATGGACTGACCGAACAGGTGTGCAGGTGCGTCCGAGACGACAGGCGGAGAGCACGAAACTCTTGCGCGGGTGCGGAGGTCTCATGGGGCCTGCAGGCGAGCGGTTGTGGCGATACGTCACTCACCGATGGCCGCCGGCATACGAACGGCTCGAGATGCAGACAGAGGGTCGAAGAAGCACTATGGGAACAGGTAGTCGTTGCGCGCCCCCCGGGGGGGCACAAATACGGGCACCCGGCGCGTAATTCGTCAAGAAGGTCACTTCCCCAGACGACGTGAGCGCGTGATGTGCGACGCCCCCGCGATTGTTGGTTAGCTCGCGGCCCTCATTACGCCTACCGATACAGACCTTTTAATAGTCTGCACAATCTGCGTCCATGGGGGATGAAACTGGCCACACCGAGCGCCGGATCGCCGTCTTCTTCGGAGGGAAAGACCGATGTGGCGAAGCACCTGGCGATTTGTTTCCATAGCTCTGGGATCAGTCTGCGTTCTGGTCGGCGGCTCGACCACCGCTACGGCTTCGACCCCACAGGCAGCGTCCCAAAGCCAGCACAAAGGTGCCTTCTTGGAGCTGCGGCCTAAGGTGGTTGACTGGGAGAATCGTGATTATCGTCTCACATGCGATGACATTGTCGACGAGCCGGTCCAAGCGGCGATCCGTAACGGTAAGGGCATCGTGAAAAGTGGCGACATTGGTGAGTACGATCGCTGGGAGGTCGAGGTTCAGCGGACCGTCCAGGGTAGATTGCCACGCCTCGGCGACGTGACTGCCGTGCTGTTCTATTGCTCCCCTCAGCCGAGCAACTTTTTTATGCAGGAAATGCGCGTCTACCGCACCGATGATGGCAGCGAGATAGGTCGCGCGCCCACCTTCGACGTCTCTGGGTTGCCGCCGCAATACCAGCCAAAGTCCCTAGTTATCAAAAACGGTCGCCTTGCCGCTGCCGTCAAGTTCTACGGACCTGACGACAGCCACGCGGATGGACCCTCGATAATTCGCTATGTCACCTGGACATGGGAAAACGGCCGTTTCGTAACCCACGGGGCGGGCGCGAAGTCGGAGGCTCAAGGCCGGTCTGGGCTGAGCCGTCAGCCCATTACCGTCGATGGAATGGGTCCCCTAAAGATGGGCATGAGCCGGAGTGAAGCGGCGAAAGCAATCGGTATGCCGATCCCGGGGGAGGAAGGCAGAAGAGTCTGTACAGACTTCACTGTGGAAGGAGAGCCAGAGGGGCTCCTCCTACGCTTCACATCGGACCGCCTAGTTGCGATCTACGTCCAACGGCCGGCGACGACAATCGTGACGCTCTCCGGCATCCGTATAGGCAGCACTCGAGACGATGTACTGAATACGTACGACGGCGAGATCACAGCCACCACGCCCGACTACGGCGGTGAAGAGCTGGTCTTCGCGCCATCCTCGCCAGAGTTCGCCGGAAGAGTGATTAGGTTTGGGATGAGCGGCGGTGCAGTAGAAACGTTGATCGCCGGAGAACGTGATTGGACTGTATTCGCCCCTCCTGCGGAATACCCGAATAGAAATTCTGGGGTCGCTGCCTAGTGAAAACTGGAAGTGTGCTGTGGTGGTCGGACTGATGGTCGCCGCCAGGAGACACGTCACGCTTCAATGAGCGTTGAGCGAGCAAATTTTCCGGGTGCTCTGGAGCGCATATTGGTGTGCGTCAAGGCGCGCTCATCGTTATGAGGAGGTGTGTCACATGCTCAGGAAGCTGGCTACTTGCTTTGGGGCAGCAGTTCTCTTCCTCGGTACGGCAATGCCTCAGGCGCTTGCTGGCGCGAGACAGCCAATACCCGGAGATTGCCGAGATCTCTACTTCTTTGGTGGACACGGCCTAGGGGAAGGCGGAGTGGACAACTGGGGGAGCACAGTCCAAGACATATACGACAACTATGTGAGGGGTGTAAATAGCGCTGACCCAGATGTGTCGATTGACGGCGAAGCCATTGCATACCCAAGGACTGAATTTCCTAATTTTGGACCTAAGGAACTCCTAAGGGAATGGATAGCCTCCGAGCGGGACGAGGTTGCGGAAGGCGCCATAGCGCTGAACAAACAGATCACCGACAGGATGGGGATATTGCCGGGGCACAGAACACTATGTTCTCGCCGGATTCTCGCAAGGTGCGTGGGTGATTCACCAATTCTTGAAGGATGCACCCCAGAGTATCGTTAATAAGATCTCGGGGATTGCCGTACTTGGTGACCCCCAGTACACGCGCACTGGAATCATTCCCAAGGTGTTTCCGAACTACCAGATCAAACCCTATTTTCCATCCGGGATTAAATATCAGAGTCTGTGCCTCTCGTATGATCTTCCAGCGGCAGGGCGCGCAGTGAATGACCCAATCTGCCGGTTCTCCCTCAGGGACTTCTTGACAAGAGGGGATGAATCAGACCTCAAGAATTGCGAAGCGGCCACCAAGGGAGTCATTAACGCAGTTTGGTGCCCGCATCTTCTCTATGTTCAGACGGGTGGGGCCAAACGTATCGCTGATTTCCTTGTCAGCGTTAGCTGAGCTGAAAAGACGACGTTATGGGTGGGAGAGTCGCACCGATCACCGATCGAACCGGACGTGAAGTGCCGTACAAGACCAAGGGACGGTGTACTCGCTGACCGGGCGGATGCCGGCTACTCCGCGGGTGCGTGTCGGATTGTGGCCTCGAGCAGTCGACTGCTCTCTACCATCAAGCGTTGGTTGACGTTGCCGGGGGCTGATAGGTCTGCCTCTGTGCGCTGGCTGGCGGCCAGGGCGTCGTCCCGCTGTTTCCGCAGCTCCGCCATCTCGGCATCCCGCGCAGATGGGAGGCCGAGGCCGTCGCGGGCACGGGCACGGAGTTCTTGGACGCGTAGCGCACGGTCTTGGCCCGTGCCTCTTCAAGGTCACGCCGGAAGACGGCGTTCTGTTCGAGGAGCATGCGGTTCTCGACCTCCAGCGCGGCCTCTTTGCGGGCCGAGGCTGCCGCAGCGGCCCGCGGCCGCTGAGGGCGCCGGTCCTTGACAGGCCGGCGGTGCCTGGTGCGTTTCGGAGTGGCGTGCTGCATCAGGCGTGGGGGGGGGGGGGGGGGGGGGGGGGGGGGGGGGGGGGGGGGGGGGGGGGGGGGGGGGGGGGGGGGGGGGGGGGGGGGGGGGGGGGGGGGG
>NZ_JBWKFN010000062.1:0-16535 GCF_056434245.1 Streptomyces sp. NPDC044064
CCCCCCCCCCCCCCCCCCCCCCCCCCCCCCCCCCCCCCCCCCCCCCCCCCCCCCCCCCCCCCCCCCCCCCCCCCCCCCCCCCCCCCCCCCCCGCCGCGTCGGCACGGGGGGCCGACGCGGGGTGCCGTTGCCGCTGCTGGTGCCCGGCGTGGTGGCGATGGCGTTCCTGCTGCTGCCGCTGATCGCACTGCTCGTACGGGCTCCCTGGCGGAGCCTGCCGCAGCAGCTGACCAGCGCGGAGGTGTGGCAGGCGCTCCAGCTGTCCCTGGTCACCGCGACTGCGGCGACGGCCGTGAGCCTGGTGCTGGGGGTGCCGCTGGCCTGGCTGCTGGCCCGTACGGAGTTCCCGGGCCGCGGTCTCGTCCGCGCCCTGGTGACCCTGCCCCTGGTGCTTCCGCCGGTGGTCGGCGGTGTGGCCCTGCTGCTCGCCCTGGGCCGCAACGGCGTCGTCGGCAAGTGGCTCGACTCCTGGTTCGGGATCACCCTTCCCTTCACCACCACCGGCGTCGTGATCGCGGAGGCGTTCGTCGCGATGCCGTTCCTGGTCATCAGCGTCGAGGGCACCCTGCGGGCCGCCGACCCGCGCTTCGAGGAGGCGGCCACCACGCTCGGCGCCTCCCGCTTCACCGCGTTCCGCCGGGTCACCCTGCCGCTGATCGCCCCCGGCATCGCCGCGGGCGCGGTCCTGGCCTGGGCCCGCGCGCTCGGTGAGTTCGGCGCGACGATCACCTTCGCGGGCAATTTCCCCGGCCGCACCCAGACCATGCCCCTCGCGGTCTACCTCGCCCTGCAGAACGACCCCGAGGCGGCCATCGCCCTCAGCCTGGTCCTGCTGGCCGTGTCCGTCGCGGTCCTGGCGGGGTTGCGGGACCGGTGGCTGACGGGGACCGGGCGGTGACGGGAGGATGGAAGACGACGCTGTGCGTGTGCCGACGAAGGACGCCCTCTCCATGACCGACATCGACGCCCCCAGGACCGGCCTCCAGGTGGTGGGCGAGCAGGGGCTCGACGCCCGGCTCGTCGTCGAGCAGGGCTCCTTCCGCCTCGACGTGGCCCTGACCGCCGCCCCCGGGGACGTCGTGGCGCTGCTCGGCCCGAACGGCGCGGGCAAGACCACCGCCCTGCGCGCCCTCGCCGGTCTCGTCCCGCTCACCGACGGCCATCTGCGGCTGGACGGTGTCCTCCTGGACCGCACTCCGCCCGAGTCCCGCCCGGTCGGCGTCGTCTTCCAGGACTACCTGCTCTTCCCGCACCTGTCCGCCCTGGACAACGTGGCCTTCGGACCGCGCTGCCAGGGCGTCTCCAAGGCCGGGGCGCGGGCCCAGGCCGCCGCCTGGCTGGACCGCATGGGCCTGTCCGACCACGCCGGTGCCAAGCCCCGCAGGCTCTCCGGCGGCCAGGCCCAGCGCGTCGCACTCGCCCGCGCCCTGGCCACCCGGCCCCGGCTGCTGCTCCTGGACGAGCCGCTGGCAGCCCTGGACGCCCGAACCCGTCTGGAGGTCCGCGCCCAGCTCCGCCGCCATCTGGCCGAGTTCGAGGCGGTCGCCGTCCTCGTCACGCACGATCCGCTGGACGCCATGGTGCTCGCGGACCGGCTGGTGGTCGTCGAGCACGGCCGGGTCGTCCAGGAGGGCACCCCGGCCGACATCGCCCGTCATCCGCGCACCGACTACATCGCGCAGCTGGTCGGCCTCAACCTGTACCGGGGAAGGGCCGAGGGGCACACGGTACGGCTCGACGCCGGGCCCTCGATCACGACCACGGAGGTCCTCTCCGGGCCGGCCTTCGTGGCGTTCCCGCCGGTCGCCGTCACCCTCTTCCGGGACCGGCCCACCGGTGCCAGCGCCCGCAACCTGTGGCGCTGCGAGGTCGCCGGTCTGGAGACCCACGGCGACCAGATCCGCGCCGACCTCACCGGCGAACTCCCCCTTGCCGCCGACCTCACCACGGTCGCCGCGGCAGAGCTGGACCTGCATCCAGGCGCAGCTGTCTGGGCGACGGTCAAAGCGACGCAGACACACGCATACCCTGCCTGAACGGGCGCACGCCCTACTGTGGGTGCCCATGACACTGAGCATCCGCAACCAGCTTCCCGGAACCGTCACCGAGGTCCACCCCGGCGAGGTCATGGCCACGGTCAAGATCCGCCTGGACGGCGGGCAGGAGCTCATGGCGGCCATCACTCTGGAGGCCGTCGAGCAGCTCGGACTCGCCCCGGACTCCCGCGTCCTCTCACTGGTGAAGTCGACGGAGATCTCACTCGCCACGAGCCGGTTCGAGGGCCTGTCGATCCGCAACCAGCTCCCTGGCGCGATCGTCCATATCGCCCTCGGCGGAGCCATGGCCTCCGTGAAGGTGTCGGTGCCCGGCGGCGAACTCACGGCCGTGATCACCAAGGACGCGGCCGAAGACCTCGGCCTCTTCGTCGGTTCCGACGTGATCGCCCTGATCAAGGCGACCGAGGTGGCGCTGGCCTCGGCGTGAGCACGGCAGAGCCCCGCCCGAACACGGGCGGGGCTCGCTGTCACCAGGGGGTCGCTCAGTCCTCGTACGCGTCCAGCGGCGGGCAGGAGCAGACCAGGTTGCGGTCGCCGAAGGCCTGGTCGATCCGGCGCACCGGCGGCCAGTACTTGTCGGCGGCCGAGACACCGGCCGGGAAGACGGCGTCCTCGCGGCTGTAGGCGTGCTTCCACTCGCCACCGAGCGCGGCCGCGGTGTGCGGGGCGTTCGCCAGCGGGTTGTCCTGCGCCGGCCACTCGCCGGAGCCGACCTTCTCGATCTCCGCGCGGATGGCGATCATCGCGTCGCAGAACCGGTCCAGCTCGGCCAGGTCCTCGGACTCGGTCGGCTCGATCATCAGCGTGCCTGCCACCGGGAAGGACATGGTCGGCGCGTGGAAGCCGTAGTCGATCAGGCGCTTGGCCACGTCGTCCACGCTCACACCGGTCGCCTTGGTCAGCGGACGCAGGTCGATGATGCACTCGTGCGCGACCAGGTTGCCGGGGCCGGTGTAGAGCACTGGGTAGTGCGGCTCCAGGCGCTTGGCGACGTAGTTCGCGGAGAGCACGGCCACCTGGGTGGCGCGCTTCAGGCCCTCGCCGCCCATCAGGCGGACGTACGCCCACGAGATCGGCAGGATGCCCGCGCTGCCCCAGGGCGCCGCCGAGATCGGGCCGACGCCCGTCTCCGGGCCGGCCGCCGGCTGCAGCGGGTGGTTGGGCAGGTGCGGCGCCAGGTGCGAGCGGACCGCGACCGGGCCGACGCCGGGGCCGCCGCCACCGTGCGGGATGCAGAAGGTCTTGTGCAGGTTCAGGTGCGAGACGTCGCCGCCGAAGTGGCCCGGCTTGGCGAGGCCGACCAGGGCGTTGAGGTTGGCGCCGTCGACGTAGACCTGACCGCCGGCCTCGTGCACCTGGGCGCAGATGTCGGCGACGTGCTCCTCGAACACACCGTGCGTGGACGGGTAGGTGATCATCAGGACCGCCAGCTGGTCGCGGTATTGCTCGATCTTGGCCCGGAGGTCCTCGACGTCGATCTCGCCGTCCTCGGCGGTCTTCACGACGACGACCTTCATGCCGGCCATCACCGCGCTGGCGGCGTTGGTGCCGTGCGCGGAGGACGGGATCAGGCAGACGGTGCGCTGCTCGTCGCCGTTGGCCCGGTGGTAGCCGCGAACGGCCAGCAGACCGGCCAGCTCGCCCTGCGAACCGGCGTTCGGCTGGAGCGAGACCTTGTCGTAGCCGGTGACCTCGGCGAGACGCTCCTCCAGCTCGCGGATGAGCGTGAGGTAGCCCTCGGCCTGCTCGGCGGGCGCGAAGGGGTGCAGCTGGCCGAACTCGGGCCAGGTGACGGGCTCCATCTCGGTGGTCGCGTTGAGCTTCATGGTGCAGGAGCCCAGCGGGATCATGCCGCGGTCGAGCGCGTAGTCGCGGTCGGCCAGCTTGCGCAGGTAGCGCAGCATGGCGGTCTCGGAGCGGTGCTCGTGGAAGACCGGGTGGGTCAGGAAGTCGTCGCTGCGCAGCAGCGCCTGGGGCACGGAGTCCGCGGCCGTCACGTCCAGCGCCTCGATGTCGCCCTCGACACCGAAGGCGGACCAGACGGCGGCCAGCTGGGCCCGGTCGGTGGTCTCGTCACAGGCGAGGGAGACGTGGTCGGCGTCCACGAGACGCAGGTTGACCCCGTTCTCCAGGGCGGCGGCGGCCACCTCGGCGGCCTTGCCGGGCACGCGCGCGGTGAGGGTGTCGAAGTAGGCGCCGTGAACGATCTCGACACCGCCGGCCTTCAGACCCTCGGCGAGGATCGTGGCGTAGCGGTGGGTACGGCGGGCGATGGCGCGCAGCCCCTCGGGGCCGTGGTAGACGGCGTACATGCCGGCCATCACGGCGAGCAGCACCTGCGCGGTGCAGATGTTGCTCGTGGCCTTCTCACGGCGGATGTGCTGCTCACGGGTCTGCAGCGCGAGGCGGTAGGCCCTGTTGCCGTCGGCGTCGACGGAGACGCCGACCAGACGGCCGGGCAGGCTGCGCGCGAACTTCTCGTGCACCGCCATGTAGCCCGCGTGCGGCCCGCCGAAGCCCATCGGCACACCGAAGCGCTGGGTCGTGCCGACGGCGATGTCCGCACCCAGTTCACCCGGCGAGGTCAGCAGGGTGAGGGCCAGCAGGTCGGCGGAGACGGTGACGAGGGCTCCCAGCTCGTGCGCCTGGTCGATGACCGGCTTGATGTCGCGCACGGCACCGGAGGCGCCCGGGTACTGGATCAGCACGCCGTTGATCTCGCGCGCGGCGATGTCGGCCGGGATGCCGTCGCTGAGGTCGGCGACGACGACCTCGACACCGGTCGGCTCGGCACGCGTCTCGATGACGGCGATGGTCTGCGGCAGCGCGTCCGCGTCGACCAGGAACAGGCCCTTCTTGTTCTTGCCCATGCGCCGGGCCAGCGACATCGCCTCGGCGGCGGCCGTGCCCTCGTCCAGGAGAGAGGCGCCGGACGTGGGCAGACCGGTGAGGTCGGCGACCATCGTCTGGAAGTTCAGCAGCGCCTCGAGGCGGCCCTGCGAGATCTCCGGCTGGTACGGCGTGTAGGCCGTGTACCAGGCCGGGTTCTCCATGACGTTGCGCAGGATGACCGGCGGGGTGAAGGTCCCGTAGTACCCGAGCCCGATCATCGAGCCGAGCACCTGGTTGCGGTCGGCGAGCGAGCGGAGCTCGGCGAGCACCTCGGCCTCGGTACGGGCACCCGGCAGATCGAGCGCGTCGGCGTTCTTGATCACATCCGGCACCGCGGCGGCGGTGAGCTCGTCGAGCGAGCCGTAACCGACGTGCGCGAGCATCTTGGCCCGCGCCTCCTGGTCGGGTCCGATGTGGCGCTGTTCGAAGGGGATGCCCGCTTCGAGCTCGGAGAGCGGAGTGCGATGGGCGGTCATTGCGGAGGCCTCCTGGTCAGACGCGACCTTCGAGGGGCACCACGGCGGTTGCCCCGACGGCCTCCCCCTCTGTCATCAAAACCTGAGAGCTTCACCGGGCGCCCGAGGGTCCCGGCTTTCACCGTCGGTGAGGGCGGGAGCCGTCGACACCCGCCCTGCTTTCCAGAGTGACCTCGTCCGTGCGGTACGTGAGCCTGAGAGATTCCGGGGAGGATTTGCTCCTTCGGCGCCTCCGAGGTGGTCGGAGGACTCTCCCGCACGGGGTCAGCAGCCGCTGTCAGCCTACCAGCGAGGTCAACGCATGGGCCCTCGAGTGGCCGCCTCCTTGAATGTGCTCTTTTGTAGTGCTTACGGATGAGTTGCGACCAAGTGGAGGGAGAGGGACCGTGCAGACCGAAATCGATCCGCGCAACCTGATCGGCCGCAAGGCGTTCGACCGCAATGGCACCAAGATCGGCACCATCGACGAGGTGTACCTCGACGATGCCACGGGCGTGCCCGAGTGGGCGGCCATACGCACCGGCCTGTTCTCCCGGGACGCCTTCGTCCCCCTGGAGCCCAGCGAACTGGTGGAGGGCTCCCTCCGGGTCCCCTTCGACCGCGCGCTCATCAAGGACGCCCCCGACTTCGGCGTGGGCCGCCACCTCTCCCCCGAACAGGAACTCCAGCTCTACCACCACTACGGCCTGGACGCGGCCGCACCTCCCTCGGTACCGGACCACGACTTCGGCAAGCTGGCGGGCACGGAAGAGGTCTGATCCCCGGCCGGGGGCAGGTGGGCGACGCCGGTTCCCGCAACCAACGGCAACGGCTCGGCCGGCTCCAGCGCAGGATCGTCGACGAAGAACGTACGGACCCGCCCCGGCTCGGACTGTGGTGTCTCGAAGCGGACAGTGACCCGCCCCAGGCCGCTGCCCTGCACCCAGCCGTGCCCGTACTCGGCGTGCCGCACGTCGTAGCCGGCACGCCACTGCCGCTCGGCGGGCTCCGGGCGCTCCTCCACGGCGTCGGGCAGGGCCTCCTCCGACGCCTCCGCTGCCGCGGCCGCGTCCCGCTCGCCGGCCGCGGCCTGCGCGAACAGGTCCTCCTGGGTGTAGTCGGCGAGCCCCGAGACGCCCACGCCCAGCAGCCGTACCCCACCCGTGGTGTCCACGGACTCCAGCAGCCGCGCGGCCGCCTCCCTGATCACCGCCGGATCGTCGGTGGGGCCGCGGAGCGTCTCGGAGCGGGTCAGCGTAGAGAAGTCGTACCGCCGGACCTTCAGCACGATGGTCCGCCCGGACAGCCCGGCCCCCCGCAGCCGCACCACGCACCGGTCGGCGAGCCGCTGCACCTCCAGTCCGACCCGCAGCCGGTCATGGATGTCCACGTCGTAGGTGTCCTCGACCGACACCGACTTGGTCTCCCGCTCGGCCACCACGGGCCGGTCGTCGTGCGCCAGCGCCATGGCGTACAGCGCGTGCCCGTGCGCCTTGCCGAGCATCCGGACGAGTTCGTCCTCGCCCGCCTCGGCCAGTTCCTCCACGGTCGTGATCCCGGCCCGCCGCAGATGGTCCCCGGTCGCCGGCCCGACCCCGGGCAGCGTCCGCACCGACATGGGGCCCAGCAGCGCCCGCTCGGTCCCGGGCTCGATCAGCACGAGCCCGTCGGGCTTGGCCTGCTCCGAGGCGATCTTCGCGAGCATCTTGGAGGCGGCCAGCCCCACCGACCCGGTCAGCCCCGTGACCGTCCGGATGTCCGCCCGCAGCTTCGTCCCGGCCAGCCGCGCCGAGGCCTCGTCCCAGGCCGCTGCCCCGGCCTCCAGATCGACGAACGCCTCGTCCAGGCTCAGTGGCTCCACCAGCGGCGACAGCGCCCGCAGCAGCGCCATGACCTGCTCGCTGACCGACTTGTACAGGGCGAAGCGCGGCACGAGATACGCGGCGTTCGGCGCCAGCCTGCGGGCCTGGGCCATCGGCATCGCCGAGTGGACCCCGAAGACCCGGGCCTCGTACGACGCGGTGGCCACCACTCCGCGCGGTCCGAGTCCACCCACGACGACGGCCTTCCCGCGCAGGCTCGGCTTGGACGCCTGCTCCACCGAGGCGAAGAAGGCATCCATGTCGAGATGCAGGATCGTGGGCGCGTTTCTCACATCTCCGATGCTGCACCACGCCACTGACAACGCGGACCCCCGAAGGGGCGCCGTCAGACCGCCCGGTTGCGGCGCCTGGCCAGCTCGTCCGCCGGGTTGTTGCCGACCAGGGTCTCCCCGGTGTCGATGCGCTCGCCGTGCAGTTGGGAGAGCGCGCTTTCCACGTCCCGCCAGACCACACCGACGGCGATGCCGAAGATCCCCTGACCGCCCTGGAGCAGGGCGTGGACCTCGTCGGGCGAGGTGCACTCGTAGACCGTGGCGCCGTCGCTCATGAGCGTCATCCGCTCCAGGTCACGGAAACCGCGTTCCCGGAGGTGCTGTACGGCCGTACGGATGTTCTGCAGCGAGACCCCGGTGTCCAGGAACCGCTTGACGATCTTCAGTACGACGACGTCCCGGAAGCTGTACAGGCGCTGCGTGCCCGAGCCGTACGCGGGCCGCACGCTCGGCTCGACGAGGCCGGTGCGGGCCCAGTAGTCGAGCTGCCGATAGGTGATTCCGGCGGCCGCGCAGGCGGTGGGCCCGCGATAGCCGATCTCTTCGGACGCCATGGACGTCGCCCCTCCGCCGTCGGGCACCACCGTCGGTCGTTGTGAGGCGCGGTCGACCGCGCTGCCGGGCTGGGGGTACCCCCTGTCCGAACGCAGCTGAGAACCCGGGGGAGGGTACGGACCGCTCTCCCCGAGTCGTCCGGGGGCACCCCCAGCCGTACCGTCGCCGCTGATTCTCACGCCGACCTCCGTCCTTGACCTGCCTTCTCGACGGTAGGCAGTCACCAGGGGTGCGTCAACGATCGCCACACTCGGCACGCCGAGTGATAATCACCCTAGGAGTGGTTTCCCGTGCCCCACCGCGGGGAAAGGCTAGCCGAATGCTCCGGCGGTGGGCCGTAGGACGCTCTCAATGGCCGGTGGCAATTGCCACGGCGCCGGGGCCCGGCGAACCGCCGACCGGCCGGTCAAAGACCCGCGGGCCGCCCGGCCGGCCCCCGTCTCACTGGCTGCTGGTGCCGAAGTCCTCGGGCGAGATCTGGTCGAGGAACTCGCGGAACTTCTCCACCTCGTCCTCCTGCTCGTCCGGGATCGCGATGCCGGCGTCGTCCAGCACCGTGTCACTGCCGTAGATCGGCGTTCCGGTGCGCAGTGCGAGCGCTATGGCGTCCGAGGGACGCGCGCTCACCTCCACCCCGCTGGCGAAGACCAGCTCCGCGTAGAAGACGCCCTCACGCAGATCCGTGATGCGTACTTCGGTCAGCTCCTGGCCGACGGCCTCCAGCACGTCCTTGAACAGGTCGTGGGTCAGCGGTCGCGCGGGGGCCATGCCCTGCTGGGCGAAGGCGATCGCCGTCGCCTCCCCCGGCCCGATCCAGATGGGGAGGTAACGGTCGCCCCCCACTTCGCGCAGGAGCACGATCGGTTGGTTCGAGGGCATTTCCACCCGGACACCTACGACATCGAGCTCGTTCACACAGCAACCCTAGGCCGTGCCCGGGACGTTTGGGTAGTCGGGCCGGGAACAGGTGCCCGATCCGGACCCTGGAACCCACGCCGCTCAGGGCAGCCGGACACCCAGAGCGATCTGCACCAGCGCGCCGTGCAGCTTCACCGTGAGCGCCGCCAGCTCCTTCGCCCGGGCCTCGGCATGAGCCCTGGTCTGCGGGTTGCGGTGGCGCTTGAGAGGGGCCACCACCTGGTCCACGAGCCCCGCCTCGCGGTCGGCGGCGGCCTTCATCACCCGAAGGTGGCGCGGCTCGATCCCGAACCGCCCCAGCTCGGCGATCAGCGAGGCCACGGTGACGGCCTCGGAGTCGTACGCCCCGTCCTCCAGTGGGGCGATGAGCCCGTACGACTCCCACTCCTCGAGGTCGCCCTCGGCGATGTCGGCGGCCGCCAGCAGCGCGGCCCGCCCGATCCGGGCGACCGTGGGCCGCTCGAGCGGCTCCAGCACGTCCTCGCCGGTGCGCTGGCGCCCGACCAGGGGCAACTGGACGGCCTCGCCCCGCTCCATGGCGTCCAGGTGCTCGCGGATCACCTTGAGCGGCAGATAGTGGTCCCGCTGCATCCTCAGGACATGCGCGAGGCGCTCGACGTCACCGGCACTGAACTTCCGGTACCCCGAAGGGGTCCGCTGCGGCTCGACGAGGCCCTCCGACTCCAGGAAGCGGATCTTGGAGATGGTGACCTCGGGGAACTCGTCACGCAGTGCGTTCAGCACCGCGCCGATGCTCATCAGCCCACTGCCCGCGGCGGCGGTACCGCTTCGGGCACCGCCGCTCGGTGTTTGAAGCATGGACCTTCCCTGGGGTCCCCCCGGACGGAGTCCGGGGGGTCAGATGCCCTGCCGGCTCGAGTAGAAGACCAGCCGGTACTTGCCGATCTGCACCTCGTCACCGTTCGACAGAGCGACCTGGTCGATCCGCTCGCGGTTGACGTACGTGCCGTTCAGACTGCCCACGTCGGCCACCGTGAACGAGCCGTCCGGGGAGCGCCGGAACTCCACGTGCCGACGCGAGACCGTCACGTCGTCCAGGAAGATGTCGCTCTGCGGGTGACGGCCGGCCGTGGTCAGGTCGCTGTCCAGCAGGAAGCGGCTGCCCGAATTCGGACCCCGGCGCACCACCAGCAGCGCCGAGCCCATCGGCAGGGCGTCGACCGCGGCCTGCGCCTCGGGCGAGAGCATCGGCATGGCCGTCTGGCCGGTCACCTCGGCGTCGTAGGCCTCGAGACCGGAGATGGAGATCGTGGACGTGGTCTCGGACGCGCGCTCCGGCGCCACACCGGGCCGCAGCGGCGCACCGCAGTTGGAACAGAAGCGGGCGTTCTCCGCGTTGCGGTTACCGCACCTCGTACAGACCAGGACCGACATGGACGGATCCTCCGCAGGGGCGTTGGACGCATACGGGTCGGAGGCAAACCCTCCACCCGCACTTGAGGTTGACGGTTGCCCGAAACCTATGCCGCCGGACTGGGCAGGGTCAACAGACGCCGCGCCCTGACCTCCGGAAATGTCACCGCCCGGACCAGCGACCTGGTCACGGAACAGCGGGCGCTGGCCCTCTGCGTCAGGCTGTGCGCGATGACGAGCGGTCGCGTTGTCGCTACCCTCTCGCGCGCTCTTGCCGAACAACTTCGCAAACAACTTCACGGGCGATTCCCCTTGACCGAAACAGACCCGCCCGTGGGGCAGGACGAACCCTGATTGCCTACACCGGCCGACCCGGACACCCTCACAACGTCCGTATCCACCAGACAGTTTCCACCACGCGCCACTCCTTCGGTGCGCCGACCCCCCGCAACCTCATGCCCCTGCCGGACGTCCCCCATGCACCACCGGTTCACTGGGAGGACGACCGAGCGTAGTCAGGCTGCTTCGCCTGTCGCAAGGCGTCCACGACGATCTTGCTCGATCGCTCGACGGTCGCCGTGGCCTGCTCCTTCTCCAGCGTCTGCACCACGCCTCCAGGAATGTTCAGCGCCGGCTCGAGATCCTGCGGCTTGCCGATGACCTTGAAACGATAGGGAGCGTTGATCTTGTTCCCGTCGACGCTCACGGTCTTTCCGGAGTCGGTGAAGTAGCTGCCCGCGACCACCCGTACTCCGTCGACCTCGATCGCCTCCGCGCCGGCCGCGCGCAACTCCTGGATCGTGTCGAGCAGCATGTCCGCCTTGACCGTCCCCTTCGTGTCCTCGATCGTCATCGTGATGCCGGGACCCTGCGCGGCCACGGTGCCCGCCAGAATGCCGAGTTGTCTCTCCTTCTCGGCGGTCTGCCGGCGCGCCTCCGCGGCCTGGTCGGAACTGCTCTGCAGCTCCTGGCGCTGCTTCTCGAGTCCCTGCTTCTCGTCCTCAAGACGCTGAGTACGGTCATCCAGTTCATCGAGGATGCGAACAAGATCTTCCTGACGGGCTCCGCGCAGCGCGCTGTCGCTGTCGCTGTTCGACGCCACCTGCACCGCCAGGCCGAAACCGAGGCCGAACAGCAGCAGCGCGACGATGAGTTGGGCCCGGGTCACCCGCGGCGGCCACACCCCCTTGACCAGCCGCTGGCGCCCGGTGAGCTGCGGCTCGGCACTCTCGGCGGGCACCTGCTCGGGCTCGGCGGCAGGGGCCGGCACCTCGTCGGGCAGTTCCTTGCGCAGCCTGTTCTCCGGCTGCTCTTCCTGGTTGCTCATCCGCCTCACGCCCGGAAGACGTGCCGCCGGATCGCCGCGGCGTTCGAGAAGATCCGAATACCGAGAACGACCACGACACCCGTGGACAGCTGGGCACCCACGCCCAACTTGTCGCCCAGGAAAACGATCAACGCGGCCACGACCACGTTCGACAGGAACGACACCACGAAGACCTTGTCGTCGAAGATGCCGTCCAGCATGGCCCGCAGACCACCGAACACGGCGTCCAGCGCCGCCACGACGGCAATCGGCAGATAAGGCTCGACGACCGCCGGAACCTCAGGCCGGACCAACAGGCCGGCCACGACTCCCACGACGAGGCCCAGTACGGCGATCACGATGTGCCCTTCTCAGTCTTCTCGGCGTTCGGCTGTGCTGTGCGTACGATCACACTCGGTGCGGCGGGCAACCGGACGTCACTCTGCGTGGAGATGGTGGCGCGGATGCCGAAGTTCTGCTCCAGGGCATGCAGATACAGCCCGTCCGCGCTGTTCTGGAACCCGGTGCTCAGCTGCCCACCGTCCCCCACCGCCAGCACCGTGTACGGCGGCACCAGCGGCCTGTTGTCGACCAGTATCGCGTCACCCGCGGCCCTGATCGCGGACAGGGCCGTCAGCCGCTGTCCGTTGATCGAGACGGCCTCGGCCCCCGAGGCCCACAGCCCGTTGACCACCCGCTGCATGTCCCGGTCGCGCAGCCGCCCGGTGTCGGAGAATCCGGAGGTCTCGCGCGGATTGTCGGTGCCGTCGCCGCCTGTGCTGGCCTCCTTGGCGTCGTCGACCACGAGCTTCACCCCGGGGCCGTGCACCGCGGTGGCGCCCGACAGAATGCCCACCAGGTCCGCCCCGGAACCGCCGCCGCTCTGCTTCAGCGCCGCCCGCTGGCGGCCGCTGACGTCGTCGCGCAGCTTGTCGACATCACTTTCCAGGCTGTCCGCGGCCGCGGTCTCGCGGTCGATGCGGTCGATCAGCTCCTGGCGCTCCTTGGCCACCACGGGCGCCGCCACCCGCGCCTGGGCCGCTCCGACGGTCACGACCAGCGCCGCGAGCACCAGCCCGGCCGCCAGGCCCAGCTTCGCCCTGAGGGTCTTCGGCAGCCCGCCCTCGATGCCCTGGGACCTCTTCCGGGCGGCGGCCTCGGCATACCCGTCGTCGAGGCTGTGGTCCATGACGTTGGTGATCAACGACATGGAAGCGTCCGGACGCCGCGCCCGAGGGGGGCTGCTCCGAACGGGGGGTTGCTGCGGCATGCCGCACATCGTCGCATGTCGCGCGCAGTACCTCCGAATGGCCCCACCGGCGTGCCGGACAGGCCCCCTTGGGGACACTTGTCCGGCACGCGCGTGTGCTGTGGCTTTTGCCGCCCGGAGCTGGCGGTTCTACCGCCCGGCGCTGTCCACCACGGCGGACCACTCGTCCAGCAGGGCCTGCGCCGAGGCGTCGTCGGGCCCCTCGGCCCACAGATGGGTGACGGCCTCGGCGGGGTCGGGCAGCACCATCACCCAGCGGCCGTCGGTCTCCACGACCCGGACGCCGTCCGTCGTGTCGACAGAGCGATCACCGGCCTCCTCGACGACACGCCGCATCACCAGGCCCTTTACGGCCCACGGGGTCGCCAGGTCCCGCTTGAGAACGTGCGCCCGCGGAATCCGCGCGTCGATCTGGCTCAGTGTGAGCTGCGTGCGCGCCACCAGCCCGATCAGCCGTACGAAGGCAGCCGTGCCGTCGTAGACGCCGCTGAACTCGGGGACGATGAACCCGCCCTTGCCGTCACCGCCGAAAATGGTGCCCTCTTCGCGTCCCACGCGCGTGAGGTCGTCCGGAGACGTGGTCGTCCACTCGACCTGCGTGCCGTGGTAGGCGGCCACCTGCTCGGCGATCCTGGTCGTGGTCACCGGCAGCGCCACACGTCCGCTGCGCCGCTCGGCGGCCACCAGGTCCAGCATCACGAGCAGCGCCCGGTCGTCCTCGATGATCCGGCCCTTCTCGTCCACGAGCGACAGCCGCTCGCCGACGGGGTCGAACCGGACACCGAACGCGGCCCCCGAGGACGCCACGATCTCACCGAGGCGCACCAGCCCGTTGCGGCGCACCTCGGCGGTCTCCGTGGGCCGGGACTCGTCAAGACCCGGATTGACGGTCAGCGAGTCCACACCGAGCTTGCCGAGCAGGCTGGGCAGGACCAGACCGGCGCTGCCGTTGGAGGCGTCGACGACCACCTTCAGGCCCGATTCCGCGATCCCCGTGGTGTCCACGTTGCGCAGCAGCGAACCGGTGTAGGAGTCGAAGACGCTCGCCGGGAAGTACAGGTCACCGATCTCACCGGGGAACGCCCGGCGGTACTCCTGCCTCGCGAACACCCGGTCGAGCTTGCGCTGACCGCCCTGCGACAGATCCGCGCCCTGCCCGTCGAAGAACATGATGTCGACGGAGTCCGGCACACCCGGCGAGGTCCGGATCATGATGCCGCCGGCACTGCCCCGCGCGGTCTGCTGCCGGGCCACGGGAAGCGGTACGTTCTCCAGGTCCCGTACGTCGATGGCGCTGGCCTGGAGCGCGGAGATCACCGCACGCTTGAGGGCGCGTGCGCCTCGGGAGTGGTCACGGGCCGTGGTGACCGTCGAGCCCTTCTTCAACGTGGTCGCATAGGCACCCGCCAGCCGTACGGCGAGCTCCGGAGTGATCTCCACGTTCAGGATTCCGGACACACCGCGGGCACCGAAGAGCTGCGCCTGTCCCCTCGACTCCCAGATCACCGAGGTGTTGACGAAGGCGCCCGCCTCGATGGTCTTGAACGGGTAGACCCGCACATTGCCCTGAACAATCGATTCCTCACCGATCAGGCACTCGTCACCGATGACCGCGCCGTCCTCGATCCGGGCCGCCCGCATGATGTCGGTGTTCTTGCCCACGACACAGCCGCGCAGGTTGCTGTGCTGACCGACATACACGTTGTCGTGGACCACGGCCCGGTGCAGGAACGCACCGCTCTTGACGACGACATTGGAGCCGATGACGGTGTGCTCGCGGATTTCGGCGCCGGCCTCCACCTTGGCGTAGTCACCGATGTAGAGCGGTCCGCGGAGCACGGCGTCGGGGTGCACCTCGGCACCCTCCGCCACCCAGACGCCGGGCGATATCTCGAATCCGTCGATGTCGACGTTGACCTTGCCCTCAAGGACGTCGGCCTGGGCCTTCACGTAGCTCTCATGGGTGCCGACGTCTTCCCAGTAGCCCTCGGCGACATAGCCGTAGATCGGCTTGCCTTCCTTCATCAGCTGCGGGAAGACATCGCCGGACCAGTCGACGGGCACATCGGGCTCGACGTAGTCGAACACCTCGGGCTCCATGACATAGATGCCCGTGTTCACCGTGTCGGAGAAGACCTGCCCCCAGGTCGGCTTCTCGAGGAAACGCTCGACCTTGCCTTCCTCGTCGACGATGGTGATACCGAACTCCAGCGGATTGGGCACCCGGGTCAGACAAACCGTGACCAGTGCACCCTTCTCCTTGTGGAAATTGATCAGATCCGTGAGGTCGAAGTCCGTCAGAGCATCACCGGAGATGACCAGGAAAGCATCGTCCTTCAACGCCTCTTCGGCGTTCTTGACGCTTCCGGCGGTACCGAGTGGCTTCTCCTCATTGGCATATGTGAGCTCCATTCCGAGCTCATCGCCGTCGCCGAAGTAGTTCTTGACGAGCGATGCCAGGAACTGAACGGTGACAACGGTCTCGTTGAGCCCATGCCTTTTGAGCAGCCGAAGCACGTGCTCCATGATCGGACGGTTCGCCACAGGCAGGAGCGGCTTGGGCATGCTGGAGGTCATAGGGCGAAGGCGAGTGCCTTCGCCACCGGCCATCACGACGGCCTTCATGTCGGAAGCGTCCTCCTAGAGAGACGACGGTCTAGCCGACTTCACCCGTCCAGATTGTCCCGCAGTTTTCCGCAGCGGGCCATCGGGGCCACCATGTCCGGACAATCAACGAGCTCAATCGGCCGTGGCGTCCGCGCGGACCAGGCGGCGGACTTGTACCACGTAGAGCACTCCTGCCCACCAATAGAGCGTTGTACCCCACCCTGCGAACGCCCATCCGAAAACGGCGGCGACTGACGCGATCCATCCGTTTCCGTCACTGAGGAGCAGGAGCGGGAAGGCGTACATCAGGTTGAAGGTGGCGGCCTTCCCCAGGAAGTTCACCTGGGGCGGCGGATAGCCGTGCCGGCGAAGGATGCCCACCATCACCAGCAGAACCAGCTCTCTCGCGAGCAGGAGGCCGGTCAGCCAGAGCGGCAGGATCTCCCGCCACGTGAGCCCCAGCAGAGTGGTAAGCACGTACAGCCGGTCGGCAGCCGGATCGAGGAGCCGGCCGAGGCTGCTGATCTGATTCCAGCGCCGGGCGAGCTTGCCGTCGAGATAGTCGCTGATCCCACTGAAGGCCAGCACCAGGAGGGCCCAGCCATCGCAGTTGGGACCCCCGAACTCCGGCCTGAGGATCAGCCAGAGGAAGAGGGGGACGCCGACGAGCCGCGCCATGCTGAGGATGTTGGGGATGGTGAGGACCCGGTCAGTCTGGACACGGGTCTCCTGGACCTCCACCCGGGGGCCTCCTGTGCGAAAACGAGCCAACGATGCCCCCTGACCCTACCTCAACGCAAAAAAGCTCCGGCCCCTGGGCTGTGTGCCCAAGAGCCGGAGCTGTAAAAGGAGTTCGGCGGCGTCCTACTCTCCCACAGGGTCCCCCCTGCAGTACCATCGGCGCTGTGAGGCTTAGCTTCCGGGTTCGGAATGTAACCGGGCGTTT
>NZ_JBWKFN010000063.1:0-12461 GCF_056434245.1 Streptomyces sp. NPDC044064
CTCCGGGCGGCCACCACCACCCCCCCCCCCCCCCCCCCCCCCCCCCCACACCCCCCCCCCCCCCCCCCCCCCCCCCCCCCCCCCCCCACACCCGTTTTGCGTTCAAGGGCTGCGGCCGGCTCCCCTTTGCCCCGTCAACTACCCCTGTTTCCTGCCGATTTGCACTGATTCAGGGGTAGGGGGACGGTAGAAACAGGGGTATTTACTGATATTAATCCCACCATGCGGATGGGAGGACGGCCATGCCCGGACCCGTGCAGACGGACCACTCGGTCACGCACAAGTCGAACAATCCGGCCAACGCGAACAAGCAGGTGAACCTCTTCGTCCGGGAGTGGAACGGCACCCAGCCGGGCCACGACCCCGAGCCGGTGCTGATGCTCCACGGCAGAAGCGTCCCGGTGCTCGCCGGATACGACCTCGTGCTCCCCGGAGTGCCCGGGGACGACGCCATCCGGTACAGCTGGGCCCAGCAGCTGGCCAGGGACCACTACGACGTGTACATGATGGACGTACAGGGCAACGGGAAATCGCCACGCCTGATGATGGACGACCCGTGCAACGCCAACCCGGCCCAGCGGGACGACGTGCTGGGCGCGCTCGCGGCCGCGTGCGGGACGCCCCCGTACCCGCACGAGTTCGGCACCTCGCAGAGCGAATGGTCGGAGCTGGCCACCGTCGTCAGGTTCGTCAGGTCACGGTGCATGAACAAGCCGATCCACTTCGTCGGCTGGTCCGCCGCGGGACCGCTCATGGGTCCGTACGCCCTCCTGCACCCCGCGGAGGTCAGGAGCCTGTTCCTCCTCGCCCCGATCTTCGCACCGCTGGGACGGTGGTCGGAGAATCCCGTCGACCCGTTCGGGCTCCCCAAAGGGGTCACGAACCTGCCCGTGTACCCGCCGCAGGCCATGTTCGGCTTCCCGATGCACGTCAACAGCAAGACCGGCTTCAAGGTGGCGTGGGACCGCGAGACGGGCAGCCCGCTCCAGCGGGAGCCCGGCATCGATGACACCGTGTGGGCCGCCATGATGGACAGCGACCCCGTCGGCGCCAAGTGGGGTCCCCTGCTGCCGGACGGCACGCACGAGGGCGTCCACCGGTTCCGGAACTCGTTCTGGTGGGGCTGGAACAACCAGACCGCGGCGTACAACGGCGTGCTCGGCAACCAGGTGCCCGTCGCCCTCGTCCACGGCGAGCTGGACAGGACGGCCAACACCCCGGAGACCCTCCCGGTGCCGCCGGTCCTGCGCTTCTCCGTCCCGGCCCTCTACAAGGCCGTCGCGGGGCCGGACAAGCTGATGTTCCAGCTGGCGGGCGCGGGACACTCCATGGTCTGGGAGCGCCCCGCGAAGACCCTGCACCAGATCACGAAGCAGTGGCTGGACCACCAGCAGGTGTGGGGCCGCACGAGCGGCAGCTACTACCGGGACGTGGACGGGGAGCTGACCGAACTGCAGTAGGACCGGCCGTGCGGCGACGGCTCAGAGCAGGAAGTCCTGGCCGATCCGCTCCGCGACCCGCTCCAGGATCGGCCCGGCGTCCGCGATGCACTTCGCCACGTCCGGCTCCACGGACGTCAGCGGGTACGCCCGGCCGATCCCGGCCCGGTGCAGCGCCTCCTCCGGCAGGGCTAGCCGACCGCACACCGCCACGACGTCCTTGCCGGCCGCCCGGGCCGCCGCGGCGACCCCCGCCGGCGCCTTCCCGTGCAGGGTCTGCTCGTCCAGCGAACCCTCGCCGGTGATCACCAGGCCGGCCCGGTCCAGCGCCGGAGCGAAACCGAGCACGTCCAGCATGACCTCGATGCCGGGGCGGAAGCGGGCACCCAGGAGGAGGGCGCCGTAGCCGATGCCGCCGGCCGCACCGGCGCCCGCTGCCGCCGCGTGCTCGGCGGCGCGCGGCCCCACGGCCGTCTCCAGGACCTCGGCGAAGTGGGCGAGGGCCGCGTCCAGGGACGCCACGTCGTCCGGCGAGGCGCCCTTCTGCGGCCCGTACACCGCGGGCGCGCCCTTCGGTCCGGTCAGCGGGTTGTCGACGTCGCTGGCGAGGACCAGCTCCACTGCGGACAGGCGCGGGTCGATACCGGACAGGTCCGCGCGTGCCAGCTCGGCGAGACCGCCGCCGCCCGGCGGGACCGGCTCGCCGTCCTCGTCCAGGAACCGGGCGCCCAGCGCCGACAGCATCCCGGCGCCACCGTCCGTCGTGGCGCTCCCGCCGACGCCGAACACGATCGTCCGCGCGCCCGCGTCCAGCGCGGCCCGCAGCAGCTCTCCCGAGCCGTACGTGGAGGCGGTCAGCGGCGCGAAGACACCGGCCGGCAGCCGCTGCAGGCCGCTCGCCTCGGCCATCTCCACCACCGCGGTGTCGCCGCGCAGCGCGAACGCGGCCGTCACCTCCTGGCCGAGCGGCCCGGCCACCCGGATCTCCCGGCGCTCGAAGCCGGCCGCGACCGCCGCGTCCACGGTTCCGTCGCCACCGTCGGCCACGGGCAGCGCCTCGACGTCGAGGCCGGGCACGACCCGGCGCAGCCCGGCCGTCACCCGCTCGGCGACCTGCACGGCCGTCAGCGAGCCCTTGAACTTGTCCGCGGCGATGAGCACCCTGCGGGTCTCGTTCACTGCAGCGTCCGCCACCTTGCTTTCCCCTTGCTCTCCGGGCCCCGCGCACGTCAGGGCCAGTCGCGCCGCTGCGACCTTAACCGGAGGACACCCCCGTCGTCATGCCCCGACCGAACCCTGGGCAGCGCCTGGGACCCGGCCGGGAAAACGGGTAGACCCCAGCCATGAGCAATCAGGGCACCGGACCGGACCTCGCCGACCGCATCCACGGGGGCTGGCTCGGCCGGATCGCGGGCAACATGCTCGGCAAGCCGGTCGAACAGGGCGAGGTGTGGACCCGCGAGCGCATCGACCGCTATCTGCGGAAGGCCGCCGCCCTGCCGCTCACCGACTACCTGCCCGAGCCCGCCGACGCGGCCGACGGCGCCGTGCTGCGCCCCGAGTGGCGCCAGTGCGTGCGCGGCCGTGTCCACGGCAGCTGCCGCGACGACGACGTCGACTACGCCGTCCTCGGCCTGCACCTGCTGGAGACCCACGGGTTCGACTTCAGCACCGAACAGGTCGGCGACCTGTGGCTGCTCAGGCTGCCGTACCTGCAGACCTTCACCGCGGAGCGGGCGGCGTACCGCAACCTCGCGAACGGTCTGAAGCCGCCGCTGACGGCGACGTACGACAACCCGTACCAGGAGTGGATCGGCGCGCTGATCCGTGCCGACGTCTACGGCTGGACCTGCCCGGGCGACCCGCCCCGCGCCGCCGCGCTGGCCCGCCGGGACGCGGTGCTCTCGCACACCGGCAACGGCGTCTACGGCGCGATGTTCGCGGCCGCGCTGATCTCGGCGGCGTTCACCGCGCCGGGGATGCGGCAGGCGCTGGAGGCCGCGCTGGCCGTGATCCCGGCGAGCAGCCGGCTGGCCCGGACCGTGCGCCGGGTCGTGTCCCTGCACGAGACCCGGCTGCCCTGGGAGGAGACGCTGGCCACGGTGTCCGCGGAGACCGCCGGCCTCGGCTGGATCCACACGGTCCCGAACGCGGCCGTCCTCACGGCCGGGCTGCTGTACGGCGACGGCGACTTCACCCGGACCATCGCCCTCACCGTGCGCGGCGGCCTGGACACCGACTCCAACGGGGCCACGGCCGGTTCGGTGGCCGGGGTGCGCACGGGCGCGGCGGCCGTCCCGGACCAGTGGAAGGACCCGCTGGAGGACACGGTGCGAAGCGCGGTGTTCGGTTTCGACGGGGTACGGATCAGTGCGCTGGCCGAGCGCACCCTGCGCCTGGCGTCGCCTCCGCCGTAGCCGTGCGCTGCCTGGTTACCCTTCCTGCGTGACCACGACTAGTGATTTCGCCACATACATCGCGAGCCTCCCCCGCGTGCTGGCCGGTGCCGCCGCGCTCTTCCGGGACTACGAGGGGCGCGTACTGCTCGTCGAACCCAACTACCGTGAGGGCTGGGCCCTTCCGGGCGGCACGATCGAGTCGGACGACGGCGAGACGCCCCGCCAGGGGGCGCGCCGCGAAACGCTCGAGGAGATCGGCCTGGACCGGGAACTCGGCCGGATGCTGGCCGTCGACTGGGTGCACGGCACCGGCAGGCCGCCGCTGGTGGCCTACCTGTACGACGGGGGTGTGCTGCCCGAGACCGAGTTCAAGGCCATCCGGCTGCAGGAGGAGGAGCTGCTGTCCTGGCGTCTGGTGGCCCGTGAGGAGATCCCCGAGTACCTGCCCGGTGCCCTCGGCCGCCGTGTCCTGGCCGCGCTGGACGTCCTGGCTCAGGGCACGGGCACGGCGGAGCTGGAGAACGGCCACCGGGTGGCCCAGGACCTGTCCCCCAGGTCCTGATGCCGCCGGGGGCGGTGACCCCGGCGGCGGGAGCGTCTCAGGCCGTGCGGACCGGCTGCCCGGTGACGACTGGGTGGTCACGGTCGATCAGCCCGTGGGCCGCGGCGCCCCCGGGCGAGCCGAGGTCGTCGAAGAACTCGGCGTTCGCCGCCTTGTACTGCGCCCACTCCGCGGGCGTGTCGTCCTCGTAGAAGATCGCCTCCACGGGGCAGACCGGCTCGCAGGCTCCGCAGTCCACGCACTCGTCGGGGTGGATGTACAGGGCGCGCTGTCCTTCGTAGATGCAGTCGACGGGGCACTCCTCGATGCAGGCCTTGTCCTTGACGTCGACGCAGGGCTGGGCGATCACGTAGGTCATGGAAGCTCCTTCTCCCTCTCCATCTGCTCGGCGAGCTTGAGTGCCTCGTCGATGAGGGTCTCCACGATCTTCGATTCGGGCACGGTCCGGATAACCTCTCCCTTGACGAAGATCTGCCCCTTGCCGTTGCCGGAGGCGACACCGAGGTCGGCCTCGCGGGCCTCGCCCGGGCCGTTGACCACACAGCCCATGACGGCGACGCGCAGCGGCACCTCCATGCCCTCCAGCCCGGCGGTCACCTCGTCGGCGAGCCTGTAGACGTCGACCTGGGCACGGCCGCAGGACGGGCAGGACACGATCTCCAGCCGGCGCTGCCGCAGGTTCAGCGACTCCAGGATCTGGATGCCCACTTTGGCCTCCTCGGCGGGCGGGGCCGACAGCGACACGCGGATGGTGTCGCCGATGCCCTCGCCCAGCAGCGCGCCGAAGGCCACCGCCGACTTGATCGTGCCCTGGAAGGCGGGGCCGGCCTCGGTGACACCCAGGTGGAGCGGGTAGTCGCACTGCTCGGCGAGCAGCCGGTAGGCACTGACCATGACCACCGGGTCGTTGTGCTTGACGGAGATCTTGAGGTCCCGGAATCCGTGCTCCTCGAACAGCGAGCACTCCCACAGCGCGGACTCCACCAGTGCCTGCGGGGTGGCCCTGCCGTACTTGGCGAGCAGGCGCCGGTCGAGGGAGCCCGCGTTCACCCCGATCCGGATCGGGACGCCCGCGTCCCCCGCGGCCCGGGCGATCTCCGCGACCTTGTCGTCGAACTGCCGGATGTTGCCCGGGTTGACGCGGACCCCCGCGCATCCGGCGTCGATGGCGGCGAAGACGTAGCGGGGCTGGAAGTGGATGTCGGCGACGACGGGGATCGGGGACTTGCGGGCGATGGCCGGCAGCGCGTCCGCGTCGTCCTGCGAGGGGCAGGCGACCCGGACGATCTGGCAGCCGGCCGCGGTCAGCTCGGCGATCTGCTGGAGGGTGGCCCCGACGTCGGCGGTCGGGGTCGTGGTCATGGACTGGACCGAGACGGGCGCGTCGCCGCCGACGGCGACGGAGCCGACCCTGATCTGCCGGCTGACGCGGCGTGGGGCGAGGCGCAACGGCACGGTGGGCACCCCGAGCGAGACGGACATGGCACGTTTCTCCTCAGTGTGGGGGTACGGCTGGGTGGGGTACGGCGCGGTGGGTGCGGCGCACGGCGGCGCGGCTGTACGTCAGTGCCGCCGCCAGATCGTCGGCGACACGAGGAGCGGTGAGTCCGGCGGACTCGAGGATCTCGGAGCGGGAGCCGTGGGCGAGGAACCGCTGGGGCAGGCCGAAGACCCGCACCGGGGCGGGCGCTCCCGCGTCGCTCAGCGCCTGGGCGACCGCGGACCCGGCTCCGCCGGCCCGGCCGTTGTCCTCGACCGTGGCGACCAGCCGGTGCCCGAGGCTCAGTTCGACCAGGGCCGGTGGCACCGGCTTGATCCAGCGCGGGTCGACGACGGTGACGCCGACGCCCTCCCGGGCGAGCAGCGCGGCGGCCTCGAGGCAGGTGCCGGCCATCGCACCGACTGAGACGAGAAGCAGGTCCGCGTGCTCCCCCCGCCGGAGCACGTCGACCCCGCCGACGGCACGGACGGCGGGTATGTCCTCGCCCGTCGTGCCCTTGGGGAAGCGCAGGGCGGTCGGGCCGTCGTGGACGGCGACGGCCTCGCGCAGGGCGCGGCGCAGGGTGGCTGCGTCGCGGGGCGCCGCGAGCCGCAGCCCGGGTACGAGGTTCAGCAGCGACAGGTCCCACATGCCGTTGTGCGAGGGGCCGTCGTCGCCGGTGACGCCCGCCCGGTCCAGTACCAGGGTGACCGGGGCGCGGTGCAGGGCCGCGTCCATGAGTAGCTGGTCGAAGGCGCGGTTGAGGAAGGTGGCGTAGATCGCCACCACCGGGTGCATCCCGCCCAGGGCCAGGCCCGCGGCGGCGGTGACCGCGTGCTGTTCGGCGATGCCCACGTCGAGGGTGCGCTCCGGGTGGCGGGCGGCGAACTCGGTCAGGCCGGTCGGGTGGAGCATGGCCGCGGTGACGGCCACCAGGTCCGGCCGCTGTGCGCCGAGTTCGGCCAGTTCCCGGCCGAACACGGCGGTCCAGGAGGGCGAACCGTCATCGCTGGGCCGGCCGGAGCGCAGCGGACGTACGGCGTGCTGCCGGTCCGCCTCGTCCTGTTCGGCCGGGGCGTGGCCGCGGCCCTTCTCGGTGACGCAGTGCACGACGACGGACCGGCCGAGTTCCCGCGCCCGGCGCAGGGCCGCCTCCACGGCCGTGATGTCGTGCCCGTCCACGGGCCCGAGGTAGCCGAGGCCCAGGGTCTCGAACAGGCACTCGGGGGTGGTCTCGGTGCGCAGCGCGGTCAGGTGCTCGGCGATGCCGCCGGTGGTGGGGCTGTAGGAACGTGTGTTGTCGTTGAGCACCACGATCACCGGGTGGCCGGGGGCGGTCGCGATGTTGTTCAGTGCCTCCCAGGCCATGCCCCCGGTGAGCGCCCCGTCCCCGAGGACGGCCACCACGGCGCGGTCCGTGTCCCCGCGCAGCCCGTACGCTCGGGCCGTGCCGGCCGCCCAGGACAGCACGGTGGAGGCGTGCGAGTTCTCGATGACGTCGTGCGGGGACTCGGCCCGGCACGGGTACCCGGACAGTCCTCCGCGCTGCCGGAGCGAGCCGAGTGCGCCGGCCCGGCCGGTCAGGATCTTGTGGACGTAGGACTGGTGGCCGGTGTCCCACAGGATGCGGTCGCGGGGGGACTCGAACACGCGGTGCAGGGCGACGGACAGTTCGACGACCCCGAGGTTGGGGCCGAGGTGTCCGCCGGTGCGGGTGACCGTGTCCACCAGCAGCCGCCGGATCTCCGGTACGAGCCGGTGAACCTGCTGCACGGACATGGCCCGCAGATCCTCGGGGCTGTCCAGCTCCTCGACGATGCTCTTCCCGGTGCTGGTCTCCGGCGCGCGTGTCTTCGTCGTCACGCGGGTCTCCTCTGCTGTGTCCATCGGTTCATCCCACCTGTGCCTCGTCGGCCAGCGGGGTGCGCGGGATCCGGCCGGTGACCGGGTCGGCCAGCCGGGCCGGCAGGGCGAAGACCACGTCCTCGGGCATCGCCTGCTGCAACTCCACGTCGTCGTGGCCGAGTTCGGTCAGCAGGGCGAGGAGCCCGCGGACGAGCACCTCGGGCGCGCTGGCCCCGGAGCTGACGCCGATGCTCGCCACGCCGTCCAGCCAGGCCTCCTGGAAGTGGTCCCGGTCGGGGACGAGGTGGGCCCGGCAGCCGTGTTCGCGGGCCACCTCGACCATCCGCAGGGAGTTGCTGGAGTTGCCGGATCCCACGACGAGGACCAGGTCGTGACGGCGTGCCAGGTCCTTGACGGCGTTCTGCCGGTTCTGGCTTGCATAGCAGATGTCGTCGCCGCCGGGGGCGACGATGTCCAGGAACCGCGCGCGGAGCGCCTCGACCACCTTGGCGGTCTCGTCGAAGGACAGGGTGGTCTGCGTGAGGAAGGCCACCGGGGTGTCGTCCGGCAGGTCGAGCCTCGCCACGTCTTCCACCGTCCCGACCACGACGGTGCGTTCGGGTGCCTCACCGAGGACGCCGTCGACCTCCTCGTGGCCGGCGTGGCCGACCAGCAGGACGGTGCGGCCGTCGCGGGCGAAGCGCAGGGCCTCCTGGTGCACCTTGGCCACCAGCGGGCAGGTGGCGTCGATGACCTCCAGTCGGCGGCGGTCCGCGCCGGCCCGGACCGCCGGGGAAACGCCGTGCGCGGAGAAGACGCACAGGGCGCCGTGCGGGACGTCCTCCTCGCTGTCCACGAAGACCGCGCCGCGCTTCTCCAGTTCGGAGACGACGTAGTGGTTGTGCACGATCTCCTTGCGCACGTACACCGGTGCGCCGTGCAGGTCCAGGGCTCGCTCCACGATGCCGATCGCCCGTCGTACACCGGCGCAGAAGCCGCGCGGCCGGGCCAGCTCGACCTTCCCGGTTCCGCTCACGTGGCGTCACCCCCGCCGAGGCGGGGCGAGGGGACCGCACCGGCCGTGGGGCGCTCGGCGCGGGTGCTGATCCGCAGCCGCAGCCTGCGGGGGTGGTAGACGGTGGCCAGCGGGACCGGCCGGACGTCGGCGTCGGGCTCGCAGGTGATCCGCCACTTGCCGAGGATGGTGGCGAGTCCGAGGGTGGCCTCGGTGCGGGCGTACAGGTCGCCGATGCACTTGCGGGCGCCGGTGCCGAACGGCATGAACGCCTGCCGGGCGAGCGGGTTGACCCGGTCGGGCAGCCAGCGGTCGGGGTCGAAGCGGTGCTCGTCGGGGTAGGCCTCCTCGTTCAGCGCCACCGCGGCGGGGCTGAAGACGATGGTGGTCCCCTTCGGCAGCTGCCGGCCCGCCAGTTCGGTGTCGGCGGCGGTGAGCCGGGTGAACAGCCAGGCCGGCGGGTGCAGTCGGAGGGTCTCGCTGATGATCCGGTCGGTCAGCGAGAGGTTCGGCAGGTCGTCCCACTGCGGTGTCCGGCCGCCGAGGACGGTGTCGATCTCCTCGTACAGCGCGGCCTCGATGTCCGGGTGCTGGGAGAGCAGGTGGAAGATCCAGGTGAGGGTGCCGGCGACGGTCTCGGTGCCGGCCGCCATGACGGTGATGACCTGGTCGTGGATCTCGGTGTCGTCCAGCCGGCCGCCGTCCTCGTCGCGCGAGGCGAGCAGGGCGGAGAGCAGGTCGTCGTGTTCGGCGTCGTCGCGGCGGTAGTCGTCGATGAGCTGCTGGGTGGTCGTGTGCAGGTAGTCCAGGTTGCGGCGGTAGCGGCGGTTGGCCGGGGTGGGCAGGCGGCGCAGGAAGCGGGGCAGGAACATCTGCCGGAACAGCCCGTTGAGCACGGTGTCGAAGGCGCGCTCCACGCCGTCGGCGAGTTCCTTGCTGACAGGCGTGGAGTACAGGGTGCGGGCCACCGTGCGCAGGGCCATGCCGTACAGCTCCGGGAAGGCGTCGACGACCATGCCGTCGTGCCAGCGGCCGGTGGTGGCCTCGATCTCGGCGTGCATGGCGGTGGCGTAGCGCTTGAGCTGGGAGCGCTGGAAGGCCGACTGCATCAGCCGGCGCTGTCGGCGGTGGTCCTTGAACGGGCAGGTGACCAGGCCGTTTCCGGCGATGTCACGGGCCCGGTCGTAGAAGACGCCGCCCTTGTCGTAGGTGCGGTCGTTGGTCAGCACATCGCGCAGGAGTCCGGGGTGGCAGGGAACGTAGGCGGAGGTCGGACCGATCTTGATCTTCACCAGGTCGCCGTGGGCGGACAGCGACGACATGAAGCGTACGGGCTGGCGCATCATCTGCAGGGCGTGGCCGACGACCGGGACCGCCCCGGGGGCCGTTCCGGCGGTGTAGGTCTGCTGGGACATCGCAACCTCACATCGGGTGGGTGGTCGGGGGTCTGGGGCGAAGCCCCTAGCGGCTGCTGCCGAGTTCTTCGAGGTAGCCCTGGACGCTGGCGGCCACCGCGAACTCGGCGTCGTAGCGGCCCGAGGAGCGGTGCCAGTCGTAGGAGCCGCGGATCACCGTGCGCACGGCGTCGGTGCGGTACCGCTCCACGGCCTCGCGCTCGGCGGCGTCGAGTTCGTAGATGTCGCACACCTTGGACAGGCAGCTCTCCAGCAGGAGGTACTGGGAGAGGCGGGCGTGCACCTCGTCCTGGAGATGGGCGATGCTGCGGCCCTTCGGCCAGCCGTGCTCCCGCTGCAGGATGAAGACCAGGTTGTTCCGCTCGCCCCGGGCCTCCTCCTTCTCCAGTGAGGCGATGTCGTTGAACATCAGGTTGACGTCGATGGCGATCTGCAGCATCGCGGAGAGCACCGCGCTGTCGAAGACCCGCTGGGGCACCTCGAAGCGCCCGGCTGCCTCGGCCATGTCCACGGTGGGCTGGACGCCGATGGTCTGCCGACGCACGGCCAGGTACTGGGCGGCGCTGTCGTAGGGGGTGTCGTGGAAGCGGCTGAGGGCCTCGTCGACGTATCCGGTGAAGTAGTTGCGCCAGTGCCGTGCGCTGCGTGCGCGCCAGGAGGCGGACATGCCCGCGCAGCTGCGGTGCCAGATGTCGGCGAAACCGTGTGCGATGGGCGGTGCGGTGGCGGACAGCGGGCCGTCGAGGGCGGCCGCGACCGCGTCGGTGAGGCTGCGGGTCTCCTCCGGGTCCTCGCCGCGCGGTCCGTCGAAGAGGTCGTCGAAGAGGAAGAACCACGACATCAGGTCGACGCCCAGGTCGAGGTCGGCGCCGGTGGTGTGCGGGTAGAAGCGCGAGGCCAGGTCGGCGTAGGCGCCGCGCAGATGGCGTGCGGCAGCGGCCTCGGTGGTGATGAGGCCCAGGGAACGCGGCCACTCCAGCTGGTCGGCCTCGGCGCGGCGGTGGTCGGGGCTCTGCCGGCCTGGCAGCGGTATTCGGAAGTCGATGTCCTGCGGCATGGTGATCTCCGTGATGGGGCGCTGGGGGGAAACGGCGGTGGCGTGGGGCGGCGGGTCATGTCCCTCGGGAGGACGACCGGGCGGCGCCGCCCGGCGGCGGATGCGGACGGGTGGGGGGAGACCGCGGGCCACGCTGCCCACGGCCGGAGGGAGGCTCCGGGGCGACGCTGCCCGCGGAGCCGGGGGCCTGCCTGCCGGCACCGTCGCCCTCGGGGGTGGCGGCGGGGCCTCGGCCCGTGTCCCTCACGGTCCTCGGCACTGCTGACAGATCTCTTACGGGGACTGGTCCGGCCGGAGTTCTCACACCTCGCGGCGGACGATGAACCGCCCGATCGCGAGCAGCTCCTCACAGGTGCCGGCGTCCAGACCGGCGCCGCGCAGCGCCGCCTCGCCCAGCGCCATCCGGCGGGCCGCCTCGGCCTGGGCCCAGGCGCGGCCGCCCGCGGCCTCGATCAGGTCGGCGGCGCGGCGCAGTTCCGCCGGGCCGGGGTCGCCGGGCGCGGCCAGCCACGCGGCCAGTTCGACGCCGAGGGTGCCGCCCTGGTCGAGCGCGTAGGCGACCGGGAGGGACTTCTTGCGGGCGCGCAGATCGGAGTGGACGGACTTGCCGGTGGTGGCCGGGTCGCCCCAGATGCCGAGGACGTCGTCGGTGAGCTGGAAGGCGAGGCCGACCTGCTCACCGTAGAGCGCGAGGGCGTCCACGGCGGGCTGTGGCGCCCCGGCCAGCAGGGCACCGATGGCAGCGCTCGCCGCCAGCAGCGCACCGGTCTTGCCGCCGGCCATCTCCAGACACTCCTCGACCGTCACGTGCCGGCGCTGTTCGAAGGCCATGTCCTGGACCTGGCCGTGGATCAGCCGGCGCGTGGTGCGGGCGAGGAGTCCGGCCGCGGGTGCCGCGGTGGGCAGCCCGCAGTCGAGCAGCACCTCCTGGGCGAGGGCCAGCAGCGCGTCCCCGGTGAGGATCGCGCTGGAGGCGCCCCACAGCGACCAGACGGTACGGCGGTGGCGGCGCTCCTCGTCACCGTCCATCAGGTCGTCGTGCAGCAGGGAGAAGTTGTGCACCAGTTCGACGGCGACCGCGCCGGGCAGTGCGGTCTCGGGCCGCGCGCCGACCGCCTGGGCCGACAGCAGGGCGAGGGCGGGGCGTACGGCCTTGGGGGGGGGGGGGGGGGGGGGGGGGGGGGGGGGGGGGGGGGGGGGGGGGGGGGGGGGGGGGGGGGGGGGGGGGGGGGGGGGGGGGGGGGGGGGG
>NZ_JBWKFN010000064.1:0-10563 GCF_056434245.1 Streptomyces sp. NPDC044064
ACCCCCGCCAACCACTCCCGCACCAAACCCAACACACGCCCCAACAACCCATGCACAACCCCCGGCCCCACCCCCTCCCCCACCAACGGCACCACCACCGACGCCTCAACATCAGCAACAACCCCCCGCACACCACCCGAAACAGGCACCCACTCCAACCGCAGCAGTGAGTCACTCAGGTCTGTGTCAGCAATCGGTCCACCGATTACCGTCGGCCTCGGTCCGAAGGTCACCGACTCCACGGACAGCACCGGTGCGCCGTCGACGTCGACCAACGTGATCGAGACCGATTCCCCGTCCGTGTGCCCGATGCGTGCCCGGACCACTGCGGCCCCGGACGCGTGAAGCGTCGCCCCGTTCCACGACACGGGTACGAGATCGTCGTCACCAGCCGCTGCCCGCATCACGTCCCCGAGCAGAGCCGGATGCAGACCGAACCTGCTTGCGTTGCGTGCCGCCTCGCCAGAGAGCGCGAACTCCTCGTCGACGGAACGGCTCTCACCGAGGGAAACAGGGCCCCCGGGAGCCAGCCGACCCGAAGCGTGCTCGGTCCACGGCTCGTCCAACCCACCGTCCGCGCGGGAGAAGAAGCGCACGGTACGAACACCCGCGTCGTCGGGGTCGCCCACGCGGACCTGAAGCACGGCATCGCCGTTCTCGGCGATGACGAGCGGAGCCGCCACGGTCAGGTTCTCGACGTGATCGCAGCCGACATGGTCGCCGACCCGGATGGCCAGTTCGAGGAGGCCCGTGGACGGAAAGACCACCTGTCCGTTCACGATGTCGTCAGCCAGCCACGGCTGTGTGAGCAGGGACAGGCGGCTGGTGAACAACACGCCCTCGCTCTGGGCGAGGGGCACCACGGCGCCGAGCATCGGATGCTCGGCGGCGATCAGTCCGGCGCCGGCCACATCGCCCACGGCCGGAGTGAGCGCGGGCCAGTAACGCTCGTGCTGGAAAGGGTAGGTCGGCAGGTCGACCCGCTGAGCGCCGGAACCGTTGAACAGCCGGGCCCAGCCCACGTCGACACCCGCACAGTGCGTCCGCGCCAGAGCGGTGACCAGGGCGGCTTCCTCGGAACCCTCCTTGCGCAGGGCAGGGACGACAACAGACCTGTCGTCCAGGCAGACCGATGCCAACGCCGTGAGCACGCTGTCGGGGCCGAGTTCCAGGAAGGCGGTGGCACCGGCCTCGCTCAAGGCGGCGACTCCGTCGGCGAAACGGACGGTCTCACGGACGTGCCGCACCCAGTACTCCGGGTCGCACACCACCTCGGACGCCAACTCACCCGTCACGTTCGACACCAGCGGAATCTCCGGCGCCGAGAAGGACAGCCCCGACACGACCGCCCGGAAGTCCTCCAGCATCGGGTCCATCAACGGCGAGTGGAAGGCATGCGACACCCGCAGCCGGGTCACCCTGCGCCCCAGCGCCTCGAAGTGGGAGCGGATCTCCCACACCGCCTCCGCCACACCTGAGACCACCACCGACGACGGACCGTTGACCGCAGCCAGCGACACGAACTCGCCGAGCAGTGGCCGCACTTCGTCCTCGGTCGCCTCAACGGCGAGCATCGCGCCACCCTCGGGCAACGCCTGCATCAGCCTGCCGCGGGCGGCTACCAGCGCGCATGCATTCTCAAGGGAGAACACCCCGGCCACGTGCGCGGCAGCCACCTCACCGACCGAATGCCCGGCCACGAACTCCGGCCGCACACCCAGCGATTCGACCAGACGGAACAACGCCACCTCGACCGCGAACAGACCGGTCTGCGTGTACAGCGTCTGGTTCAACAGATCAGCGTCATCACCCCACACCACATCGCGGACGGGACGGTCCAGATGCAGGTCCAACCCCGCACACACCGCGTCGAACGCCTCCGCGAACACCGGGAACCGGGCATACAGCCCACGCCCCATACCCAGCCGCTGCGACCCCTGACCCGAGAACAACACCGCCAACGACCGCTCAACCGCCACACCACGAGCGATCTCGGCACCGTCCACCAGCACCGCACGGTGCGCCATACGCGCACGGCCGACCGCCAGCGAATAGGCCACGTCCACCGGACGTAGCGCCTCCAGTCCGGCCAGCCGCTCCACCTGGGCATCCAGGGCCGCCTCGGACTTGGCCGACACCACCCACGGCAACACCCCGGGCGCCACGACCGGTTCGGCGGTGACGGGTTCCGCCGGCGCCTGCGGGGCCTGCTCCACGATCACGTGCGCGTTCGTCCCGCTGATGCCGAACGAGGAGACGCCCACCCGACGCGGGCGGTCCAGCTCCGGCCAGGACACCGGTTCGGAGAGGAGCCGGACATCACCGGTCGCCCAGTCGACGTGCGTCGACGGGGCGTCCACGTGCAGGGTGCGCGGCAGCACCCCGTGCCGCATCGCCATCACCATCTTGATCACACCCGCGACACCCGCCGCGGCCTGCGTGTGACCGATGTTCGACTTCACCGAGCCCAGCCACAGCGGGTGCCCGGCGTCCCGCTCCCGGCCGTAGGTCGCCAGCAGCGCCTGGGCCTCGATCGGATCACCCAACGGCGTACCCGTACCGTGCCCCTCCACCACGTCCACATCCCGCGCCGAAAGCCCCGCACTCGCCAACGCCTGCCGGATCACCCGCTGCTGCGACGGACCGTTCGGAGCGGTGAAGCCATTGCTCGCACCGTCCTGATTGACGGCAGAGCCCCGCACCACCGCCAGCACCTGGTGACCATTGCGCTGGGCGTCCGACAGCCGCTCCAGGACGAGGACACCGACGCCCTCCGACCAGCCGGTGCCGTCCGCCGCGTCCGCGTACGCCTTGCACCGGCCGTCCGAGGCCAGACCACCCTGACGACTGAACTCCATCAGGGAACCCGGTGTCGACATGACGTTGACACCGCCCGCCAGGGCCAGGGTGCACTCACCCGTGCGCAGTGACTGGACCGCCCAGTGCAGGGCCACCAGCGAGGAGGAGCAGGCCGTGTCCACGGTGACCGCGGGGCCCTCCAGGCCGAGGGTGTAGGAGAGCCGGCCGGAGGTGGCGCTGGCGGCGATGCCCGTGCCGATGTCACCGGTGGCGTCGTCCAGGGAGCGGACGAGGAGGTAGGCGTAGTCCTGGCCGTTGGTGCCGACGAAGACGCCGGTGCGGGTGCCCCGCAGGCGGGCCGGGTCGATCCCGGCCCGCTCGAAGGCCTCCCAGGAGGTTTCCAGCAGGAGCCGCTGCTGCGGGTCCATGGACACGGCTTCACGCGGTGAGATGCCGAAGAAGTCGGCGTCGAAGTCCGCGACGGAGTCGAGGAAGCCTCCGCACCGGCTGACGCCCATGCCGCGCTGGTCGGTGCCGGCGCCGTGCAGGGCGTCGAGGTCCCAGCCCCGGTCGGTGGGGTAGCCGGACATCGCGTCGGTTCCCGAGGCCACCAGCTTCCACAGGTCCTCGGGCGAGGCGACCCCGCCCGGGTACCGGCAGCCCATGGCCACGACGGCGATGGGTTCGGTGGCCGCGGCGACGAGCTGCCGGTTCTGCCGCCGCAGCCTCTCGGTCTCCTTCACCGAGGACCGGAGAGCTTCAACAACCTTGTCGTGGGCCGTGGTCATGGGTCTGTCCGCTCCGTCAGTCCTGCTGTTCGGGTTCATCGTCGGAAGGGTTCTGCAGGGCCGCCCGGACCAGGGCGTCGACGTCCATCGCGTCGATCGACGCGTCGTCGTACCCACCGGGCTCGGGAGCCGGGTGGTCCTGGTCCTGTTGCTCGGCGGCGAGTTTCAGCAGGGGCTCCAGTACGCCGATCCGGCGCAGCTGGTCGAGCGACACGGACGACAGCAGGGTCCGGACGCGGTCCTGCGCGTCCTCGCTCTGCGCCCGGTCGCCGGCGTCGTCCGGGTCGAGGTCGCGGAGGATGTGCCCGGCCAGTTCGGCCGGCGTCGGGTGGTCGAAGACCAGCGTCGACGACAGGCTGAGGCCCGTCGCGGCGTTCAGCCGGTTCCGCAGCTCGACGGCGGCGAGCGAGTCGAAGCCGAGGTCCCGGAAGGCCTTGTCCGCACCGACGAGTTCCGTGCCGGTGTGGCCCAGGACGCCGGCGGCCTGGCCGCGTACCAGGTCGAGTACGGCGGTCCGCCGGCGTGCGGCGGTCAGCCCGGCCAGCCGGTCGCGCAGGACCGGGCCGGCGGTGCCGGCGTCGGGTGCGCTCGGTGCCTGTGGTGCGGGCAGTTCCGCCAGCAGCCTGCTGGGCCGTACGGCCGTGAAGGCCCGGACGAACTGTCCCGGTTCCACGTCGGAGACCACGGCCGTGGGGTCGGGGTCCATGACGGTACGGCGCAGCGCCAGGACGGCCAGGTCGGGATCGAGGGGTCGTACGCCGGTGCGGTGTGCCGCTGCGGCGGCCCGGTCGTCGGCGGCCATGCCGTCGCCGCCCCAGGCACCCCAGGCGATGGAGGTGGCGGCGAGCCCGTCGGCCCTGCGCTGTTCGGCGAGGGCGTCGAGGACGGCGTTGGCCGCGGCGTAGCTGCCCTGTCCGGGGTTGCCCACGGCCGCGGAGGCGGACGAGAACAGGGCGAACACCGAGAGGTTCGGGCCCAGTCGGCGGGTGAGCCGGTCCAGGTTCAGTGCGGAGGTGACCTTCGCGCGGAACACCGGGGCACAGCGCTCGGGCGTCAGGCCGTCGATCACCCCGTCGTGCAGGACTCCCGCGGCGTGGACGACCGCGGTGAGCGGTGCTTCGGCGGGGATCGCGGCCAGGACGGCGGCGAGGGCGTCCGCGTCGGCGGCGTCGCAGGCCTCGACGGTGACCTCGGCGCCTGCCGCCCGCAGTTCGGCGGTCAGTTCCGCCGCGCCCGCCGCATCCGGGCCGCCACGGCTGATCAGGAGCAGGTTCCGGGCGCCGGCCCGGGCCAGGCGGCGTGCCACCCGGGCGCCGACGGCTCCTGTACCGCCGGTGATCAGGACGGTGCCGGCCGGGTCCCACACCCGGTCCGGGGCACTGCCCGGCGGTACGGGAAGGAGCCGGCGGCCGAGAACCGCCGAGGAGCGGACCGCGACCTGGTCCTCCCCGCCCGGCGCGGACAGGAAGCCGGCGAACCGGCCCGCGGCGGCCGCGTCGAGTACGGGCGGCAGGTCGACGAGGCCGCCCCAGCGCCCGGGGTACTCCAGCGCCGCGACGCGGCCGAGGCCCCAGACGGCTGCCTGGAACGGCGCGGGCACGGGCTCGTCGGGCGTCGCTGCCACGGCGCCCCGGGTCACGCACCACAGGGGTGCGGTGAAGCCCGCGTCGCCCAGGGCCTGGACGAGCACCGTGGTGAGCGTCATGCCCAGCGGGACGTCCGAGTCGTCGGTCTCGTCGAGGGCGAGGAGGGAGACGACTCCGGTGAACGCACCCGATCCCGCTGCCGGTTCGCCCTGTTCGCGCAGTCGCTTGGCGAGGCGTTCCCGGTCGGTGGCGGGGTCCAGCTCCATGCGGACGGTGTCCGGGCCGAGAGCACCGAGGAGCGCGCTCGTCCAGGGGTCGTCCCCGTGTCCGGCCGGTACGACGGCGAGCCAAGTGCCGCCGGGGGTACCGGTACGGAGTCCGGTCAGCGGCTTCCAGCCGATCCGCTGGCGCCATCCGTCGACGGTGGAGCGCTCCTCGCGCCGGCGGCGCCAGTCGGCGAGTGCGGGCAGCACCTGGGACAGGGCATCGCTGTCGACGTCGAGGCTGTCGGCGAGGGAGTCGAAGGACGCGGTGCGTACGGCGGTCCAGAACTCGGCGTCACCGGCCGCGTCCCGCCGGGCGGGTACGGTGTCCGGCCAGTACCGCTCGCGCTGGAAGGCGTACGTCGGCAGGTCCACCCGGCGGATGCCCGTACCGGCGAAGACGGCGGGCCAGTGCGGGGAGAGTCCGTCGGTGTGCAGCCGGGCGAGCGCGGTGAGCAGCGACCGCTCTTCGTCCCGGTCCCGGCGCAGGGCCGGTACGGCGACGAGGTCCTGGCCGGTTTCGGCGCCGGCCGCTTCCGCGACGCTGTCGAGGGCCATCGGGGCGAGCACGGCGTCGGGGCCGAGTTCGAGGAACCGGGTCACGCCGCGGTCGGCGAGGGCGCGTACGCCGTCGCCGAAGCGTACGGTCTCCCGGACGTGACGCACCCAGTACTCGGGCGCGCACACCTGCTCGGCGCCGGCCACGTCGCCGGTCACGTTCGACACGAGGGGCAGGCGCGGGGCGGTGTAGCCGATACCCCGGGCCACTCGCGCGAACTCGTCGAGCATGTCCTCCATGTGCACGGAGTGAAATGCATGGCTGACCCGCAAACGCCTAGTCTTCCGGCCGTCGGCCTCGAAGCCCTCGGCGATGCGCAGGACTTCCTCGGTGTCGCCGGCGATCACCACGGCACGGGGGCCGTTCACCGCCGCGACGGAGACGCCGTCGGTGAGGCGGGCCCGTACCTCGTCCTCCGCGGCCCGAACGGCGACCATCGCACCCGAGGCGGGCAGCGCGGCCATCAGCCGGGCCCGGGCCGCCACCAGTGTGCAGGCGTCCTCCAGCGAGAAGACTCCGGCCACGTGCGCGGCGGCGATCTCGCCGATCGAGTGCCCGGCCACGAAGTCGGGCCGGATGCCCCAGGATTCGACGAGGCGGTGCAGCGCCACGCCTGTCGCGAACAGGGCCGGCTGTGTGTAGCCCGTGTCGTCGAGCAGGGCGGCCTCGGCCGTGCCGGGTCCGGCGAACAGGATCTCGCGCAACGGGCGGTCCAGCAGGGTGTCGAAGCAGGCCGTCACCTCGTCCAAGGCTTCGGCGAAGACCGGGAAGCGGGCGTACAGTTCCTGGCCGGCGCCCGGGCGCTGGGCGCCCTGCCCCGGGAAGAGGAAGGCCGTCCTGCGGCTTCGGCCCGTGGTGCGGCCGTGGACGAGCTGCGGCGCGTTCCGTCCGTCGGCCAGGGCGGTGAGGCCCTGGACCAGTTCCTGCCGGTCGGCGGCGAGGACGGTGGCCCGGTGTTCGAAGGCGGACCGGGTGGCGGCGAGTGAGTACGCGAGGTCGGTGACCGCGGTGCCGGGCCGCTCGGCCAGGTGGGCGAGGAGGCGCCCGGCCTGGGCGCGCAGGGCGTCGGGGGTGGCCGCCGAGAGCGGGGTCAGGACGGGTGCCGTGATCGGCGTCGTGTCTCCGTCGGTGGCATCCGTGTGTTCCGGCGCCTGCTCGATGATCACGTGCGCGTTGGTGCCGCTGGCGCCGAAGGCCGAGACGCCGGCCCGGCGCGGCTGCCCGGTGTCCGGCCAGGTCGTGTCCTGCGCGAGGAGTTCGACGGTGCCCGCCGACCAGTCGACGTGCGAGGACGGAGCGTCCAGGTGCAGGGTTCGCGGCAGGACGCCGTGGCGCATCGCCATGACCATCTTGATGACACCGGCGACGCCCGAGGCCGCCTGGGTGTGGCCGATGTTGGACTTGAGCGCGCCGAGGAGCAGTGGGCGCCCGTGCTCGCGGTCGCGGCCGTAGGTGGCGAGCAGCGCCTGCGCCTCGATCGGGTCGCCGAGGGTGGTGCCGGTGCCGTGCGCCTCGACGGCGTCGACCTCGCCTGCCGTCAGGCCCGCGTTGGCCAGGGCGCGCCGGATGACGCGCCGCTGGGAAGGTCCGTTGGGGGCCGTGATGCCGTTGGAGGCGCCGTCCTGGTTGACGGCGGAGCCGCGCAGCACGGCGAGCACCTCGTGACCGCGGCGCCGGGCGTCGGAGAGGCGTTCGACGACCAGTACGCCGACGCCCTCCGACCAGCCGGTGCCGTTCGCCGAGTCGGAGAAGGCACGGCAGCGGCCGTCCGGGGACAGGGCGCCCATCTCGCCGAACTCGACGAAGCCGACGGGGCTGGACATGACCGTCACGCCGCCGGCCAGTGCCAGGGAGCACTCGCCGGCGCGCAGGGCCTGCGCGGCGAGGTGCAGGGCGACCAGGGAGGACGAGCACGCGGTGTCCACCGTCACCGAGGGTCCTTCGAGGCCGAGGGTGTAGGACAGCCTGCCGGACAGGAGGCTGGCCGACTGGGCGGTCTCCACGTGGCCGATCCCGTCGATGGCGGGCCGGTAGTCACCGCTGCCGCCGCCGACGAACACACCGGTGTCGCCGCCGCGCAGCGTCGCCGGGTCGACCCCGGCGCGCTCCAGCGCCTCCCAGGCGGTCTCCAGCACGATGCGCTGCTGCGGGTCGACGATCATCGCCTCGCGCGGCGAGATGCCGAAGAACGCGGCGTCGAAGTCGGCGACGTCGTAGAGGAAGCCGCCGTGCCGGGTGACGCTGCGGCCGCGGCCGGCCGCGTCGCCGCGGGCCAGCCGTTCGAGGTCCCAGCCGCGGTCGGTGGGGAAGCCGCCGATGGCGTCGTTGCCGGCCCGCAGCAGCTCCCACAGGTCCTCGGGGGAGCGCACTTCGCCCGGGTAGCGGCAGCTCATGCCGACGATGACGATCGGGTCGTCGCCGGGGCCGTCGACGGCGGCCCGGCCGTTCGTCGCCGCGTCCTCCGTGTCCCGTTCCCCGAGCAGCTCGGCCCGCAGCTGTGCCGCGAGGGCCACCGGGGTCGGGTGGTCGAAGACGAGTGTGGCGGGCAGCTTCAGGCCGGTGGCGGTGCCGAGCCGGCCTCGCAGGTCGACCGCGGTCAGCGAGTCGAAGCCGAGGTCCCGGAAGGCGTGGCCGGCCGGGACGGACTCCGCGTCCGGGTATCCGAGGACGTCCGCGACCTCACGGCGGACGAGCGCCAGGAGCACCGCGTCGCGTTCGGCGTCGTCCGGACGGGTGAGGAGGTCGGCACGCAGCGCACCGGCGGCCGCCGAGCCCGGTCCGTCCGCCGGGTCGCCGTCCGGCGCACCCGTCGTCGCGGCGAGGGCGGCACGCGCCTCGGCCAGTTCCGCGAACAGGGCGGTGGACCGGGTCTGCGTGAACGCGGGCGCGAAACGCTCCCACACCACGTCGGCGACGGTGACGGACGCGGCGTCCTCCCCGATGGCCCTGCCCAGTACGCCCAGGGCGCGTTCGGGTGCCATGGGGGGCAGTCCGCTGGCGCGCAGGTGCCGGCCGAGCGAGCCGTCGGCGAGGTCCGTCCAGGCACCCCACGCCACGCACAGAGCGGTCTCGCCCCGGGCACTCCGGCGCCGTGCGACGGCGTCGAGGTAGGCGCTCGCCGCCGCACCCTCCTCCTGTCCGCGCACGCCCCAGGTCCCGGCGATCGACGCGAACAGCACGAACGCGTCGAGCGTCCGGTCTCCGAGGGCCGCCTCGAGGGCGTCGACGCCGGCCCGGACACGGTCGAGACCGACGGAGTCCGCGGCGGGCTCGTCGCCCTGACCGGTGTGGATCACGGCGGTCAGCGGATACCAGTCCGGGATGCCGTCGAGGGCCGCCGTCAACGCGCCGGCGTCGGCCGGATCGACGCCGACGACGGTGAGTCCGCTACCCAGCTCCGTCAGTTCGGAGTCCAGCGCCGCCACTTCGTCGGGTCCCGTCTCCCCCGCGCCGGCCAGCAGCACGTGCCCGGCACCGCGGCGGGCGAGCCAGCGAGCGGTGTGCCCGCCGAAGCCCCGTACGCCGCCGATGACCAGGACCGCGCCCTCCGGGTGCCAGCCGTCCACGGCCGCACCCGACGACGGCAGGGCTCGCACGAGGCGCCTGGCGTAGACGCCCGAGGGGCGCAGCGCGAGCTGGTCCTCGCCGCCGGAGTGCGCCAGCACCGCGCGCAGCCGCTCCGCCGCGCGCTCGTCCAGCACGTCGGGTACGTCGATCAGGCCGCCCCAGCGGGCCGGGTCTTCCAGGCCCGTGACACTGCCGAGCCCCCAGACCGCGGCCTGGGCGGGGTCGGCGGACGCGTCGGAACGTCCGACGCTCACCGCACGGCGCGTGGCACACCATACGGAAGCCTCGACCCCGGCCGCCGCCAGCGCCTGCGTGAGGACATCCGGGCGGCCGAGTCCGGCCGGCAGGATGTCCGCGCCGTCCTCGCCGGTCGCGGGCACGGCGAGCAGGGACAGCACACCGGCGATCGGGCCACCGTCAGCCGCGAGCGCGGTGACGCGCTCGACGAACGCGTCGCGGTCCGACACGTCGACAGCGAGGCGCTCGGCCTGTGCGCCGAGGGCGTCGACGACCGAGGTGATCCACTGATCCTCGGCGCGGTCCGAGGGTACGAGCACGAGCCAGGTCGCGGCGAGCGCGGAATCGGCGCCGGCTCGCGCGGCCCTGCCGGTGAGCGGCTTCCAGGTGATCCGGTAGCGCCAGTCGTCCACGGGGTCCGAGGCGGCCGGTACCTGCGCGGGTGCGGCTTCGGGCCAGTACAGCTCGCGTTGGAAGGGGTAGGTCGGCAGCTGGACCCGCTGGGCGCCGGAGCCGTCGAACAGCCGGGCCCAGTCCACGTCGACACCGGCACAGTGCGTCCGCGCCAGAGCGGTGACCAGGGCGGCCTCCTCGGAGCCGTCCCTGCGGAGGGCGGGGACAGCTACGACTGCGCTGTCGTCCGCGCAGACCGCCGTCAGTGCCGTGAGGACGCTGTCGGGGCCGAGTTCCAGGAAGGCGGTGGCACCGGCCTCGCTCAAGGTGCTGACTCCGTCGGCGAAACGGACGGTCTCACGGACGTGCCG
>NZ_JBWKFN010000065.1:0-9753 GCF_056434245.1 Streptomyces sp. NPDC044064
TTTCTTTGCCTCGGCGGCCCCTCCTCCAGCCACCCCCCCCCCAACTCGGCGGCGGGCCCTTCCACAGCCAAACGACAGCTCTCCCCCCCCCCTCCGGGGGTCCCCCCGCCTTCGTGTGTCCGGGGGGCGCTACCGGGCCTGCGGCAGCACCACGCCGGACTTCGCCTTCGGGATCTGCGCCCCGTCCGGGCCGACCACCTTCCGGCCGTCCAGCGGCGCGTCCAGCCGTACGGTCTTCACGTACATCCGGGCCATGGCGACGCAGACCTTGTCCGGCCAGACCTTCTCGGTCACCGTCACCGTCACCCGGTCCGCGCTCTCCTTCGCCGCCGCCTTGTAGTCGGCGCACACCCCGCCCGAGAAGCTCACCCTCAGCTCGCGGCCGTCGGCGGTGTAGCCGCCGACCTTCACGTCGTGCGTCTTCGGCGCCGAGGACGGCGAGGACGGCTCCGGGGACGGCGCCGCGTCCGACGGCGAGGTCAGGTACTTCGGGTCCACCGCCGGATACGCCACCGTGAAGGTGCCCCGCGCGGCCGTCCCCCGCACCTCGAACAGCCAGGACGGCACCAGCGTCTGCCGCCCGGCGACCGAGTGCGCGGCCAGCCCGAACACCGCCTTCTCGACGGTGACCGCGGCCGCCCCGGACGCCGTCGTGGACGTGCCGCACGGCTGCTCCAGCCGGTTCTTCAGCGGGACGGGACTCGCGCAGCCGCCGATGCCCATCCGGTGCCCGTGCTTGTGCCCCGAGTTCATCAGCGCCAGCGTCTTCTCCGCGCCGAGCACGGGATACGTGTTCCCCTCGGCCGGCGCGACCAGCAGCCCGTGGCCGCCGACGACGTCCCCCTGCTTGTCGACGGTCAGGCCGGTCGTCCAGCCGTAGGTGGGCAGCCCGCCCACCACCGGATCGGCGTTGACCACCCGCTGGGCACCCATGATCTGGCCCGCGTCGACCTTGGCGTCGTCCTGCCCGAGCGCCTTCAGCACCGGCGCCGCCGCCTTCTCGGCGACCGCCACGCTCACCGGCTCGCCGGCCGGGGCGCCCGGGTCCTGCACGCAGACGGTGATCTTCTTGCAGTTGTCGGTGCCCGGCGCGTACCGGCTGAAGGTCCAGCTGCCCGGGGCGTCCTTGGTGACCTGGAGCGTCGGCCCGGAGCCGTCCTTGCCGCCGACCCGCCAGCTCGGCCCCTCGGCCACCGGCGTGCCGTCGACCCCGAGGGCCTTGGCCAGCCGGGCCACGTCGTCCTTGCCGACCTCGCCCTTCGGTGCGTACACCGGCGCCGAGCCGGGACCCTCGGCCAGTTTCCCCGCGGCCACGTATGTCGCCCCGTACGGATCCGGCTCACCCGGCGCGATGCCGCCCGTTCCGCTCTGCGCCCAGCCGTCCAGGGCGAGGGGCGGGGGAGTGCCGCCACTGCCGGACCCGCCGACGCCCGTACGGCCGTCCGAGGAGTGGTTCGCGGAGAGGATCGCGCCCCCGCCCCCGACCAGCAGGACGGCCGCCGCGACCGAGACGACGACCATGGGGGAGCGCCGCCGCCCGGACCGCTCACCGGCGTCGGCGTCACCGGCCTCGAGGACCTCGCCGACCTCAGGGGCCTCGCCGCCCTCGCCGATCTCGTCGTGCGGGGTACCGGCACCCCCGCCGGTCCCTGACACCTCGGGGGCGCCGGAGGCCTCGGAGACACCGGAGGCCTCAGGGGCGTCGGAAGACTCAGGGGCGTCGGCAGACTCGGGAGTGTCAGAGGTCTCCGAGGCCAGGGGCTTCTTCGACGTCAGGGCTTCCTTCGAGACAAGGGAGTCCTTCGAGGCGTCCGAGCCCCCGGGCTCCTCGGTGCTCTCGGCGTTCTCGGTCGCGTCGGAGACCGCGGAGACCTCGGGCCCCTCGGAATTCTCAGGTCGCTCGGTGTTCACCGCATCGCTCCTCGCTGGATCGTGTCCCACGCCCCCGGCACGGGGGACGGCGATGGGACGAGCGAGGGGAGCGTGCGGTTCCCGCAGTACGGCCGGGCGTCAGTCGCCGTAGTCCGACATGGCGTCCAGCAGCCGGGCCGACCTCTTCGGCACGGTCACCCCATGGATCAGCGACGGCGGCACCGGGCGGGAGTCGGCGTGCCGGGGAACCGTCCAGTGCGGGGCCATCCGGGCGCAGTCCCCGCGCAGCGAGGCGAGGTCACCCTCGAGATCGGCCGGAGCGGAAGAGTGGACCTTGAGGTTCGTCATGATGGCACCGTAGGCATGTCGAGCCTCGCGAAGAAAGATCTACTATCGGGTAGTTTTGCCAGCTTCAGTGGCTGCCCAGGAGCGGGTAGCGTGAACTGTCAATCCAGCCTCCCGCAGGAGAATGCCTGTCGTGCGCATCGCAGTCACCGGCTCCATCGCCACCGACCACCTCATGACCTTCCCCGGCCGCTTCGCCGACCAGTTCGTCGCGGACCAGCTGCACACGGTCTCGCTCTCCTTCCTGGTCGACAATCTGGACGTACGCCGGGGCGGCGTCGGCGCGAACATCGCCTTCGGCATGGGCCAGCTCGGGACCGGGCCCATCCTCGTCGGAGCCGCCGGCTTCGACTTCGACCAGTACCGAGCCTGGCTGGACCGCCATGGCGTGGACACCGACTCGGTCCGTATCTCCGAGACCCTGCACACCGCCCGCTTCGTGTGCACCACCGACGCCGACCACAACCAGATCGGCTCCTTCTACACCGGTGCGATGAGCGAGGCCCGCCTCATCGAGCTGAAGACGGTTGCCGACCGCGTCGGCAGCCTCGACCTGGTCCTGATCGGCGCCGACGACCCGGAGGCGATGCTCCGCCACACGGAGGAGTGCCGCTCCCGGAACATCCCGTTCGCCGCCGACTTCTCCCAGCAGATCGCCCGTATGGAGGGCGAGGAGATCCGGATACTGCTGGACGGGGCGACCTACCTCTTCTCCAACGAGTACGAGAAGGGGCTCATCGAGTCCAAGACCGGCTGGACCGACGCCGAGATCCTCTCCAAGGTCGGCCACCGCGTCACCACGCTCGGCTCGCGGGGTGTGCGCATCGAGCGGGCCGGCGAGGACCCGATCGAGGTCGGCTGTGCCGAGGAGGAGCGCAAGGCCGACCCCACGGGTGTCGGCGACGCCTTCCGCGCCGGCTTCCTCTCCGGCCTGGCCTGGGGTGTCTCCCTGCAGCGCGCGGCGCAGGTCGGCTGCATGCTGGCGACCCTCGTCATCGAGACGGTGGGGACGCAGGAGTACCAGCTGCGGCGAGGACACTTCATGGACCGGTTCACCAAGGCGTACGGGGACGAGGCCGCCGAGGAGGTCCGTACTCACCTGGGCTGACGTCCGCCTTACGGGCGCGGGTGTGTGTGGGGGCCGGTCGCGCCCACGCGGCGGAGCCGCACATCGGCACAGACCCGCGCCCCCTCCGGGGGGCTCGCCCCCCGGCCCCCTAGCTCACCCGGCGGACCACATAGGCCGAGCCCTTTTCCGCAGGCTCCTCGCCCACGTACTCCTGCCCCCGCATCTCGCACCACGCGGGGATGTCCAGCCGGGCCGCCTCGTCGTCCGAGAGAACTCGCACCGTGCCGCCCACCGGCACGTCCCCGATCACTTTGGCCAGCTCGATGACCGGGATCGGGCACCGCTTGCCGAGGGAGTCGACGACCAGTTCCTGCGCGCGGACCACGGTCACGGTCGCCGGAGCGGGTGCCCCCAGCTTCTCCCGCACCCCGGCCACGGCTCCCGGCAGCACCGCCAGGAACCGCTCCACGTCCTCCTCCGCCACCCCGGACGGCAGCGACACCCGCACGTTGCCCTCGCTCAGCACCCCCATCGCCCTCAGCACATGGCTGGGCGTCAGTGTGCTGCTCGTGCAGGACGAGCCGGACGACACGGAGAAACCCTCCCGGTCCAACTCGTGCAGCAGGGCCTCTCCGTCGACATAGAGACAGGAGAAGGTGACGATCCCCGGCAGCCGCCGTTCCGGATCGCCGACCACCTCGACATCCGGCACCAGCTGCGGCACCCGCAGCCGGATCCGCTCCGTCAGCTCCCGCAGTCGTACCGCTTCCTGGGCCGCCTCCGCCCGTACCGCACGCAGGGAGGCCACGGCCGCGACGATGGCCGGGAGGTTCTCGAACCCGGCGGCGCGACCCGACTCGCGCTCGTCCACGGGAGCTTGCGGCGCGAACCGCACCCCCTTCTTCACGACGAGCAGCCCCACCCCCGAGGGCCCGCCCCACTTGTGGGCGCTCGCCGCCAGCAGCGACCAGCCGCCTTCGACCGGCCCCCACCCCAGCGACTGCGCGGCGTCCACGAGCAGCGGTACTCCCGCCGCCCGGCACACCTCGGCCACCTCGGCCACCGGCTGCACGGTCCCGACCTCATGGTTGGCCGACTGCAGACAGGCCAGCGCGGTGTCCTGCCGGAGCGCGGCCGCGAAGTCCGACGGGGCGACGGCTCCCGCCCGGTCGACGGCCACCGTGCTCACCGAGCCGCCCTCGGCCTCGAGTGCTTCAGCCGAATGGAGTACCGAGGAGTGTTCGACGGCGGACACGATCAGGTGGCGTCCCACCCGCCGCCGCCCGGCCAACGCCCCCGCGACACCGGTGTGTACGGCCCGCGTCCCGGACGGCGCGAACACCACCTCGTCCGCCCGGCACCCCACCGCCTCGGCCGCCGCCTCCCGAGCCGCGTCGAGCAGCATCCGCGCCCTGCGTCCCTCCCGGTACAACCGAGCGGGATCGGCCCACCCTTCATCCAAAGAGGCCAACAGCGCCTGGCGTGCAACGGGATGGAGGGGAGCGGCGGAAGCAGCGTCGAAGTAGGACACACAGCAACGGTAAATCCTCGGTGGAGCAGCCGGCCTCAAGGGGCGCGGGCGGTGCCGATATGCGGCTCCGCCGCGTGGCCGCGACCAGCCACAATGCACCCCGCACCCGCCCGCCAAACCGCGACAACCCGAGCTATTGGGCGCTCATTCCCACCCTTAAGGAGTGACCGGCGGCGCGTATGGCACCCTCCCCGCGAACCCTCGGAGAGCGTCGGCTAGGGTTTGGTCCGCATAAACATCCAAACCCCTGCCCGACGCAGGGCGGCGACCGACCAGCGAGAAGGCCGCAGCCGAACCGCGCGGGCGAGACTCTCGGGAAGGCGCTACGTGAGTCCCAACGGCTCCGACCGCTCGCCGCGGCGCCCGATGCGGCGGAAGCTGCTGCAGGCACTGACCGCGGGCCTGGTCCTTGCGACCGCAACCGGTTGCACATACAAGGACTTCCCCCGCCTTGGCATGCCCACCCCGGTCACGGAAGAGGCTCCGCGGATCCTCTCCCTGTGGCAGGGTTCCTGGGCGGCCGCGCTGGCCACCGGCGTGCTGGTGTGGGGCCTGATCCTGTGGAGTGCTTTCTTCCACCGGCGCAGCCGCACCAAGGTCGAGGTACCTCCGCAGACTCGGTACAACATGCCGATCGAGGCCCTGTACACGGTGGTCCCGATCATCATCATCTCGGTGCTGTTCTACTTCACGGCGCGGGACGAGACGAAGCTCCTCAGCCTCGACAAGAAGCCCGACGTCACGGTCAACGTGGTCGGCTTCCAGTGGAGCTGGGGCTTCAACTACATCGCGGACGTTCCCGGTTCCCCCGGCAACGCCAAGACGTCCAAGGAACTGCTCCCCATTCCGGACAGGTTCCGCAAGGAGTTCCCGGCGAACGCCGGCGGTGTCTACGACGTCGGTACGCCGGGCACGAAGAACCCCCAGACCGGTAACCCCGGCCCGACCCTCTGGCTTCCCGAGGGCAAGACGGTCCGCTTCATCCTCACCTCGCGTGACGTCATCCACTCCTTCTGGGTGGTGCCGTTCCTGATGAAGCAGGACGTGATCCCGGGCCACACCAACGCCTTCCAGGTGGTTCCCAACCATCAGGGCACCTTCCTGGGCAAGTGCGCCGAGCTCTGCGGCGTCGACCACTCCCGGATGCTGTTCAACGTGAAGGTCGTCTCCCCCGAGCGCTACGAGCAGCACCTCAAGGACCTCGCCAAGAAGGGGCAGACCGGTTACATTCCCGCCGGCATCGCGCAGACGCCGCACGAGAAGAACCGGGAGACGAACAACCTGTGAGCATCCTCAACGAACCCCAGGGTGCCGCGGCAGCTGAGGACTCTTACGAGAACGAGCTGCCGGTCAGGCGCAAGCAGCCCGGCAATGTCGTGGTCAAGTGGCTCACCACCACCGACCACAAGACCATCGGAACGCTGTATCTGGTCACGTCCTTCGCGTTCTTCCTGATCGGCGGCGTGATGGCGCTCCTCATGCGCGCCGAGCTGGCCCGTCCGGGCCTGCAGATCATGTCGAACGAGCAGTTCAACCAGGCGTTCACGATGCACGGCACGATCATGCTGCTGATGTTCGCGACGCCGCTGTTCGCCGGCTTCACGAACTGGATCATGCCGCTGCAGATCGGCGCGCCCGACGTGGCGTTCCCGCGGCTGAACATGTTCGCCTACTGGCTCTACCTGTTCGGCTCGACCATCGCCGTGGGCGGTTTCCTCACCCCGCAGGGTGCGGCCGACTTCGGCTGGTTCGCCTACTCCCCGCTGTCGGACGCGGTCCGCAGCCCGGGCATCGGCGCCGACATGTGGATCATGGGTCTGGCCTTCTCCGGCTTCGGCACCATCCTCGGCGCGGTCAACTTCATCACCACGATCATCTGCATGCGTGCCCCCGGCATGACCATGTTCCGCATGCCGATCTTCGTGTGGAACGTGCTGCTGACCGCCGTGCTGGTCCTGCTCGCCTTCCCCGTCCTCGCCGCCGCGCTGTTCGCGCTGGAGGCGGATCGGAAATTCGGGGCACATGTCTTCGACGCGGCGAACGGCGGAGCACTGCTCTGGCAACACCTCTTCTGGTTCTTCGGACACCCAGAGGTGTACATCATCGCGCTGCCGTTCTTCGGCATCATCTCCGAGGTCATCCCGGTCTTCTCCCGCAAGCCGATGTTCGGCTACATGGGTCTGATCGCGGCCACCATCGCGATCGCCGGTCTGTCCGTGACGGTGTGGGCCCACCACATGTACGTCACCGGCGGTGTGCTGCTGCCGTTCTTCTCCTTCATGACGTTCCTGATCGCCGTACCGACCGGTGTGAAGTTCTTCAACTGGATCGGCACGATGTGGAAGGGCTCGCTGTCCTTCGAGACCCCGATGCTCTGGGCCGTCGGCTTCCTGATCACCTTCACGTTCGGTGGTCTGACCGGTGTCATCCTGGCCTCGCCCCCGATGGACTTCCACGTCTCCGACTCGTACTTCGTGGTGGCCCACTTCCACTACGTGGTCTTCGGCACGGTCGTCTTCGCCATGTTCTCCGGCTTCCACTTCTGGTGGCCGAAGATGACCGGCAAGATGCTGGACGAGCGCCTCGGCAAGATCACCTTCTGGACGCTGTTCGTCGGCTTCCACACCACCTTCCTGGTCCAGCACTGGCTGGGTACGGAAGGCATGCCGCGCCGCTACGCCGACTACCTGGCGTCCGACGGCTTCACCACGCTGAACACGATCTCGACGATCGGTTCGTTCCTGCTCGGCCTGTCGATCCTGCCGTTCCTCTACAACGTGTGGAAGACGGCCAAGTACGGCAAGCCGGTCGGCGTGGACGACCCGTGGGGCTACGGCCGTTCGCTCGAGTGGGCGACCTCCTGCCCGCCGCCGCGGCACAACTTCCTCACCCTGCCGCGGATCCGCAGCGAATCCCCGGCGTTCGACCTGCACCACCCCGAGATCGCCGCGCTCGAGCAGCTCGAGTACGCCGGTCACGGCAGCGCCATCGAGGGCAACAAGGAGGCCGGCAAGTGAAGATCCAGGGCCGGTTGTTCATGTGGCTGAGCGTCTTCGTCCTGATCATCGCCGTCTTGTACGGCGTGTGGTCGAAGGAGCCGGCCGGCACCACGGCGCTCTTCCTGGCCTTCGGCCTGTGCATCATGATCGGCTTCTACCTGGGCTTCACCGCCCGGCGGGTCGACGCGGGTGCGCAGGACGACAAGGAGGCCGACGTCGCGGACGACGCGGGCGAGCTGGGCTTCTTCAGCCCGCACAGCTGGCAGCCGCTCGCCCTCGGCTTCGGTGGCGCAATGGCCTTCCTCGGTGTCGCGGTCGGCTGGTGGCTGCTGTACTTCGGCGCACCGTTCATCCTGGTCGGCCTGTTCGGCTGGGTGTTCGAGTACTACCACGGTGAGAACCGCACCCAGTAGCACGCAGTAGCGCACCGGGAGCCCGGACACTCCGTCAGGAGGGTCCGGGCTCCTGCTTTTGCGCACACCCGTCCCCCATACGAGTTACATAGCGCGCAAATGGGGTCCGGGTCTCATAACGTGATCATATGAACCACACTCCGCGTACCCGCACCGTCGTCAGCTGCACCCTGCTGGTGGCCGCCCTCGGTGCGGGCGTCACCGGCTGCGGTTCGGACGGCAACCCCCTGTCGGCCAAGCCGTACGACGCAGCGGACCAGATCTCCTTCAGCGGCCCCACCGGCACCGGGAAGCAGGCCGACCCGGACAAGCCCCTGGAGATCACCACCAGCACCGGCGACGGCCGGATCACGGACGTCACCGCCTACGACGCCACAGGGCGCGTCGTGGCGGGCGAACTCGCGGCCGACGGCAGCCGGTGGCACAGCACCTCCCCGCTGGCCGCCAACGCCCACTACACGGTCGCGGTGAGCACGGAGGACGAGGACGGTGCGCCCGGCCGCAAGATCCTCAGCTTCGACACCAGCAAACCCTCGACCACCAAGCGCCTGAACGTCACGTTCGGGCCGGACTCGGGCCAGTACGGCGTCGGGCAGCCCGTCACCGCCCAACTCGACCACGAGGTCAAGGACAAGGCGCAGCGGGCCGTCGTGGAGCGCGCCCTCAGGGTGGACGCCACCCCGGCCGTCCAGGGCGCCTGGTACTGGGTGAGCGACAAGGAACTCCACTACCGCCCCAAGGAGTACTGGCCCGCGCACGCCACCATCCAGGTGCACAGCAACCTCGACGGTGTGAAGATCGGCGACCGTCTCTGGGGCGGCAAGTCCAAGGCGCTGAAGATCACCATCGGTGACCGGATCGAGGCCGTCACGGACGCCGCGGCGCACCAACTGACGTTCTACAAGAACGGCCAGGCGGTCCAGTCGATCCCCGTCACCACCGGCAAGCCCGGCTTCGAGACCCGCAACGGGGTCAAGGTCGTCCTGGCCAAGCAGTACTTCGTACGCATGCGCGGCACCACGGTCGGCATCGCCGAGGGCAGCTCCGACTCGTACGACCTGCCGGTCTACTACGCCACCCGGGTCACCTGGTCGGGTGAGTACGTCCACGCCGCGCCCTGGTCAGTGGGCTCCCAGGGCTACGAGAACGTCAGCCACGGCTGCACCGGCATGAGCACATCCAACGCCGAGTGGTTCTTCAACAACATCCACGAGGGCGACATCGTCAAGGTCGTCAATTCCAACGGCAACGCGATGGAGCCCTTCGGCAACGGCTTCGGCGACTGGAACGTCGACTGGAAGAAGTGGCGCACGGGCAGCGCCCTAGTCAACAGCACCCCGGACGGCCCTCCTCCACAGGACGCCCTGCGCCTGCAGCCGACGGCCGTGTGAGCGGCCGGGGCGGGGGGGGGGGGGGGGGGGGGGGGGGGGGGGGGGGCGGCGACCCCCCCCCCCCCCCCCCCCCCCCCCCCCCCCCCCTCTCTGCAATACCACCGCAAAGCACGCCCCAACCACCCTTCCACAT
>NZ_JBWKFN010000066.1:0-8721 GCF_056434245.1 Streptomyces sp. NPDC044064
CCCCCCCCCCCCCCCCCCCCCCCCCCCCCCCCCCCCCCCCCCCCCCCCCCCCCCCCCCCCCCCCCCCCCCCCCCCCCCCCCCCCCCCCCCCCCGAGCCCGATGGACCCGGCCAGCACGGCCGCGCCCATCGCCAGGCGTCGGCGTATCGCACCACTGTCCACTGTCGTCCTCCCCGTACCGCCGTCATGCATGGCCGATGACCGTACTGATGTACGGACGCACGACATGTGTCGGATGGTTGCACGGCCGTCAGAAGGACGGGCGACCGGATGCCTGCCTCAGTGCGCCACTCCCACCGGCTCCTCCGGCTCGGACTCGCCCACGAAGGTCCGCCACAGCTCGGCGTACTGGCCGCCGAGAGCGAGGAGTTCGTCGTGGGTGCCGTCCTCCGCCACCCGGCCGTGGTCCATGACCACCACCCGGTCGGCGCGGGCGGCCGTGGTCAGCCGGTGGGCGACCACCAGGGTCGTACGGCGGCCCGCCAGGCGGTCGGTGGCCTGGTTGACCAGGGCCTCGGTGGCCAGGTCCAGGGCGGCCGTGGCCTCGTCGAGGAGAAGGACGTCGGGGTCGACCAGTTCGGCGCGGGCGAGCGCGATCAGCTGGCGCTGGCCGGCCGAGAGGTTGCGGCCGCGCTCGGCGACGTCGTGGAGGTAGCCGCCCTCGAGCGTGGCGATCATCTCGTGCGCGCCGACCGCCCGTGCCGCCGCCTCGACCTGGGCGTCGGTGGCGTCGGGGCGGCCGTAGGCGATGGCGTCGCGGACGGTGCCCGGGAAGAGGTAGGCCTCCTGCGGGACCACACCGAGGCGGTGCCGGTACGAGGTCAGGTCCAGGGTGCGCAGGTCCGTGCCGTCGGCCGTGACCCGGCCGGAGGTGGGGTCGTAGAACCGGGCCACCAGCTTGACCAGCGTCGACTTGCCGGCGCCCGTCTCGCCGACGAAGGCGACGGTCTGGCCGGCCGGGATCGTCAGGTCTATGCCGGTCAGGGCCTCCGCCTCGTCACCGTAGGCGAAGTGCAGGTCCTCGAAGGCGATGTCGCCGCGCAGGGCCGGGACGTCGAGGGGTTCGCCGGCGGACTTCGTGGAGGTCGGCTCGCGCAGCAGCTCCTGGATGCGGCCCAGCGAGACCGTGGCCTGCTGGTAGCCGTCGAAGACCTGGGAGAGCTGCTGGACCGGGGCGAAGAACAGGTCGATGTAGAGGAGGTAGGCGACCAGCGCGCCGGTGGTGAGCGTGGCCGCCTCGATGCGGCCCGCACCCGCGATCAGGACGCCCGCCGCGGCCACCGACGACAGCAACTGCACGAACGGGAAGTAGATGGATATCAGCCACTGGCCCCGGATACGGGCCTGGCGATAGCTGTCGCTGCGCTCGGCGAACCGCCGCCCGCCGTCCCGCTCGCGCCGGAACGCCTGCACGATCCTGAGCCCGGCCACCGACTCCTGGAGGTCGGCGTTGACCAACGACACCCGCTCACGGGCGAGTTCGTACGCCTTCACGCTCGCCCGGCGGAAGAAGAAGGTGGCCACGATCAGCGGGGGCAGGGTGGCGAAGACGACCAGGGCGAGCTGGACGTCGAGCACCAGCAGGACGCCCATGATGCCGAAGAAGGTGACGACCGAGACGAACGCCGTGACCAGGCCGGTCTGCAGGAAGGTCGAGAGGGCGTCGACGTCCGTCGTCATCCGCGTCATGATCCGGCCGGTCAGCTCGCGCTCGTAGTAGTCGAGGCCGAGCCGCTGGAGCTGGGCGAAGATCTTCAGGCGCAGCGAGTACAGGACGCGTTCGCCGGTACGGCCGGTCATCCGGGTCTCGCCGATCTGCGCGGCCCACTGCACCAGCACGGTGAACAGGCCCAGCAGGGAGGCCGCCCACACCGCGCCGAGGGCCGCCTTCGTGACTCCCTGGTCGATGCCGTGCCGGATCAGCACCGGCAGCAGCAGGCCGGCCCCCGCGTCCACGGCGACCAGCAGCAGGCTGACGAGAAGGGGTGCGCCGAAGCCGCGGAGCAGACGGCGCAGGCCGTACGACTCCTCGGGGCGCACCGCGCGCGCCTCGTCGATGTCGGGGGTGTCGGTGGCCGCGGGCAGCGCCTCTACCTGGGCGAGGAGTTCGGGGGTGGCCGGGGTCCCGGAGAGTGCCAGGTCCTTGGGCTCGCGGTCGCCGGTCCACAGCCGCGGGGTGACCCCGCGCTCGGCGTCGAACTCGGCGTCCAGCTCCTCGCGGACGGACATGTCCTCCTGCGGCTGGGCCGGGCGGGCGTGGCCCGGGGAGACCGCGCCCAGCTCGTCCGGGTCGGTCAGCAGACGGCGGTAGAGGGCGGAGCGGTCCTGGAGCTCCTCGTGCGTACCGAGGTCGGCGAGCCGGCCGCCGTCCAGGACGGCGATGCGGTCGGCCAGGCCCAGCGTGGAGCGGCGGTGTGCGATGAGAAGGGTGGTGCGGCCCTCCATGACGTGCTTGAGCGCCTCGTGGATCTCGTGCTCCACGCGGGCGTCCACGGCCGAGGTCGCGTCGTCCAGGACCAGCAGGCGCGGGTCGGTGAGCAGGGCGCGGGCGAGGGCGAGGCGCTGGCGCTGGCCGCCGGAGAGGGTCAGGCCCTGCTCGCCGACCTTGGTGTCGTAGCCCCCGGGCAGCTCGGCGATGAAACGGTCCGCCTGGGCGGCGCGGGCGGCGGCCTCGATCTCCTCCTGGGTGGCGTCCGGGCGGCCGTAGGCGATGTTGTTGCGGACGGTGTCGGAGAAGAGGAACGAATCCTCGGGCACCAGTCCGATCGCCGCGCGGAGCGAGTCCATGGTCAGCTCGCGCACGTCGTGCCCGCCGATCAGGACGGCTCCGTGGGTGACGTCGTAGAAGCGCGGCAGGAGCAGGGAGAGGGTGGACTTGCCGGAGCCGGAGGAGCCGACGACGGCCAGGGTCTCCCCCGGCCGGATCTCGAAGCTGAGCCCTTCGAGCACCGGGCTCGTCCTGCCGGGCGCGCTCGCGTACGCGAAGGACACGTCGTCGAACTCGACGGTGGCGGGCGCGTCGGCGGGGAGGGTCTTCGTGCCGTCCTTCAGGGTCGGCTCGGTGTCGATCAGCTCCAGGACGCGCTCGGTGCCGGCGCGTGCCTGCTGGCCGACGGTGAGCACCATCGCGAGCATGCGGACCGGTCCGACCAGCTGGGCGAGATAGGTGGAGAAGGCGACGAAGGTGCCGAGGGTGATGTGCCCGCGGACCGCGAGCCAGCCGCCGAGGGCCAGCATGGCGACCTGCCCGAGGGCCGGGACGGCCTGGAGGGCGGGGGTGAACTTGCTGTTCAGGCGTATGGTCCGCAGCCGTCCGGCGAACAGGCGCCGCCCGACCTCGCGCAGCTTCCCGGTCTCCTGCTCCTCCTGCCCGAAGCCCTTCACCACGCGTACGCCGCTCACGGCGCCGTCGACGACACCGGCCACGGCGGCGGCCTGGGCCTGTGCGTACCAGGTGGCGGGATGGAGCCGGCTGCGGCTGCGCCGGGCGATCCAGCCGAGGGCCGGGGCCACGGCCAGGGCGACCAGGGTCAGCGGCAGCGACAGCCAGGCCATGATCGCCAGGGAGATCAGGAAGAGCAGGACGTTCCCGATGGTCATCGGGAGCATGAAGAGCAGTCCCTGGATCAACTGGAGGTCGCTGGTGGCCCGGCCGACCACCTGCCCGGTGGACAGCTCGTCCTGGCGGCGGCCGTCGAGGCGGGTGATCGTGTCGTACATCTCGGTCCGCAGGTCGTGCTGGACGTCGAGGGCGAGCCGGCCGCCGTAGTAGCGGCGGATGTAGGTGAGGACGTAGACGAGGACGGCGGCACCGACCAGCGCTCCGGCCCACGGGGCCATGGAGCGGCTGTGGCCATCGATGACGTCGTCGATGATCACCTTGGTGATCAGCGGGACCACGGCCAGCACGGCCATGCCGGCCAGGGAGGACCCGAGGGCCAGGAGCACGTCCTTCGGATACCGCCAGGCATAGCCCGCGAGCCGTCGTGCCCATCCCCGTTGCGCTGCCACGCCGGTGCCTCCCGTTGAGATCTGCTCTTCCGGAAGGCTCCAACGTCAACAGGGACGGATTTCATCCCGCTGCAACAAAACGAACGCGGACGTCAGACACGTACCCGCAGGTAGTAGAACCGGGTCGTCTGGGCCTGGTTCTGGTTGTCGTCACTGACCAGCAGGACCTTCAGACGGCCGGTGTGGTCACGCCCCGTGATCGTCATGCCCTCGATGTTGTCGAGGAGGGGGTTCGGCTGGGGCTGCTTGGCCGTGGCGCCGAGGGTCGGACAGGTGGCGATGTCCGCGAGGAGAGTCTTCCTTATCAGTTGTACGTCCGGCCGGCCGGTAAGGATTTCGACGGTGCTGGTGTCCGTGGCGTGGCGCAGGTCGGCCTCGTAGAGGCGCACCGTGTTGCCGACGCCCGGGGTGAAGCCGCGCTCCAGGACGAGGAGGCGGCCGTCGGGGGTGGCCTGGACCTCCGGGACGCCGAGGCCGGGGTCGGTGCGGTAGGCGTACTGGGCGGCGGGCCGGAAGCCGCCGTGATGGCGGGTCCAGGTCTGGAAGCGGACGATGCCCGCGGTGTCGCCCGAGATCGAGTACTCCATGGAGGCCAGCAGGGTGCGGCCGCCGGGCAGCATCGTCAGGCCCTCGAAGGTCTGGTTGGCGGTGGCGCGGCCGGCCGGGGCGACCAGGAGGGAGGGCGGGACCGGGAGGCGGTCGAGGATCTTCCCGTCCGGGGAGTAGCGGCGGACGGACGGCTCGGTCTCCGAGGAGATCAGCCGGGTGCCGTCGCGGTCGATGACGAGCCCCTCGGAGTCGAGGTCGGCGCCCTTCTCGTCGGCGAGGTGGACGGCCGAGACCGGCTGCAGGGTCTTCGGGTCCAGGCCGAAGAGGGAGGAGCGGTCCTCCAGCGCGGCGAGGGAGCCGTCCCGGTCCACCGCGAGCGCGGAGAAGTTGCCGGCGAACGTGCCCCGGTACGTCGTCTTGTCGAGCGCGTCGGAGAAGCGGTCGATGGAGACGGTGGGCGAACAGGCATTGTCGTCCGCGGAGTTGGCGGCACCGGCGGGCCCGGCGGCGGTCAGGCAAGTGACCGCCGCCAGGCCGGCGGTGAGGGTCGCGAGTACGGTTCTCAGGCGCATGGGCGCCACCGTAGGGCGGTCCGGTGACCGGCGGGAGACCGCCTCGTGAAGCGTCAGCCCCGCGGGGGCGCCGCCACGAACGCCTCGCTCGGCGTGCTGGTCGGGGTGTAGCGGGCGGTGCTGGACGTCGTCGGCACCAGGTCCTTGTGGATGGCCTTGGCGACGTTCTGGATGGTGGTGACGCCGTAGCCCATCGTGCTGTTGTCCTGCGTCAGCACGCTCATCATGTAGTCGTGGCCGGCGCCGTTGAAGGTGCCCAGGCTGTGAACCCGCCAGCCGTGCGTGGCGCGCTGCAGCCAGCCGTTCTTGACGTGCACGGACACGGTGGACGGCGCACCGGCGGGCGTGCCCCAGCGCTGGTCGGAGATGACCTGGCCCATCAACTTCAGGATGTAGGCACGGGAGTTGTCGCTCAGCACGGTGTTCTTGGCGGTGACGAGCTTGAGCAGCTTCTGCTCGTCGGTGACGTTCTCCTGGGTCAGACCCCAGTAGCCGTCCGCGCCGGGCGTGGTCTTCGTCATGCCGGCGGCGGACAGGAAGCCCTTGATCTTCGTCAGGCCCAGCTGCTTCCACAGCGTGCTGGTCGCCGCGTTGTCCGACTGGGTGATCATGGCCGTGGCGAGCGACTGCTCGGTCTTCGTCAGAAACCGGTTGTGCTTCTTCGCGTCCCACAGCAGCGTGGCGAGGACGGTGACCTTGACCGTGCTGGCCGAGTCGTAGGCGCTGGTCGCACGCAGCGTGCAGGTCGTCTTGGTGGAGCGGTCGTACAGGCCGACCGCGACGGTTCCCTTGCGGTTCGCGAGCGCCGCCGTGATGTCCTTCTGCAGCTTGGTGGCGAGGCCCGCCTTGCTGGACGTGCAGCTGACGGCGGGCGGCGCCGCCGCGGCCGGGCTGGCGGCGGTGACGGCCGGTATGAGCACCACGGCGCCGAGAGCGGCTGCGAGCGCGCCGGCGCGACTGAATGTGCGGGGATTCATACCCCTGTTGACACGCAGAGGCGACCGAAAGTTGCACACGCGTTCGGGGTTGACCCGCCCTTTGCCTATTCACAGGAAGCCGCAAGGCGCGGCACAGCGCTCACCCACCCCCGCTCGGCACGATGCGGCCGTGACCTCAGCCACCGATCCCCTCGCCCACCCGACGGCCGTGACCGCCGAACCACCGCCCGCGACCACGCCTGCGGCCGCCGCGCCGCGCTGGTCGCTGCCCGCCCTGATCGCGATCATGATCCTGGCGGCGGTGCTCTACTCCTGGAACCTCTCCGGCTCCAGCCTCAACAGCTTCTACAGCGCGGCCGTGCTCAGCGGTACGCAGAGCTGGAAGGCGTGGTTCTTCGGCTCGCTGGACGCGGGCAACTTCCTCACCGTCGACAAACCACCGCTCGCCCTCATGGTCATGGGCCTGTCCTGCCGCGTCTTCGGCTTCGGCACCTGGCAGATGATGGCGCCCATGATCGTGGCCGCGCTGGCGACGATCTGGATCCTGCACACGTCCGTGAAGCGGGTGTGGGGGCACGGAGCGGCCGCACTGGCCGCGCTGGTCCTGGCATCGACCCCCATCACCGTGGCGATCAACCGGGACAACAACCCGGACACGCTGCTGGTCCTGCTGATGGTCGGCGGTGCGGCCCTGGCCCTGCGCGCGGTGACGGGCGGCCGGCTGCTGCCGCTGCTCGGCTCGGCGGTCTGCTTCGGCCTCGCCTTCAACACCAAGATGCTGCAGGGCTACATCGCGCTGCCCGCGGTCTTCGCGGTGTACCTGTACGCGTCCCGGCTCCCGCTGGTGAAGCGGATCGTCAACCTGCTGCTCGCGGGTGCGGCCCTGGCGGTGTCCAGCTTCTGGTGGGCGGCGGCGGTCTCCCTGGTCCCGGCCTCCGAGCGCCCCTACATCGGCGGCTCGACGGACGGCACGGCCTGGAACCTGATCATGGGCTACAACGGCCTCGGCCGGGTCCTCGGCGGCGAGGGCAACGGCGGAGGCGGGGGCGGCGGAGGCGGCGGCTTCTCCGGCTCCGCGGGCCTCGGCCGGATGTTCAACGACATCCTCGGCGGGCAGATCTCCTGGCTGCTGCCCTTCTCCGCGGTCGCGCTCGTCGCCGGCCTGATCCTGTGCGGCCGCGCCCCGCGCACCGACCTCACCCGCGCCGCGCTGGTGCTGTGGGGCGGCTGGACCGTGCTGCACTTCCTCACCTTCAGCATGGCCGAGGGCACCATGCACCCGTACTACACGACCGCGCTCGCGCCCGGCATCGCGGCGCTGTGCGGGGGCGGCGGCGTGCTGCTGCTGCGGGCGTTCCGGGACGACAGGCGGTGGGCGTGGGTGCTCCCGGTCGCGCTCGGCGTCACCGCCGTCTGGGCGATCGTGCTGCTGCGCCGGGCCTCGGGCTGGAACACCTGGCTGTGGCCGGCGATCGGTGTGGTCATGGCGGCGGCGATCGTGGGCCTGTTCCTCTTCCGGAGCGGCGACCGGGCGCGGCTGCTCGCGGCTTCCGTCGCCGCGGCGGTCGTCGCGGCGGTGGCCGGTCCGGCGGCGTACGCCTGGTCGGTGCCGGCGGGTTCGGGCAGTGGCCGGATGGGCGGTACGAACCCGACGGCGGGGCCGTCGACGGGGAGCGGCTTCGGCGGCGGGCCGGGCGGGGGCGGCAACGGCGGCCCCGGCAACGGCGAGCTGCCGGGCGGCGCCCAGCAGGGCGGCCGGAACGGCCGGGCGAGCGGCGGCTTCCCGGGCGGCGGCGAGATGATGCCCGGCGGCGGGAACGGCGAGCTGCCCGGTGCCCCGAGCGGGCAGAACGGCCAGGCTCCCGGCGGCAACGGCCGGCTGGGCGGTACCCCGCCGGGCGGCACCGGTACGAGCGGCGGCCCGGCCGAGGGCGGCACCGGGCAGGGTGAACTGCCGGGCGGGAGCGGCGGCTTCGGCGGTGGCGGCATGGGCGGCGGGCCCGGCGGCGGCATGGGCGGGGCGGACAGCGAGCTGATCTCGTACCTGAAGAAGCACCGGGACGGCGCCGAGTGGCTGCTCGCGGTGTCCAACTCGCAGAGCGCCGCGCAGATCGAGCTGAGCAGCAACGTGCCGGTCATCTCCATGTGGGGCTTCACCGGCTCCGACAACGCGATGACCGTCGCCAAGCTCGAGGAACTGGTGAAGAAGGGCGAGCTGCACTACGTCCAGATCGGCGGCGGCATGGGCGGCGGGCCCGGCGGCGGCAACAGCCTCAGCTCCGAGGTGACGTCGTGGGTGAAGAAGCACGGTACGGCGGTGAAGGAGAGCGCCTACAGCAAGAGCACGGCATCGAAGTCCTCGACCGCCGGCTCCGCGTCCTCCAGCACCTCGTCCTCCGGCTCCGCGTCCTCGAAGTCCTCCTCGCAGAGCAACCAGTCGACGCTCTACCGACTGGACCCGTCGGACGTCGGCTGACACGCACGGCACGGCTCCACAGCCGAACGGCGGGGGGGGGGGGGGGGGGGGGGGGGGGGGGGGGGGGGGGGGGGGGGGGGGGGGGGGGGGGGGGGGGGGGGGGGGGGGGAGGAGAGGGGGGGGGGGGGGGGGTGGAGGTGGTGCTCGGTCTGACGGTGTGCGGGATTGGGATCGC
>NZ_JBWKFN010000067.1:0-5684 GCF_056434245.1 Streptomyces sp. NPDC044064
GGTGCCGGCGCCCGTGATCAAAGCGGTGTGAGCCATCCCTGAGCCGAATGCCCCCCGTTCCCCCCCCCCCCCCCCCCCCCCCCCCCCCCCCGCCCTCCCCCCCCCCCCCCCCCACCCCCCCCCCCCCCCCCCAGGACCCAGGGGCCGGCCTCCGCCTCCTCCTCCGCACCCCACCCGTGCTCAGTGGCCGACCGGCCCGGAGCCTCGCGGCGCCCTTGGACCGGATCGCCACCGGGACCGCGGCGGCCGGCCCACCGTCCGATCGGTGCCGGTTTCAGCTTGTCCCTCGGCTTGACCCGCCACCGGTATGTCTATGTTCCTCGGCCTTCACGACGTCAGCCAGCATGGTCAGGGCGGTACCTGACCGATGTTTGAAAGGCGCCACCGCGCGGAGGCGCCTAAGAATCCACCGCAATGCGCCAGCCATGGCCTGCCGTTCGTAGGGCTGGCGAGCAGTGAGCCGAAAACGCCCACGACCGGGCTGTCAGTGCCCGGTGGCAGGATCGACCCGGTGATCCGTTCACGGACAGGGGGATACGTCGTGACGAGTACGTACGAGTGGCCGCGCGATGCGAGCAGCGAGGACTCCGCGGCCCTGGAGCAGTGGCTCGGCAAGCAGGGGTGGGAGGTCGATCCAACGGTGTTCATGGCCGGCGCGCGGGGTCCGGCCGTCCAGGTCCGCCGGATCGGCGCGGCGTGGCAGGACGGGGAGTCGGGCCTGCTGATCCTGCCCGGTGAGGTGGTGGAGTACGACGGCGGCCGGATGCGCATCGCCACCCGGCCGACCGCAGCAGCCTCGCCCGTTTCGTAGGCCCAGCACCCCACATGCTTCCGGCCCCCTCGGCATTGGTGTCGAGGGGGCCGGTGCGTTGGTAGCGGGGACAGGATTTGAACCTGCGACCTCTGGGTTATGAGCCCAGCGAGCTACCGAGCTGCTCCACCCCGCGTCGGTACGCCCAGTCTACGGCATGCGCGCGAGCTGGGCTGGTTCAACTCCTGTGACGCGGCTACTGGGAGTGATCGTTGCGACTCCAGTGCTCGGAGGACCAGCCGCACGTATTCGCGGCGTTGCGGAGCATCGGTGTTGTCTATCCAGTCGCGTGGCGGGCGGGAAACCTGGTGGTCGTTCTCCGATTCTGTCACCAGATCGGTGTTGTCTCCGCAGTGACCGACGCGTGGGAGAACCCGCCGTAGTCGACAGTCCGGTCAGTGCGCTGCCCCGCGCCTGGTGTGCTGGCTGTGGGGGTCGAATACATGCACCCCTTCCGGTGCATCACGGTGCAGAACTGTGCTGTAGGACGTGCGGGGTTCGCTGGCTGTGTGAGACATCCCTCTCCCGTCGTCGTGGCGCTGGTGGTCTGGGGAGGTTGACCATGTAGTCATGACCTCCTCGCCCCGCCCGCTGCACGCCGGTGGCCGACCGGATCCGATAGGCGGGACTGCCTCGCTCGGTGGAGAGTCCGCTCCCGCCCGCGGGTACCTGCTGGACAACGCGCGCGCCGAGGCGGGCGAGCGATTCGTTTGGCTGGCCGAGCTGTTCGACGGGGTGACGCGCGGGCACTTCGATCGACTGGGGGTGAGGGCTGGCTCGCGTTGCTGGGAAGTGGGGGCCGGTGGTCCTCGTATCCCGGAGGCGCTCGCGGCGGTCGTCGGTCCGACCGGGCATGTGCTGGCCACGGACATCGACCCGTCGTGGCTGAAGGCAGGCGACGGGTACGAGGTGCGCCAGCACGACGTTGCCGCTGATCCGCCCCCGGAGCCGGGGACGTTCGATCTGGTGCACGCCCGGCTCGTGCTGGTCCATGTACCCGACCGGGCTCGCGCGTTGGCCACGATGGTGGCAGCGCTACGGCCCGGCGGCTGGCTGCTGGTCGAGGACGCCGATACCGCTCTGCAGCCACTGGCATGCCTGGACGACAGCGGCCCTGCGCAGCGGCGGGCCAACCGGCTGCGCGACGCGGTCCGGGAGCTGCTGACGCGCCGCGGCGCGGACCTGCGCTACGGCCGGACACTGCCGTGGGCATTGCGTGAGGCCGGCTTGGTAGATGTCGCCGCGTCGGGCTCTTTCCCGGTCGGCGGGCTGGCCTGCGACCGGCTGGAGGCGGCGACCATCCGGCACGTGCGCGGCGAGCTGCTCGCGGCCGGCCTGGCCGATGACGCCGAGATCGACGCGCACCTGGCTGCCATCCACGCGGGCAAACTCGACCTGACACTCGCGCCGCTGATCTCGGCCTGGGGACGCCGTCCAGCCGAGCACCCTCCGGCACTCGGTTACTGAGGTTGAACTCGTGGAGTCGTAGGTGCTGACGGCTTGTCGTCCGTGCGGTATCACCAGGGGATGCGGTATCCACTGGGCGGCAGGCTTACTGCCGAACGGCAGCAGTTTCGTGAGGAGTTGCGGCTTCAGGCGGCCGAGCGGTTCGCCCGGGGTGAGGCGAGTGCGGTGATCGCCAAGGACCTACGCGTCAGCGTCAGGTCCGTGCAGCGGTGGTGGCAGGCGTGGGAGGAGGGCGGTCCGTCGGCTCTGCGGTCGCAGGGGCCGGCGTCGCTGCCGAGGCTGAGCGGCAAGCAGTTCGCTCAACTGGAGGCGGAGCTGTCCAAGGGACCGGCCGCGCACGGCTGGGAGGGCCAACGCTGGACCCTTAGTCGCGTGAAGACGGTGATCGGGCGGCGTTTCCACCTGGCCTACACGATTCAGGGCGTTCGGAAACTCCTGCTGCGTAACGGCTGGTCTTGCCAGGTCCCGGCCCGACGCGCGATGGAGCGGGACGAGGACGCGGTGGCCGGGTGGGTCAAGGAGGTGTGGCCCTGCGCGGAAGACTCGCGGCGGCCCGTGGAGCCTGGCTGGTCTTCGAGGACGAAGCCGGATTCTCCATGACGCCGCCGCGGGCCAAGACCTGGTCGCAGCGTGGGCGGACCCCGGTGGTGCGGGTGCGGGGCCGTTCCCGCAGACGGATCTCCATCGCGGCGCTGACCTGCTGCAAACCCGGCCACCGGTCCCGGCTGATCTACCGGCCGCGCCGGGACGACGACCGACGCGACGGGCGTAAGAGCTTCTCCTGGCGCGACTACCGGGACCTGCTGATCGCAGCCCACCAGCAACTCGGCGGCCCGATCGTGCTCGTCTGGGACAACCTCAACGTCCACAAGGCCGCCGGGCTGCGGGAGTTCGCCGCCTCGCGCGACTGGCTGACCATCTACTACCTGCCGCCTTACGCGCCCGACCTCAACCCCGTCGAAGGCATCTGGTCCCTGCTGCGGCGGGGCTGGCTCTCGAACGTCGCTTTCGGCACGCCAGAACACCTCATCCAGCGCATCCGACGCGGCCTGCGCCGCATCCAGTACCGCGGCGACCTCATAGACGGCTGCCTCGCCGAAACGGGCCTGATCATCAACACATGACCACCACGGCAACACGTTCAACCTCGTAGGCCCAACGATTGGTATGGGGCGACACGCCTGGCCATCACGCAAAAATAGGCACTAAACGTGCAATATGGTGCAATATTGCATATTCGATCTCCCCGCAGGAGGAAATGCCATGGCGGGCAAGCCCAGCATTGTCTTCGCCCACGGACTCTGGGCGGATGGGTCGTGCTTCAACAAGCTCATCCCCACGCTCCAGGCTGAAGGGCACGAGGTTTTCGCCTCACAGCACGGCCTCGACTCGCTCGAAAGCGACGTCGCGTGCGTCAACTTCACGCTCAACCACGTCCCCGGCCCGATCGTGCTGGTCGGTCACTCCTACGGTGGGACCCTGATTACCAAAGCGGGCAGCCACGACCGCGTCGGCGCTCTGGTGTACATCGCAGCGCTCGCCCCAGACGAGGACGAGACGTCGCAGGAACAGCTGGACAAATTCCCCCGCACGCCCATCTTCGAGCACGTGGACGTTGCTGACGGCCGCGTCTGGCTCAAGCCCTCGGGCGTCCCGCACTTCTGCGGCGACCTCCCGGAAGCGGAGCAGAAGCTCGTCCTGGCAACGGGCGCTGTGCCAGTGGCGGACCTGTTCAACCAGCAGGTTCCCGGCACCGCCTGGCGGACGAAGCCAAGCTGGTTCATCGTCGCCAACAACGACCGTACCGTGCACCCCGACCTGGAGCGGTCCGCCGCCGAGCGCATGGGCGCCAATGTCCGTCCCGTGGACAGCAGCCACGTTCCCATGCTCTCGCATCCTGACTTCGTCCTCGATGTGATCCGTGAGGCCGCGGAGTCCCTCGACGCCTAGGCCAAGCCGGCAACGACCGGCCGCAGCGCAACACGCAAGGAGGCGGCCCCGGACCGACCTGGCCGCCTCCTTGCAACGACATCACGCTTTAAAACTCAGTAGGTGCGGATCCAGGCGTTGTCCGACCTGCCTACAGGGCTGTTCGCCGAGGGAGGCCAGGCAGCTCGCGCAGGTGCGCGCTGCACGTCACCGGAGCTGGGGTCCGGCGAGGAAGGCGCTGCCGTTCTCTGTGGTCAGTGCGACGTTGCGGCACTTGAGCGGCTGGCAGTTCGGCAGGGACGGTCCGTCGGAGTCGCTTTGTGCCGCCATCCCTCCAGGTCGTGCATGGCCCACATGTCATGCTCCGCAGGATCGAGGCGAATCCGGCGGAGCTGGTCGGTGGTGAGGCATCCTCCGTCGAAGATGGAGCCGACCTTGTTCAGCGGCAGCCGGGACCCGGCGTGCGGGAAATGCGTGAGTAGCAACTTCGATTCCTTCGGGCGGTTTTCGAGGCCGGTCTTCTCGATGGCTTCGCGACAGGCGGTATGGAGAGGGTCTTCCTCCTGGGTGTCGAGGTTGCCGCCCAGGAACTGCCAGAGCTGGGCTTTGTAGACCGAGCGCAGCTGTACGGGCCGGTCGTGCTCGTCGCGTACGAACACCTCTGAACAGCAATAACGCACCCGCGCTTATACACCCAGACGCTACCTTCAGCCACCCACCCGCTACTCAACACACCACAGACAACGCCGGCTCACACCCCCACCAGCCCTGCCAGGACCGCCCCACCAGCCTACTCATCGAACCAACAACACCCCAGGTCAGACACCACCTTCCACACCAAATAACAGGATCCCCGAATCGACACCGTGCCATCACTCGAATGGACGCATCCGAATGGCGGTATTACATCCGGCGACTCTACGGTCGGTTCAGATCTCGGTTCCGAGACAGGTGGCTAGCTAGGGAGGTCAACCATGAACCGACTTCGCACCCTCGCCATCGCGGCCGCGCCCGCGGCACTGCTGATCGGCCTGGCGGTTCCGGCTCCCGCCGCACCCGCGCCGAAGGCGCCGACAACGCCGAACGCCAGCTGCTTCATACCACGGGCTGACCAAGTTCTCACTGCCCAGGAAGGCATCAAGCTCGCCAACGCCTGCCAGGCAAAAAAGGCTGACCCTTCGTGGCACTGGATGGGCAACTACGGCTCGGTCTACGACGTGGTCAACGTCGCGAACAGCAGGGGCGTCGGCGCTGGCGGGCTGGTAACGATACCGAATGCCAGCGGCGGCGGCCTGATCCCGACGTTCATGTACTACTGAACGGGCGACTAAGACGTCATTTCACTTGGTGAGTCTGCGGTGGCATATGAGGGTCGCGGCGATAGCGGTGAAGGCGAGGAAGTGTTCCGGCTTGCGCTCGTAGCGGCGGTGGAGGCGTCGGCAGCCGGACAGCCAGGACACGGTCCGCTCCACGACCC
>NZ_JBWKFN010000068.1:0-5195 GCF_056434245.1 Streptomyces sp. NPDC044064
CTCGTGATGTTTTTTGGTTTTGTTGGGGCCTTTTTCCCCACAACCGGGGGGGGGTTTTGTGGGGGGGGGGGGGGTGGGGGAGGGGGGGGGGGGGGGGAGGAAAAAGGGGGGGGGGGGGGGGGGGGCCCCCCCCCCCCCCCCGCCCGTTTCGTGTGTGGGCTCGCCCACGTCGTGAGCCTTCTCTCCCCTGCGTAAAGAGTCACAAAAGCTGACTAATAGGGCGTTCGGTATGTGAAGAACGCCGGTCCGCGTGTAGATTCCGGTGGCCGAGAGCCATGGAAGGGACCAATCCGGTGAACAAGAAGCTCGCGGCCGCACTGTCCGGCGGTGCGGTACTGGTAGTGGCGTTGTCGGGATGCAGCAGCAGTAACAAGGACAGCGGACCCGACCCCAAGCTGGTGGCCTGGGCCAAGACGGTGTGCGACGCGGTGCCCGCGCAGGACGCGAAGATCAGGGCGGCGAACGCCTCGATAGCCAAGATCGCCACGGACAGCAACCTGCCGCCGAAGACGGCCAAGGCGACGTACGCGCAGGCCTTCCAGGACATGGCCGACGGATACAAGGCGCTCGCCGCGGCCATCAGCAGCGCCGGAGCGCCCCCCGGCGTCGACGGCGGTGCCAAGCGGCAGCAGGACGCCGCCAAGAACCTGAACGGTCTCTCCTCCTCGTACGCCGGCCTGAAGAAGCAGGTCGACGGTCTCGACACCAAGGACCAGGGCAAGTTCGCCCAGGGGCTGCACGAGGTCGCCGACCGGACGAAGCAGATCGGCAAGCAGAGCAACAGCGGCACGGAGGCGCTGAAGCGGCTGGAGCAGGGCGACGTCCAGGCGGCCATCGCCAAGCAGCCCAGCTGCCAGGTCGCCGCGTCGGCGTCGGCGTCCGCCCCGGCGACGACCGGCTGACATCGCCCCGCGGCCCGAGGCCCGCGCTGAGGCGGCACCCGGCCGCCTCGGCGGGCCACAATGGGGGGTGTGACTGACTCCGGCCTCGCCCCCCTGCCCGCCACCGACCGGCCCGTGGTCGCCGCGCGTCTGCGTGACGCCCTCCTCGCCGCCTCCTTCACCGCCGACGGGCTGCTCGATCTGCTCGGTGCCCCCGCCTACGCGGCGCTGGCCCGCAGCGAGACGGTGCCCGCCCTGCGGGCCACCCGCGGCGACACGCCGCTCGAGACGCTCGTACGGCTCTTCCTGCTCCAGCAGCCGGCACCCCACGCGCGCGTGGCGGCCGTTCTGCCGGTCGAGGAGGCCCTGGCGGGCGGGTGGCTGATGCGCGTGGGCGGCGACGAGGTGGCCGCGACCGTGGACGTGCGGCCCTACGGCGGTCCCGGCGGCGAGGACTGGTTCATCGTGTCCGACCTGGGCTGTGCGGTCGGCGGCGCGGGCGGCATCGGCCTGCGCGACGAGGCCGTCGTCCTCGGTGTCGGCGGCGCCTCCACGACCCTCGCCGGCATCACCGTCCGTACGCCCGTCGCCTCCGCGCTCGACCTCGGCACCGGCTCCGGCATCCAGGCGCTGCACGCCTCCCAGCACGCCACGCGCGTGACGGCCACCGACCTCAATCCGCGCGCGCTGCACATCACCGCGCTCACGCTCGCGCTCTCCGGCGCGCCCGCCGCCGACCTGCGCGAGGGCTCGCTGTTCGAGCCGGTCCGCAACGACGAGACGTTCGATCTGATCGTCTCCAACCCGCCGTTCGTGATCTCGCCGGGTGCCCGGCTGACGTACCGCGACGGCGGGATGGGCGGGGACGATCTGTGCCGCTCGCTCGTTCAGCAGGCGGGGGAACGGCTGAACGAGGGCGGGTTCGCGCAGTTCCTCGCCAACTGGCAGCACGTCGCGGGGGAGGACTGGCAGGACAGACTCAGGTCGTGGGTGCCGCGCGGGTGCGATGCCTGGATCGTGCAGCGCGAGGTGCAGGACATCACGCAGTACGCCGAGCTGTGGCTCAGGGACGCGGGCGACCACCGCGGTGACCCCGCGGAGTACCAGGCGCGGTACGACGCCTGGCTCGACGAGTTCGAGGCGCGCAAGGTCAAGGCGATCGGCTTCGGCTGGATCACCCTGCGCAGGACCGGGGCCGCCGAGCCCTCGATCACCGTGGAGGAGTGGCCGCACCCGGTCGAGCAGCCGCTCGGGGAGGCGATCCGGGCGCACTTCGACCGCCTCGACTTCCTCCGGGAGTACGACGACGCGGCCCTGCTCGAAGGTCACTTCAGGCTGGTCGCCGAAGTGGTCCAGGAGCAGGTCGGGCTGCCCGGCGCCGAGGACCCGGAGCACGTGGTGCTGCGCCAGCACCGCGGGATGCGCCGCGCCACGAAGGTGGACACGGTCGGCGCGGGCTTCGCGGGCGTCTGTGACGGCTCGCTGAGCGCCGGCCGCATCCTGGACGCCATCGCCCAGCTCGTCGGCGAGGACCCGGTGCTGCTGCGCGACCGTACGCCCGCGCAGATCCGGCTGCTGGTGGAGCAGGGCTTTCTGGAGCCGGTGGTGTGAGGCGGGGTACGACGGCCGGGCCGGGTGCGTAGTGCGGCTACCCGAGCCGTCGTACCCGCGTCCGGATCGGCGTCGTATGCCGGTGGCACGGGCCGGACGCGCCGGTGCCGGTAAAACGGCCGGAAAATTACGGGTGCCGGACCGGGCCGACCTCGTTCGAGTATGTGTTCGAGGTCACGTCGACCTTCCGTTCACCCCGATGTCGCCCGCCCGTCTCCCGCGCGTGCCACCCTCCCCGCGCTGGGTAGGCGCGGACGGCAAGAAGGGGGCGGGCGGGCCATGGAGAACGGGCCGGCGATCTTCGCGGGAGTGGTGTTCGCCCTGTTCGGGGGCGCTCTGCTGGTGTGGACCGGGACCCGGGTGCGGCGTGGTGAACCAGTCGCCCAGGGTGTGAACCAGGTCGCATCGGCCACCCTCGCCGGCGCCGCCGGAGCCATCGCGCTGGGCCTCGCCGCGTACTGCCTCACCCGCCTCTGACGTCGGCGGCCGTACTGCCGTATGAGTAATGGCGAGTAATGGGAGCGTCACGCTCCGGACAGAGGGCGAGACGTCACCGGACACTCCGGGCGGCAGGAATGCCGGTAGTCGGGTTACCGTTCGAGTGGCCGTTGTGGGCTTTTCCCGTTTGACACGGGGGCGGGATGTACCGTCACACTCCGCAGCGTCACACGAGCCAGAAGCACGCCGCGACCCCGGGACCAAGGCCTGGGGAGGCCGCAGCGTCGACCGGAGAGAAGAGCGAAGTTGTCCCCGACCAGCGAGACCGCACAGGGCGGCCGCCGACTCGTCATCGTCGAGTCGCCTGCCAAGGCGAAGACGATCAAGGGCTACCTCGGCCCCGGCTACGTAGTCGAAGCGAGCGTCGGGCACATCCGTGACCTTCCCAACGGCGCCGCCGAGGTGCCCGAGAAGTACACCGGCGAGGTCCGCCGCCTCGGCGTGGACGTCGAGCACGACTTCGAGCCGATCTATGTCGTCAACGCCGACAAGAAGGCCCAGGTCAAGAAGCTCAAGGACCTGCTGAAGGACTCCGACGAGCTCTTCCTCGCCACCGATGAGGACCGCGAGGGCGAGGCCATCGCGTGGCACCTCATGGAGGTCCTGAAGCCCAAGGTCCCGGTCAAGCGCATGGTGTTCCACGAGATCACCAAGGACGCGATCCGCGAGGCCGTCGCCAACCCGCGCGATCTCAACCAGCGCATGGTCGACGCCCAGGAGACCCGCCGCATCCTCGACCGCCTCTACGGCTACGAGGTCTCGCCGGTCCTGTGGAAGAAGGTCATGCCGCGTCTGTCGGCCGGCCGTGTGCAGTCGGTCGCGACCCGGCTCGTGGTGGAGCGCGAGCGCGAGCGCATCGCGTTCCGTTCGGCCGAGTACTGGGACCTGACGGGCACCTTCGCGACCGGCCGCGCGGGGGACCGGTCGGACCCGTCGACGCTGGTCGCCCGCCTGCAGACGGTCGACGGCAGGCGCGTCGCGCAAGGCCGTGACTTCGACTCCCTGGGACAGCTCAAGAGCGAGAACACCCTCCACCTCGACGAGGCGAACGCCCGCGCCCTCGCCGCCGCCCTGGAGAACACCCGCTTCTCCGTGCGCTCGGTCGAGTCCAAGCCGTACCGCCGCTCGCCGTACGCCCCGTTCCGTACGACGACGCTGCAGCAGGAGGCCAGCCGCAAGCTCGGCTTCGGCGCGAAGGCCACGATGCAGGTCGCGCAGAAGCTGTACGAGAACGGCTACATCACGTACATGCGTACGGACTCCACGACGCTGAGCGACACCGCGATCGCGGCCGCCCGCGCCCAGGTCACGCAGCTGTACGGCGCCGACTACCTGCCCCCGCAGCCGCGCACCTACGCCGCCAAGGTCAAGAACGCCCAGGAGGCGCACGAGGCGATCCGCCCCTCGGGTGATCGTTTCCGCACCCCGGCGGAGACCGGCCTGACCGGTGACCAGTTCAAGCTCTACGAGCTGATCTGGAAGCGGACCGTCGCGTCCCAGATGAAGGACGCGGCCGGGAACAGCGTCACCGTGAAGATCGGCGGCACCGCCGCCGACGGCCGGGACGTCGAGTTCAGCGCCTCCGGCAAGACGATCACCTTCCACGGCTTCCTGAAGGCCTACGTCGAGGGTGCCGACGACCCGAACGCCGAGCTGGACGACCGCGAGCGCCGGCTGCCGCAGGTCGCCGAGGGCGACGGGCTGTCCGCCGAGGAGATCACGGTCGACGGCCACGCCACCAAGGCTCCGGCCCGCTACACCGAGGCCTCCCTGGTCAAGGAGCTGGAAGAGCGCGAGATCGGCCGCCCGTCGACGTACGCGTCGATCATCGGCACGATCCTCGACCGCGGCTACGTGTTCAAGAAGGGCACGGCCCTGGTGCCGTCCTTCCTGTCCTTCGCCGTGGTCAACCTCCTGGAGAAGCACTTCGGGCGGCTCGTCGACTACGACTTCACCGCCAAGATGGAGGACGACCTCGACCGCATCGCCCGCGGCGAGGCCCAAGCCGTGCCGTGGCTGAAGCGCTTCTACTTCGGCGAGACCACGTCCGACAGCGGCTTCGCCGCGGGGGGGGGGGGGGGGGGGGGGGGGGGGGGGGGGGGGGGGGGGGGGGGGGGGGGGGGGGGGGGGGGGGGGGGGGGGGGGGGGGGGGGGATGGGGGGGGGGGGGGGGAGTGGCACGCCGATCGACTCGGCGATCTTGTCG
>NZ_JBWKFN010000069.1:0-4986 GCF_056434245.1 Streptomyces sp. NPDC044064
ACACAGTGAACGCGAGCATCAATGGACAAGCCCTCGGCCTATTAGTACCAGTCAACTCCACCCGTTACCAGGCTTCCATATCTGGCCTATCAACCCAGTCGTCTACTGGGAGCCTTACCCTCTCAAGGAGGTGGGAATACTCATCTCGAAGCAGGCTTCCCGCTTAGATGCTTTCAGCGGTTATCCCTCCCGAACGTAGCCAACCAGCCATGCCCTTGGCAGAACAACTGGCACACCAGAGGTTCGTCCGTCCCGGTCCTCTCGTACTAGGGACAGCCCTTCTCAATATTCCTACGCGCACAGCGGATAGGGACCGAACTGTCTCACGACGTTCTAAACCCAGCTCGCGTACCGCTTTAATGGGCGAACAGCCCAACCCTTGGGACCGACTCCAGCCCCAGGATGCGACGAGCCGACATCGAGGTGCCAAACCATCCCGTCGATATGGACTCTTGGGGAAGATCAGCCTGTTATCCCCGGGGTACCTTTTATCCGTTGAGCGACGGCGCTTCCACAAGCCACCGCCGGATCACTAGTCCCGACTTTCGTCCCTGCTCGACCCGTCGGTCTCACAGTCAAGCTCCCTTGTGCACTTACACTCAACACCTGATTGCCAACCAGGCTGAGGGAACCTTTGGGCGCCTCCGTTACTCTTTAGGAGGCAACCGCCCCAGTTAAACTACCCATCAGACACTGTCCCTGATCCGGATCACGGACCCAGGTTAGACATCCAGCACGACCAGACTGGTATTTCAACGACGACTCCACACTAACTGGCGTTAATGCTTCAAAGTCTCCCAGCTATCCTACACAAGCCGAACCGAACACCAATATCAAACTGTAGTAAAGGTCCCGGGGTCTTTCCGTCCTGCTGCGCGAAACGAGCATCTTTACTCGTAGTGCAATTTCACCGGGCCTATGGTTGAGACAGTCGAGAAGTCGTTACGCCATTCGTGCAGGTCGGAACTTACCCGACAAGGAATTTCGCTACCTTAGGATGGTTATAGTTACCACCGCCGTTTACTGGCGCTTAAGTTCTCAGCTTCGCCCTGACGAATCAGAGCTAACCGGTCCCCTTAACGTTCCAGCACCGGGCAGGCGTCAGTCCGTATACATCGCCTTACGGCTTCGCACGGACCTGTGTTTTTAGTAAACAGTCGCTTCTCGCTGGTCTCTGCGGCCAACCCCAGCTCAGGACGCAAAGTCCATCACCAGAGCTGGCCCCCCTTCTCCCGAAGTTACGGGGGCATTTTGCCGAGTTCCTTAACCATAGTTCACCCGAACGCCTCGGTATTCTCTACCTGACCACCTGAGTCGGTTTAGGGTACGGGCCGCCATGAAACTCGCTAGAGGCTTTTCTCGACAGCATAGGATCATCCACTTCGCCACAATCGGCTCGGCATCAGGTCTCAGACACATGAGCGGCGGATTTGCCTACCACTCGTCCTACACCCTTACCCCGGGACAACCACCGCCCGGGATGGACTACCTTCCTGCGTCACCCCATCACTCACCTACTAACCGCTTGGTTCGGCGGCTCCACCACTTTCCTTTCCCCGAAGGGTCCGGAACGGCTTCACGGCCTTAGCATCACGATGCTCGATGTTTGACGCTTCACAGCGGGTACCGGAATATCAACCGGTTATCCATCGACTACGCCTGTCGGCCTCGCCTTAGGTCCCGACTTACCCTGGGCAGATCAGCTTGACCCAGGAACCCTTAGTCAATCGGCGCAAACGTTTCTCACGTTTGTATCGCTACTCATGCCTGCATTCTCACTCGTCAACCGTCCACAACTACCTTCCGGTGCTGCTTCACCCGGCAGACGACGCTCCCCTACCCATCACAACACCCGTTGGGGCTATATGCTGCAATGACACGACTTCGGCGGTACGCTTGAGCCCCGCTACATTGTCGGCGCGGAATCACTAGACCAGTGAGCTATTACGCACTCTTTCAAGGGTGGCTGCTTCTAAGCCAACCTCCTGGTTGTCTGTGCGACTCCACATCCTTTCCCACTTAGCGTACGCTTAGGGGCCTTAGTCGATGCTCTGGGCTGTTTCCCTCTCGACCATGGAGCTTATCCCCCACAGTCTCACTGCCGCGCTCTCACTTACCGGCATTCGGAGTTTGGCTAAGGTCAGTAACCCGGTAGGGCCCATCGCCTATCCAGTGCTCTACCTCCGGCAAGAAACACACGACGCTGCACCTAAATGCATTTCGGGGAGAACCAGCTATCACGGAGTTTGATTGGCCTTTCACCCCTAACCACAGGTCATCCCCCAGGTTTTCAACCCTGGTGGGTTCGGTCCTCCACGAAGTCTTACCTCCGCTTCAACCTGCCCATGGCTAGATCACTCCGCTTCGGGTCTTGAGCGTGCTACTGAATCGCCCTATTCGGACTCGCTTTCGCTACGGCTTCCCCACCCGGGTTAACCTCGCAACACACCGCAAACTCGCAGGCTCATTCTTCAAAAGGCACGCAGTCACGAGATGCAGCAAGCTGCATCCGACGCTCCCACGGCTTGTAGGCACACGGTTTCAGGTACTATTTCACTCCGCTCCCGCGGTACTTTTCACCATTCCCTCACGGTACTATCCGCTATCGGTCACCAGGGAATATTTAGGCTTAGCGGGTGGTCCCGCCAGATTCACACGGGATTTCTCGGGCCCCGTGCTACTTGGGTGTCTCTCAAACGAGCCGCTGACGTTTCGACTACGGGGGTCTTACCCTCTACGCCGGACCTTTCGCATGTCCTTCGTCTACATCAACGGTTTCTGACTCGTCCTGTTGCCGGCAGACAACAGAAGAGAGATCCCACAACCCCGCATGCGCAACCCCTGCCGGGTCTCACACGCATACGGTTTGGCCTCATCCGGTTTCGCTCGCCACTACTCCCGGAATCACGGTTGTTTTCTCTTCCTGAGGGTACTGAGATGTTTCACTTCCCCTCGTTCCCTCCACACTGCCTATGTGTTCAGCAGTGGGTGACAGCCCATGACGACTGCCGGGTTTCCCCATTCGGAAACCCCCGGATCAAAGCCTGGTTGACGACTCCCCGGGGACTATCGCGGCCTCCCACGTCCTTCATCGGTTCCTGGTGCCAAGGCATCCACCGTGCGCCCTTAAAAACTTGGCCACAGATGCTCGCGTTCACTGTGCAGTTCTCAAACAACGACCAGCCACCCATCACCCCGAACCAACAGGCTCGAGTTCACTGGGGCCGGCGACTGAGGAAAACCATTCCCTCAGACACCCAACAGCGTGCCCGACACGATCAGCCGACCAGATCAGCGTTCCACGCCCCGAAGAGCAGTACTAGCGCCTGGTCCATCCTGGACCGTGCCGAATAATCAACGTTCCACCCATGAGCAACCAGCATCAGACATTCGCTGATGTACTGGCCTCTGACCAGCCGAAGCTGGTGAGAAGTGCTCCTTAGAAAGGAGGTGATCCAGCCGCACCTTCCGGTACGGCTACCTTGTTACGACTTCGTCCCAATCGCCAGTCCCACCTTCGACAGCTCCCTCCACAAGGGTTGGGCCACCGGCTTCGGGTGTTACCGACTTTCGTGACGTGACGGGCGGTGTGTACAAGGCCCGGGAACGTATTCACCGCAGCAATGCTGATCTGCGATTACTAGCGACTCCGACTTCATGGGGTCGAGTTGCAGACCCCAATCCGAACTGAGACCGGCTTTTTGAGATTCGCTCCACCTCACGGTATCGCAGCTCATTGTACCGGCCATTGTAGCACGTGTGCAGCCCAAGACATAAGGGGCATGATGACTTGACGTCGTCCCCACCTTCCTCCGAGTTGACCCCGGCGGTCTCCTGTGAGTCCCCATCACCCCGAAGGGCATGCTGGCAACACAGAACAAGGGTTGCGCTCGTTGCGGGACTTAACCCAACATCTCACGACACGAGCTGACGACAGCCATGCACCACCTGTACACCGACCACAAGGGGGCGCCTGTCTCCAGACGTTTCCGGTGTATGTCAAGCCTTGGTAAGGTTCTTCGCGTTGCGTCGAATTAAGCCACATGCTCCGCCGCTTGTGCGGGCCCCCGTCAATTCCTTTGAGTTTTAGCCTTGCGGCCGTACTCCCCAGGCGGGGAACTTAATGCGTTAGCTGCGGCACCGACGACGTGGAATGTCGCCAACACCTAGTTCCCACCGTTTACGGCGTGGACTACCAGGGTATCTAATCCTGTTCGCTCCCCACGCTTTCGCTCCTCAGCGTCAGTAATGGCCCAGAGATCCGCCTTCGCCACCGGTGTTCCTCCTGATATCTGCGCATTTCACCGCTACACCAGGAATTCCGATCTCCCCTACCACACTCTAGCTAGCCCGTATCGACTGCAGACCCGAGGTTAAGCCTCGGGCTTTCACAATCGACGTGACAAGCCGCCTACGAGCTCTTTACGCCCAATAATTCCGGACAACGCTTGCGCCCTACGTATTACCGCGGCTGCTGGCACGTAGTTAGCCGGCGCTTCTTCTGCAGGTACCGTCACTTTCGCTTCTTCCCTGCTGAAAGAGGTTTACAACCCGAAGGCCGTCATCCCTCACGCGGCGTCGCTGCATCAGGCTTTCGCCCATTGTGCAATATTCCCCACTGCTGCCTCCCGTAGGAGTCTGGGCCGTGTCTCAGTCCCAGTGTGGCCGGTCGCCCTCTCAGGCCGGCTACCCGTCGTCGCCTTGGTGAGCCATTACCTCACCAACAAGCTGATAGGCCGCGGGCTCATCCTTCACCGCCGGAGCTTTCCAACCTCCAAGATGCCTTGGAAGCTCGTATCCGGTATTAGACCCCGTTTCCAGGGCTTGTCCCAGAGTGAAGGGCAGATTGCCCACGTGTTACTCACCCGTTCGCCACTAATCCACCCCGAAGGGCTTCATCGTTCGACTTGCATGTGTTAAGCACGCCGCCAGCGTTCGTCCTGAGCCAGGATCAAACTCTCCGTGAATGTTTACCGGTAATCCGGT
>NZ_JBWKFN010000070.1:0-4740 GCF_056434245.1 Streptomyces sp. NPDC044064
ACGCGGGGCATGGATCTGAAGGGGTTCGTGCTGTTCTCGTCGATCTCGGGTGTGATGGGTTCGGCGGGGCAGGGCAACTATGCGGCGGCGAACGTCTATCTGGATGCTCTGGCTTTGTATCGTCGTTCGCTGGGTTTGCCGGGGCAGTCGCTTGCGTGGGGTGCGTGGGCGCCGACGGCTGGTATGACGGCGGCCTTGTCCGAAGCCGACCGCAAACGGATCACCTCGTCCGGTATCCCGCCGTTGACAGTGGAGCAGGGCCTGGCCCTCCTCGACGCGGCGACCACCCTCGATGAGCCCTACCTCATCCCGATGGGCCGTGCCGCAGGCCCGATGCGGATGCCGGGAGAGGTACCTCCCCTGCTGCGCCGACTGGTCAAGGGCACCAGGCGAGCCGCTTCGAACATGGGCTCGGCGGCCGGAACGGCCGCGGCCCTGGCGATACGGCTGAGGGAACTGCGCGACGGTGACCGGGTCCCGCACGTCCTTGACCTCGTACGAGCCGAAGCGGCAGCCGTACTCGGCCATGCATCTGCCACCTCGGTCGACGCCGGGAAGGAGTTCCAGGAACTCGGCGTGGACTCACTGACCGCGCTGGAGCTGCGCAACCGGCTCACCGCCGTCACCGGACTGCGCCTGCCCGCCACCCTGGTCTTCGACCACCCCACCCCGGCCGTCCTCGCCCAGCACCTCCTCGGCGAACTGCTCGACGAGGCCGGACCGGACAGCGGACAGCCCGGCCTTCTCGCGGAACTCGACCGACTTGACGCCATGTTGACGGCGGCAGACGAGCCGGACGAGTCGACCCGTTCCGCGGTCTCCCTCCGGCTCCGCCATCTGCTGGAGCAGTGGACGGCCGCGGCCCCCGACTTCGACGCGTCCACGCACAGCGTCGCGGAGCGCATCGCCTCCGCCAGCGCGGACGAAGTCCTGGCGTTCATCGACAACGAGCTCGGCCGTTCGAGCGACCGCTGACCAGCTCTCTCGTCACCCAAGGAAGGCTCCTCTCGCCATGTCGAACGACAGCAAGCTCGTTGACTACCTCAAGTGGGTCACCGCGGACCTGCACCAGACTCGCCAACGACTGCTGGAAGTCGAGTCGGGAAAGCAGGAACCCATCGCCATCGTCGGCATGGCCTGCCGGCTGCCCGGCGGCGTACACAGCCCCGAGGACCTCTGGCGCCTGGTCCTGGAAGGCCACGACGCCATCTCTCCGTTCCCCGCCGACCGCGGCTGGGACCTGGCCGCCCTTGCAGGGGACGGGAACGGCGGCAGTGCGTCCGTCGAAGGCGGCTTCGTCGACGCGGCCGAGTTCGACGCGGGCTTTTTCGGGATCTCACCGCGCGAGGCCGTCGCGATGGACCCGCAGCAGCGCCTTCTCCTGGAAAGCTCGTGGGAGGCATTCGAGCGAGCAGGCATCAAGCCGGAGACGCTCCGGGGCAGCCGTACCGGCGTGTTCGTCGGCACGGCCGGCGTCGACTACGTCGGCGTGGTGATGAACTCCGCCGAGGACGTGGAGGGGCACGCCACCACCGGGCTCACGGCGAGCGTGCTGTCCGGACGGGTCTCGTATGCGTTCGGGCTGGAAGGCCCGGCGGTCACTCTGGACACGGCCTGCTCGTCGTCCCTCGTCGCACTCCATGTGGCGGCACAGGCCCTGCGCAGCGGCGAGTGCTCGATGGCGCTTGCGGGCGGTGTGACCGTCCTGTCCACGCCGATGAGTTTCTCCGGCTTCAGTCGTCAGGGTGGTCTGGCCTCGGACGGGCGGTGCAAGGCGTACGCGGACGCGGCGGACGGCACCGGCTGGTCGGAGGGCGTCGGTGTCCTCGTCCTGGAGCGGCTGTCGGACGCCCAGCGCAATGGTCACCAGGTGCTGGCGGTGGTGCGGGGCTCTGCCGTCAATCAGGACGGTGCGAGCAACGGGCTCACCGCTCCGAACGGTCCGTCGCAGCAGCGGGTGATCCGGCAGGCGTTGGCGAGTGCGGGGCTTTCGGCGCGGGATGTGGACGTGGTGGAGGGGCACGGTACGGGTACGCCGTTGGGTGATCCGATCGAGGCCCAGGCGCTGCTGGCGACGTACGGCAGCGAGCGTGATCCGGAGCGTCCGTTGCTGCTCGGTTCGCTTAAGTCGAACATCGGTCACACGCAGGCCGCGGCGGGTGTCGCGGGTGTGATCAAGATGGTGATGGCGATGCGGCACGGGGTGCTGCCGCGCACCCTGCACGTGGATACCCCCTCCACGCACGTCGACTGGTCCGAGGGCGAGGTCAGGCTGCTGACCGAGGCGGAGTCCTGGCCGGCTTTGGACCGGCCGCGACGAGCCGCGATCTCGGCTTTCGGCATCAGCGGCACGAATGCACACACCATCATCGAGCAGGCCCCCACACCGGCGGATGACGACCGAGAGGAACCCCAGGCCACTCCCGCCGTGGTGCCTTGGGCGGTGTCAGGCAAGTCCGAAGCGGCACTGGACGCGCAGCTGGAGCGACTGACCGCGCTGGGCGAACTTCCGGCGCTGGACGTGGGCCTTTCACTGGCAGCGGAACGGACTCACTTCGCGCACCGGGCAGTGCTGGTGGAGGGCGTCGAGGTTGCTCGTGGTGTGGCGGTTGAGCGGTCGTTGGCGGTGTTGTTCTCGGGTCAGGGGTCACAGCGGCTGGGTATGGGGCGTGGGTTGTATGCCCGGTTCCCGGTGTTCGCGGAGGCGTTCGACGCGGTGTGTGCGGGGTTGGACCTGCATCTGGACCGGTCCGTGCGGGATGTGGTGTGGGGTGATGACGCCGATCTGCTTGACCGGACTGTGTATGCGCAGGCGGGGTTGTTCGCGGTCGAGGTGGCGTTGTTCCGTCTGGTCGAATCGCTGGGTGTGCGGCCGGAGTTCGTGGCCGGGCATTCGGTCGGTGAGGTGGCTGCCGCGTGTGTGGCGGGGGTGTTCTCGCTGGAGGACGCCTGTGCGCTGGTCGCTGCTCGCGGGCGGTTGATGCAGGCGTTGCCCGAGGGTGGCGCGATGCTCGCCGTTGAGGCGACCGAGTACGAAGTGCGGCCGCTGCTGGGCGAGTCGGTGGCAGTGGCCGCGGTCAACGGCCCGGCGGCGATCGTCCTGGCGGGCCCCGAAGCCGACGTGCTGCGGATCGCCGACGAGCTGACGGCCCAGGGACGGAAGACGTCCCGGCTGCGGGTGTCGCATGCCTTCCACTCGCCGTTGATGGACCCGATGCTGGAGGACTTCCGGGCGGTCGTGTCGGGGCTGTCCTTCTCGGCGCCGGAGATTCCGCTGGTGTCGAACGTGACGGGTGAGTTGGCGTCCGAGGTGGTGTGCGACCCGGAGTACTGGGTGCGGCACGTCCGTGAGACCGTCCGTTTCGCCGACGGAGTCGCCGCCTTGAGCGAGGCCGGTGCCACCGCCTTCCTGGAACTCGGCCCCGACAGCGTCCTGTCCGCGATGGCGCGACACTGCCTGTCCGGCGCGGAGGACATGGTGGCGGTGCCTGTCCTGCGCAAGGATCGGTCCGAGGAACACGCGCTCGTCACCGGGCTTGCGCACCTCCACGTCTCCGGAGCACGGCTCGATCTGACCGCGCTCTTCGACGGCACCGGCGCCCGCCGCGTCGACCTGCCGACGTACGCCTTCCAGCACGCACGCCACTGGCCGCGCCCGGCCGCACATCCGGGTGACGTACGTGGCGCGGGGCTGATGCCTGCCGAGCACCCGTTGCTCGCCGCGATGGTCGCGCTGGCGAACTCGGACGGCATGGTGTTCACGGGCCGCCTGTCCTTGAGGGCACACCGCCGACTCACGGACCACCTCGGTGGGGAGGGCGTGTTCCCGGCCACGGGGCTTCTGGAGCTGGCCATTCGCGCCGGCGACCAGGTCGGCTGCGGTCGCGTCGAGCAACTCACCGAAACGGAACCGCTCGTCCTGTCCGAGGACGACACGGTGGTGATCCAGGTATGGATCGGAGCTCCCGACGACTCCGGCGCCCGCAAGGTGGCTCTCTACTCGCGCCGTGACGGCGCCGAGGACGGCGCATGGACGGAACACGCGTCCGGCGTGCTCCTCGCGGAGGAACAGGGGCAACGCCCCTTCGAAACCGCCGACTTCGCCGTCTGGCCGCCGCGGGGGGCGGTCGTCGCCGAGGCCGGCAGCGAGGCCGAGATGGACACCGAGACAGGTGTCTCGGTGTGGCGGCGCGACGACGAGACGTTCGTGGAGGCCGTGCTGCGCGGCGAGGCCGCACAGGAAGCCGCGGGGTACGGTCTGCATCCGGCCCTGCTCTCCGCTGTGGTGCGGGAGGCCGACGCCCGGGAGCTGGTGCCGGTGGCGTGGAGCGGGGTCACGCTGCACGCGGTCGGCGCACCGATCGTCCGGGCGCGTGTCGTTCCCACCGGCGAGGAGAGCGTGTCGGTCACGGTGGTCGACGTCGACGGTGGTCCTGTCCTGACAGTCGAATCCCTCGTCCTGGCGGAGCCCGGCACCATTGTCACCGGCGGGCAGCCGGACAGCCGCGATGGGCTGCTGCGCCTGGAGTGGGTCCCTGCCGCGGCGCAGTCCACGGTGGCTGGTGCGGATGAAGCCATCCAGAGTGTGACGCTCGAAGCCGATGCCCTTTCGCTGGCCGGAGTGCCGGATGACGCCTCCCTCGTTGTGGTGCCGTTGGTGGGGGAGGGGGTGGGGCCGGGGGTTGTGCATGGGTTGTTGGGGCGTGTGTTGGGTTTGGTGCGGGAGTGGTTGGCGGGGGT
>NZ_JBWKFN010000071.1:0-4578 GCF_056434245.1 Streptomyces sp. NPDC044064
ACGAGTCCGAGGTGCTGGGCAGCCCAGTCCTGGAGGTGGCCGCGGTAGCCGCTGTCGGCCCAGATCAAAGAAAGCCGCGGCAGGCGACTCCTTGCCGCGGGCAGCAGGATGCGGGCGGCGTCCCGGTCGGTCGTGGACGCCGGCGTGACCAGCACGTCCAGCAGGAGTCCGACGGTGTCGGTGAGCAGGTGCCGCTTGCGTCCGTTGATCTTCTTCCCGGCGTCGTAACCTCGTGAAGCCAAGGAAACGGTGGCGTCCGCCTTCACCGACTGTGAGTCCACGACCGCCGCACTCGCCTCCTCCTCACGGCCCTCAGTCCGGCGGACGGCTGCCCGCAGCCGGTCGTGCAGCTCGTCCACCAGGCCCGCATCCCGCCAGCGGGCGAAGAAGGCATACACCCGCGGCCTATCAGTTACGTGGAATCACAGGCCGCAGGATGGATCTCGTATCCTGCGGCCTCCCCACGGGCTGAGGAGGCGTGTTGGGCAACACGGTGGTGCTGGAGGAGAAGTGGCCGGTCCTGGGCCGGCATGAACGGGCGGCTGAGTGGCTGCGGGTCTGGACGGACCTGGGTCGGGCACCGCGGACGATCGACGCCTACGCCCGGGGCCTGGCCGAGTACCTGCTGATCTGCGAGCGGGACGGCGTCGACCCGGCGACCGCGGGCCGGCTGCACGTGGCCGCGTTCGTGAAGGATCTGTCCACGCGGCCGAGCCAGCGGGGAGCCAACGTGGTCGCAATGGACTCCGGGGCGGGTCTGGCGAACGCGACACTGCAGCAGCGGCTGGTGCCGGTGCGGCTGTTCTACGACTACCTGATCGAGGAGGGGCTGAGGGAGTCGAACCCGGTCGGCCGCGGCCGCTACACACCCGGTCGGAAGTTCGGGAGCCACGAGCGCGGTTTGGTGCCGCGCCTGGTGAAGTTGCCCTGGATCCCCAGCGAACAGCAGTGGCTCGACCTGCTGGACGTCATGCGCCGAGAGCCGGTACGGAACCGGGTGATGCTCGCCCTGGCCTACGACGCCGCATTGCGGCGCGAGGAGCTGTGCTCGCTGCGGACTGACGACTTCGATCCGGCCCACCGGACGCTCCGGATCAGGGCGGAGACGACGAAGACCCAACGCGAGCGCGTGGTTCCCTACTCCGCGCCGACCGGCGTTCTGCTGTCCGGCTACCTCGCGCACCGAGCCACGATCAGCCGGGCCCGCGGCCCGCTGTTCCTGTCGGAGTCGCACCGCAACCACGGGCAGCCGCTGAGCCTGTGGACCTGGTCGAAGGTTATCCGCCGCGTCGCGCTGGCCGCCGATCTGCCGCGCTTCTCCACCCACACCACCCGGCACCTCTGCCTGACCGACCTGGCCCGAATGGGCTGGGAACTGCACGCCATCGCGACGTTCGCCGGGCATCGCAACACCGACTCGACCATGACCTACATTTATCTGTCGGGCCGGGACCTCGCAGAGAAGCTGAACCGCGGCATGCAGCAGATCCACTCCTGGCGAATCGACATGCTCACCCGCGCCGGCCACCCGGGCGGGGTGAAAGGCCAGTGACCGCGACGACCACGCCGGCCGCGTCGGACAACGGTCGGCCTGCCCCGTGGGCCTGGCCGGTCGACCTCGCCCGCTACGACCGGCGAGCCCTCCTGACCGGCACCGAAGTGCAAGCGCTCAAGACCCTGGAGATCGAGCAGGTCAGGCACCTTGGTCTCACGTCGCAGGCGGCTCCCGCCCGGCTCGTCGAACCGCTGGCACACGCCCGAGACTGCCTCCACTGGACACCGGGCACGGGCCACCAGAGACGGTTCGCCCGGGACGCGGCCGGCCTCGTCCTGGTCCGCTGCGGCGACCTCGGCCGCACCTACTGGGGCTGGTCGGACGAGGACTGGGCTGGCTTGATCAACCGGTCTGGGGCCGAGTTCCGGCGTCTGTGGGGTGGCCAGATCGGCCCCAATGCCCGCCCGTTCCTGATCGCCTACGCCTACCTCATCAGCGGCTTCACCGCGTTCGAGCAGGTCGGACGCTTCCAGCGGCCCACGCTCGCCCGCCGTGTCTTCGGCGAGGCCGCGGTCGACGACGCCGTCGGGAAGGTCCTGACGGTCCTGGGCGACTGGGGCTACCAGCGAGGCCCGGACCGCCTCACCTCGGCCATCTGCCAGATCCTGCTGCTGAACCGCAGTCCCCGGCTGGGGGACCTGTCCAGCTCGGCACTGGCAGCGATTCGCGAGACGCCGTCCATGCAGGAGAGCCAGTGGACCAGCGACCTCCACGGGATCCACCGCGCCCTTGCCGCTCTCGGCCACGCCGAGCCGCCACCGCGTCCCCGGCACGGCCCCGGGCCCACGACGATCAAGGGCGCCCCGAGCAGCTGGACAGACTGGGTCGAGCGCTGGCACGCGACCTCGACGCTGACGCCGAAGGTCCGCGCCAGCTACCGAAGCGTCCTCGCGAAGGTCGGACGGTGGCTGGCCGCTGAGCATCCCGAGGTCACGGCACCGGAGCATTGGACCCGCCAGACCTGCGCGTCCTGGGTCGCGGCGGTTGACCGCATGACGGTCGGCGACTTCTCCCAGTGGACCGCGGGCATGCGGTCCCAGGGCCGGATCGGCAAGCCGCTCACCCCGGAGGCAAAGTCCGGATACCTGAAGGTGCCCCGCGCGTTCTTCCGCGACCTGCACGAATGGGAGTGGATCCCGCAACGCTTCAACCCTGCCCACGCGCTGAGGACTCCTCGCAGTGTCCGAGCCCTCATGGGTCCGGATCCCCGGGTGATCGCGGATGACATCTGGGCGAAGCTGTTGTGGGCCGGGCTGAACGTCGAGAGTGGTGACTTGCCAACTGCGGACGGCCGCACCTACCCGGCCGAGCTGATCCGGGCCATCACGCTGACCTGGCTGTTCGCCGGACAACGCAGCGACGAGATCGCCCGACTCCGGGTCGGCTGCATTCGCTGGCAGAACGACGGCCTGCCCATCCCCGGTGACTCCAGCGAGGTCCTGGCCCGTGACGCCGTATGCCTGCTCGACGTGCCCACCCACAAGACCGGCACCGCGTTCACCAAGCCTGTCGACCCGCTGCTGGGGCAGGCGATCGAGGCCTGGCAGGCGGTCCGACCTGACCAGCCCGCCATCCTCGACCCGAAGACCAACGAGCGTGCGGACTTCCTCTTCACCTTCCGCGCGCGCAGGGTCTCCAAGCACTACATCAACACGGCGATCATCCCGATGCTCTGCAGCAAGGCTGGCGTCCCCACCGCCGATGTCCGCGGCAACATCACCAGCCACCGGGCCCGCTCCACCATCGCCAGCCAGCTCTACAACGCCAAGGAGCCCATGACCCTGTTCGAGCTCCAGGAGTGGCTCGGACACCGGACGCCCGAAGCCACGGCCCACTACGCGAAGATCACCCCGAACACGCTGGCCAGGGCCTACAACGACGCCGGCTACTTCGCCCGCAACGTCCGCACCGTCGAAGTACTCGTCGACCGTGACGCTGTCGCCTCCGGGGCCGCCGCGAACGGCGAGCCCTGGCAGTACTACGACCTCGGCCACGGCTGGTGCACCTACACCTTCTTCGAGCAGTGCCAGCACCGCATGGCCTGCGCACGCTGCGACTTCTACACACCGAAGGCGTCCAGCAAGGGCCAACTCCTGGAGGCCAAGGAGAACCTGCAGAAGATGCTCGCGGCCATCCCTCTGACGGACGACGAACGAGCCGCGGTGGACAACGGCCAAGCCGCCCTTGACCAGCTACTGGAGCGACTCGCCGACGTCCCTACTCCGGCCGGGCCGACTCCCCGGCAGATCGGGATCCCCGCTCAGGCCACCCTGCTGCCGGTCATTGAGATCAACCGGAAACCGACAGGGCAGTAGCACTCATCGGCCCAGCCGGTGCCGAACGCAGTCCGGCTGGGCCCCACCGACCTCGATGCGGTTCTCGTCGAGTCCGTTGACGATCCGCAGACAGCCCCCAGCGAAGGCAAACTCCACCGCCACCGTTCCAGCCGCCAGGTCACGGCCTGCTGGCCACCACTCAAGGAGCGCGACCTCGCGCAGTTCCTGGCCGACGAACGGTTCGAGGCGCTCATCGCGCTGAGACCACTGGGGCGTCAGCTCGAACCACTCCCACCCGGCGATGTCTGCCCCGGTGTCGATCGTGTCCCAGCCGATCGAGAGCTCGTCGAGCTTCCAGTGGCAGACCTCCACCTGGATGCCGTCGAACTCCAACACCACTGGGCAGTCGGCGAACCAGTCCCCGTCCTCGGCGAAACGCACCATGGCGAACCCCGTCAACCGCCTACCGGCGAGCGTCGCCAGACGTGATCCGTGCGCCTGTCGAACCGCCTCGAGCCCGACCAGGAAGGACGGCTCGAAACCAGAGATCCCCATGTCCACAGCCTGAGTCTCTCGGCCTTCTGCCTAATCGGCCAACACATATCGACCAGCGGGATCCTCCGAGCCACTTGACGGATCGGATTCCACAGAAAGGGCGGGAAGTCGCAGGGCATCGCCCGCCACTTGATGCCGTTGTCGACGAGGTAGCGCACCGCGTCGATCATCTGCCGGTGGCAGTAACCCTCC
>NZ_JBWKFN010000072.1:0-4409 GCF_056434245.1 Streptomyces sp. NPDC044064
CCGCGTTCGTGATGTTCTCTTCGGCGGGCGGGCTGGTTCTGACCGCGGGGCAGGGCAACTACGCGGCGGCCAACGTGTTCCTCGACGCCCTCGCGGCCCGTCGCGCGGCCGAGGGCCTGCCCGCCACCGCCATGGCATTCGGCCTCTGGGACGCGGGCGCCGGCATGGGCGTTCACCTTGCGGAGGCCGACCGCAGGCGCATGGCCGCCCAGGGCCTTCCGGTCCTCACAGCGGACTCCGGTCTGGACCTCTTCGCCGCGTCCCTGCGGTCGGAGCGGGCAGCCGTCGTTCCCGTCCGCGTCGACATGGCCGCCCTGCGTACTCGCACCGACGAGATACCCGCGCTGCTGCGCGGCCTGGCCCCGCGGACTCGCCGCGTCACGGCACACAGCGGCGGCGCGACGACCGGCGCACCGCTGCGGGAGCGGCTCGCCGGAATCACCCCCGGAGAGCGCCACCGGCTCGTGCTGGGGATGGTCCGCTCCCAGGTGGCGTCCGTGCTCGGACACACCTCGGCCGAGGCGATCGGTCCCGACCGGCCCTTCCAGGAGCTGGGCTTCGACTCCCTGGCCGCCACCGAACTGCGCAACCAGCTCAGCAAGGCCACCGGCCTGCGGCTGCCCGCAACGCTCGCTTTCGACCACCCGAACGCCGCGGCAGTCACCGACCGCATTCTCGACGAGCTGGGCGTCGGCGACGCGGCCGGCGAGATGGCCGTACGCGCGGACGACGGGCGTACGGACGACGGGGGTCCGGCCGACGACGAGCCCATCGCCATCGTCGGTATGGCCTGCCGCTATCCCGGCGGTGTGACGACCCCCGAAGAGCTGTGGCAGCTCGTCCTCGACGGTGTCGACACGGTCTCCGACCTGCCGGCCGACCGAGGCTGGAGCCTCGAGGACCTCTACGACCCCGAACCGGGCAAGGAGGGCAAGAGCTACACGCGCCGAGGGAGCTTCCTGTACGACGCCGCCGACTTCGACCCGGCGTTCTTCGGGATCTCCCCGCGCGAGGCGCTCTACATGGACCCGCAGCAGCGGCTCCTGCTGGAGACGTCCTGGGAGGCCCTGGAACGCGCCGGAATCGACCCGGTCACGGTGAAGGGCAGCCGCACCGGCGTGTTCGCCGGAGTGATGTACCACGACTACGCCCTGGGAGCGCATCCGTCCGGAACGAGTGGAGGCAGCGTCGTGTCCGGCCGGGTGTCGTACACGCTGGGTCTGGAGGGGCCGGCGGTCACCGTCGACACGGCGTGCTCGTCGTCGCTGGTCGCCCTGCACCTCGCGGTGCAGTCGCTGCGCTCAGGGGAGTGCTCCCTCGCGCTCGCCGGCGGTGCCACCGTGATGTCGACGCCCGGGATGTTCATCGAGTTCAGCCGGCAGCGCGGTCTCTCCGCGGACGGCCGGTGCAAGGCGTTCGCGGGATCGGCCGACGGCGTCGGCTGGTCGGAAGGCGTCGGCGTCCTGCTCGTGGAACGGTTGTCGGACGCCCGCCGCAACGGCCATGACGTCCTGGCCGTGATCCGCGGCTCAGCGGTCAACCAGGACGGCGCCAGCAACGGCTTCACCGCCCCCAACGGCCCTTCCCAGCAGCGGGTGATCCGGCAGGCTCTCGCCGCGGCCGGACTCGCGGCTCAGGACGTTGATGCAGTGGAGGCGCACGGCACGGGTACCACGCTGGGTGACCCGATCGAGGCACAGGCACTCATCGCGACGTATGGCCAGAAGCGCCCGGAGGACCGGCCGTTCCTGCTCGGGTCCATCAAGTCGAACATCGGGCACGCCCAGGCCGCCGCAGGAGTCGCGGGCGTCATCAAGATGGTCATGGCCATGCGCCACGGCGTGCTGCCGAAGACCCTGCACGCGGACGAGCCCTCCCCGCACGTCGAGTGGACGGAAGGCTCCGTCGAACTCCTCACCGAAGCGGTGGACTGGCCGGAGACCGGGCACCCGCGCCGCGCGAGCGTCTCGGCGTTCGGTATCAGCGGTACCAACGCACATGTGGTCCTGGAACAGGGCACGGAGCAGCCGGTCGCGGCCACCGAGTCGGCCGCACCGCCCGGTGTCCCGCTGCCGTGGCTCGTCTCCGCGCCGACCCCGGAGGCCCTGCGGGCCCAGGCTGCCCGACTGCTGTCGTACGTCGAGACCCGCCCGGAACTGGACCTGACGGCCACGGCACACACACTGGCGACAGCGCGCACAGCCCTCGAGTGCCGGGCGCTGGTCGTCGGTACGGAACGCGAGGAACTCCTCGACGGCCTTCGGACCCTGACACAGCACGACGCCTCCGCTCCCGGCCTCTTCACGGCCTCGACCCGCGGTAGTGCCGTCTCGGCCTTCTTGTTCTCGGGGCAGGGTTCGCAGCGCCTCGGTATGGGCCGTGAGTTGTACGGCAGGTTCCCGGTGTTCGCGGAGGCCTTCGATGCGGTGTGTGCGGGGCTGGACGGGCACTTGGATGTGCCGGTGCAGGATGTGGTCTGGGGTGAGAGTGAGGAGCTGCTCAACCGGACGGTGTACGCGCAGGCTGGGCTGTTCGCGGTCGAGGTGGCGTTGTTCCGGCTTGCCGAATCTCTCGGCGTTCGCCCTGATTTTGTGGCCGGGCATTCGATCGGTGAGGTGGCTGCCGCGCATGTGGCGGGTGTGTTCTCGCTGGTGGATGCGTGTGCTCTGGTGGCGGCTCGTGGCCGGCTGATGCAGGCCCTGCCGGAAGGCGGGGCCATGCTCGCCCTCCAGGCCACCGAGGACGAAGTACGTCCCCTGCTCGGTGAGTTGGTGTCGATCGCTGCGGTCAACGGACCCCGATCCGTGGTGGTTTCCGGCGCCGAGGCGACGGTGGAGGAGATCCGCACCCACTTCCACGACCGTAAGTCGACAAGGCTCCGCGTCTCGCACGCCTTCCACTCCCCGCTGATTGACCCCATGCTCGACGACTTCCATCGCGTGGTCGAAGGGCTCTCCTTCGGTACGCCGGTGATTCCGGTCGTGTCGAACCTGACGGGCGAGGTCACGGCGTCCGAGGACCTGTGCTCCGCCGACTACTGGGTACGACACGTCCGCGAGGCGGTCCGCTTCGCCGACGGCCTTCACACACTGCGCACCCTGGGCGTCACAGGATTCGTCGAGATCGGGCCCGACGCGGTGCTCACCGGAATGGTGCAGGACACCCTCGACGACGCGAACGTGTTCTCCCTGCTCCGCCGCGGCCGGGACGAGAGCCTGACCTTGGTCGGGGGACTCGGCTCCCTGCACACCGTCGGAGTGCCCGTCGACTGGCGGACGTTCTTCGCGGTGACGGCAGCGGCAGGTCGGCGCGCCGTCGATCTGCCCACGTACGCATTCCAGCGCCAGCGGTACTGGCTGGACGCCACGAGTACGGTGGCGGAACTCGGCTCCGTGGGCCTGGGCTCGGCGGAGCACCCGCTCCTGGGTGCTGTCGCGGAACTCGTCAGCGCCGATGGCTTCCTCTTCACAGGCCGGCTGTCCCTGGACTCCCACCCGTGGTTGGCGGACCACATGGTCCTGGGCAGGGTCCTCGTGCCCGGAGCGGCTCTCCTCGAACTCGCCCTGCGAGCAGGCGATTCGGTCGGCTGTGATGTGGTGGAGGAGCTGACGCTCGCCGCGCCACTGGTGCTGCCCGAACGGGGCGGTGTCCAGGTGCAGGTGTGGGTCGGCGAACCGGAGGAGGGCGGTCGGCGCCACGTCACCGTGCACTCCCGCACGGACGGCGCGGCCGACGGTGCATGGATTCTCCATGCCGACGGTGTTCTCGCGGTCAGGCCCGCCGGTGCCGTCGTTCCCGACGCGGACATGACGTCCTGGCCGCCCGTCGGTGCGGAGCCGGTCCCCGTCGACGGGGCATACGAAGGATTCGCGGGTGCCGGTTTCGGTTACGGGCCGGTGTTCCAGGGGCTTCGTACCGTATGGCGGCGCGGCGAGGAGCTGTTCGCGGAAGTCGTGCTGCCGGATCAGGCGCACGACGACGCCGGGCGGTTCGGTCTGCACCCGGCTCTGCTGGACGCCGCGATGCATGCGGCGATCCTGACGAGCTCGGGCGCAACCGCCATCCCGTTCGCATGGAGCGCTGTTTCGCTGCACGCCGTGGGCGCCACCCTGGTGCGGGCGCGACTGACGCGCGTCGGCGAGGACGGTTGGTCGCTGGCCCTGACGGACACCACCGGTCGGCCGGTCTTGTCCGTGGGGTCGATGGTGAGCCGACCCGTGTCGGTGGAGCAGCTGGCGGCAAGTGACGCGTCTGCCGAGCCCCTGTTCGCGGTCGAGTGGTCACAGCTGCCCCTAGCCGCCGGAACGGGTGAGCCGTGGGTGCGTTGGGAGGAGGTGTCCGGGGGTGTGGGTCCGGTGCCGGGTGTGGTGGTGCTGGACTGTGGTGGTGTGGGCGGGATGGATGTGCCG
>NZ_JBWKFN010000073.1:0-4320 GCF_056434245.1 Streptomyces sp. NPDC044064
CTCCCCCACCAACGGCACCACCACCGACGCCTCAACATCAGCAACAACCCCCCGCACACCACCCGAAACAGGCACCCACTCCAACCGCAGCAGTGTTGTTCCGTCCACAGCGGCGGCGGGGGCAAGCCGCATCGGGCGTGCGCCCAGCGTGGCTGACTCCACGGACAGCACCGGCACGCCCTGGGCGTCCGCGGCGGTGACGGAGATCGAGTGTTCGGTGAGTTTGGCGACGCGCATCCGTACAACCGATGCTCCGGTCGCGTGGAGCGATGCACCGTTCCAGGTGAGCGCGGCCAGCGGTTCGCTGTCGTCGACCCCCGCGAAACCGGCCGTCTGGACGGCGGCATCGAGCAGCGCGGGATGCAGTCCGTACAGGGCGGCATCGTCTCCGGTACCCGGGAGCGCGGCCTCCACGAAGACCTCGTCTCCGCGCCGCCACACGGCGCGTACGGTGCGGAAGGCCGGCCCGAAGTCGCTGTCCCCGTCCTCGTCCTCGTCTTCGTAGAAGCCATCCAAGTCGACTGGCACGGCGTCCTGCGGCGGCCATACCGACGCGTCGAAGTCGGCGACGGACTCCGCGGCAGTGATCCTGCCGGTGGCATGGCACGTCCACGGCTCTTCGGATGCGCCGTCCCGGCGTGCGTAACACCCGATCTCGCGAGTGCCGGAATCGTCCGGAGCACCGACCGTCACCTGGATCGCCGTCGCACCGGTTGCTGACAGCAGGAGCGGCTGCCCGGTCAGGACCAGTTCCTCGACACGGTCACATCCGACCTGGTCGCCGGCTCTGATCAGCAGCTCCAGGAACGCGGTGGGCGGGAACACCGGCGTGCCGTCAATGGTGTGATCTGCAAGCCACGGCTGAGCCTTCGGCGACAGCCGTCCCGAGAGCAGGACCTGGCCGCTGTCCGCCACGGACACAGCCGCGCCGAGCAGCGGGTGTTGTGTCGCGGTCAGTCCGACGCCGCTCACGTCTCCTGTACGTGCGGCCGGCGTGGGCCAGTACGGTTCACGCTGGAAGGGGTAGGTGGGCAGGTCCACACGCTGGGCGCCGGTCCCTTCGAACAGGCGCGCCCAGTCCACGTCGACACCAGCGCAGTGCATCCGCGCCAGTCCGGTGACCAGCGCGGTCTCCTCCGGACGATCCTTTCGGAGCAGAGGCGTGACTACGCAGTCCTGCTCGTCCTCCCCCATGCTCTGCTGCGTCAGTGCGGCGAGGACAGCGTCCGCTCCGACTTCCAGGAAGGCCGTGGCGCCCGCGCGGCGTAGGGCTCCTGTGCCGTCCCAGAATCGAACGGTGTCCCGGACGTGTCGGACCCAGTACTCGGGGGAACCCAGCTCCTCCTTCGTCGCGATCTCACCTGTGCGGTTCGAGACGACGGGGATCTCGGCGGTCCGAGACACCAGCCCTTCGACGACTTTCCGGAAGTCGTCGAGCATCGGGTCCATCAGCGGGGAGTGGAAGGCGTGCGACACCCGCAGCGGGGTCGTCCTGCGCCCCAATGCCTCGAAGTGGACACGGATCTGCCGCACCGCCTCCTCGGCCCCGGACACCACCAGCGACGACGGACCGTTGACGGCAGCCATGGCAACGAACTCGCTCAGCAGCGGACGTACTTCGTCGTCCGTCGCTTCGACAGCGAGCATCGCGCCACCCGCAGGCAGCGCCTGCATCAACCGGCCACGAGCAGCCACCAACGCGCAGGCGTCCTCCAGCGAGAACACCCCCGCCACATACGCGGCAGCCACCTCACCAATCGAATGCCCGGCCACGAACTCCGGCCGCACACCCAGCGATTCGACCAGACGGAACAACGCCACCTCGACCGCGAACAGACCGGTCTGCGTGTACAGCGTCTGGTTCAACAGATCAGCGTCATCACCCCACACCACATCGCGGACGGGACGGTCCAGATGCAGGTCCAACCCCGCACACACCGCATCGAACGCCTCCGCGAACACCGGGAAGCGCACGTACAGCTCACGCCCCATACCCAGCCGCTGCGACCCCTGACCCGAGAACAACACCGCCAACGACCGCTCAACCGCCACACCACGAGCGATCTCGGCACCGTCCACCAGCACCGCACGGTGCGCCATACGCGCACGGCCGACCGCCAGCGAGTAGGCCACGTCCAGCGGGCGTACACCGTCCAGCGCCGTGATGCGCTGCGCCTGGGCATCGAGCGCCTTCTCCGACTTCGCCGACACCACCAGCGGGACCACGTCGGGCCGTGCGGCCGGCTCGGTGGCGACCGGTTCCGCCGCCGGGGCCTGTTCCAGCACGACGTGGGCGTTGGTGCCGCTGATCCCGAATGACGACACACCCGCTCGCCATGGCCGGTCCGCCTCGGGCCAGGGCGTCGTCTCCGTGACAAGCCGTACGTCACCGGCAGTCCAGTCGACGTGCGTGGAGGGGGCGTCCACGTGCAGGGTGCGCGGCAGCACCCCGTGCCGCATCGCCATCACCATCTTGATCACACCCGCGACACCCGCCGCGGCCTGCGTGTGACCGATGTTCGACTTCACAGAGCCCAGCCACAGCGGACGTCCGGCATCGCGTCCGTTTCCGTACGTGGCGAGCAGCGCCTGTGCCTCGATCGGGTCGCCGAGCGTGGTGCCCGTGCCATGACCCTCGACGGCGTCCACGTCCGTGGGTGACAGGCCGGCGTTCGCGAGGGCCTGGCGGACAACTCGTTGCTGCGAGGGGCCGTTGGGAGCGGTGAGCCCATTGCTGGCGCCGTCCTGGTTGACTGCAGAGCCCCGCACCACGGCCAGGATCTGGTGTCCGTTGCGGCGGGCATCGGAGAGCCGTTCGAGTACGAGGACACCGACGCCCTCCGACCATCCGGTGCCGTCCGCCGCGTCCGCGTACGCCTTGCACCGGCCGTCCGTCGCCAGACCGCCCTGCCGCGTGAAGCCCAGGAAGCTCATGGGCGTGGTCAGGACGGTCGCACCTCCGGCGAGAGCGAGGGTGCATTCGCCGCTGCGCAGCGACTGGGCGGCCAGATGCATCGCGACCAGGGACGAGGAGCAGGCCGTGTCGATGGTGACGGCCGGGCCCTCCAGCCCGAAGGTGTACGAGACACGGCCCGAGATCACGCTGTTGGCGAGGCCGGTACTGGCGTGACCCTCCACGTCCTCGCGGGAGTTCATGACGAGCGACGCGTAGTCCTGACCTGTCGTCCCGACGAACACTCCGGTGCGGCTGCCGCGCAGCGACGCCGGGTCGATGGCCGCGCGCTCGATCGCCTCCCAGGAGGTTTCGAGGAGGAGCCGCTGCTGCGGGTCCATGGCCAGAGCCTCACGCGGAGAAATCCCGAAGAAGCCCGCGTCGAACTCGGCGAGTCGGGAGAGGAATCCGCCCTGCCGGGTGGCGCTGACAGCGCGGCCGTCCGTTCCACCGGTGCCGAAGAGGGCCTCGAGGTCCCACCCCCGGTCGGCCGGGAACTCCGACATGCCTTCCCGGCCTTCCAGGAGCATGTCCCACAGGGCTTCAGGAGTGTCCACGCCGCCGGGCATCCGGCAGGCCATCCCCACGATGGCGATCGGTTCGTCGTCGTGTCCACGCGCCGAGACGGGATGTGCGCCGGCGGCGTCGTCCTGCTCGTCGAGCAGTTCGGTGACGAGGTGCTGGGCGAGGACGGCCGGGGTGGGGTGGTCGAAGACCAGGGTGGCGGGCAGGCGCAGTCCGGTGACGGCGGTGAGCCGGTTGCGCAGCTCCAGCGCGGTCAGTGAGTCCACGCCGAGCTCACGGAACTCCCGCTCCGGAGCGACCGACTTGGCGGACGCGTGGCCGAGTACGGTCGCTGCCTCTGCCCGTACGAGGTCCAGGATGTACGGAACCCGGTCGTTCTCGCGCAACTCCCGCAGGGCCAGTGTGATCGCGGTCGCGGTGACAGCGCCCTCCGCGCCCGCCGCTGCTCGGCGCCGCCCGCCACGGATCAGACCACGGAACAGCGGAGGTACCTCGCCCAGAGGAGCGGCAGGGGTGGTGAGCCGTCCGATGGGGATGAGGTGGGGTTCGTCGAGGGTGGTCGCCGCGTCGAGGAGGGCCAGACCCTGCTCCACTGTCAACGGCGGGATACCGGACGAGGTGATCCGTTTGCGGTCGGCTTCGGACAAAGCCGCCGTCATACCAGCCGTCGGCGCCCACGCACCCCACGCCAGCGACTGCCCCGGCAAACCCAACGAACGACGATACAAAGCCAGAGCATCCAGATAAACGTTCGCCGCCGCATAGTTGCCCTGCCCCGCCGAACCCATCACACCCGAGATCGACGAGAACAGCACGAACCCCTTCAGATCCATGCCCCGCGT
>NZ_JBWKFN010000074.1:0-3810 GCF_056434245.1 Streptomyces sp. NPDC044064
GACTCGACGCCACCCGGATACCGGCACGCCATACCCACGATCACCACAGGGTCATCAGCCACCACCGACCTCACCGGCACAAACTCAGCCGACTCAACCTCCCCACCGAACAACTCGTCGAGGACGAACCCGGTCAGCGCATCGGCCGTCGGGTAGTCGAAGACGACCGTCGTCGGCAGGCGCAGGCCGCTGACCGTGCCCAGGCGGTTGCGGAGTTCGACCGCCGTGAGAGAGTCGAAGCCGAGTTCCTGGAAGGCTCGCGTGGGGTCGATCGAGTCCGAACTGGTGTGTCCGAGCACGGCGGCGATCTGAGCCCGTACGAGAGCGAGCACTTCTTCGCGCCGTTCGGCCTCGCTCAGCCCGGTCAGCCTCTGGGCCAAACCTGCGGCCGTGGCCGTCCCAATGGCCGTAGCACGCGCCGCGCGTGTACGGATCAGACCGCGCAGCAGCGCGGGGACTTCGCCGTGCGCCCGGACGGCGCCGAAGTCCAGGCGCACCGGCAGCGTCACCGGCCGCCCGACGGCCAACGCGGCGTCGAACAGGGCCAGTCCCAGTTCAGGCGTGATGGCGGGCATTCCCAGTCGGGCGATGCGCTCTACCTCTGCAATGCTCAGTTCGCCCGTCATACCTTCGGTCTGAGCCCAAGGGCCCCAGGCAAGCGACACGCTCGGCAGGCCGGCCGCCCGTCGGTACTGGGCCAGGCCGTCGAGAAAGGCGTTGCCCGCCGCGTAGTTGGCCTGCCCGACGCTGCCGAAGGTCGCAGCCACGGAGGAGAAGACGACGAACGCGGAAAGGTCGAGGTCCTTGGTGGCCTCGTGGAGGTTCCAGGCCGCGTCGACCTTGGGCCGCAGCACGGTGGCCAGCCGCTCGGGGGTGAGGGAGGCGACGACGCCGTCGTCGAGCACGCCCGCGGTGTGGACCACGGCCCGTACCGGATGGCGGGCGATCAGGGCGGCCAGAGCCTTTCGGTCGGCCAGGTCACATGCCTCGACCGCGACGCGCGCGCCCTGGTCCTGAAGCTCGGCGACCAGTTCTTCGGCGCCCGGCGCCGCGGGACCGCGCCGGCTGACGAGCAGCAGGTCCCGGATGCCGTGCTCGGTGACAAGGTGCCGGGCGATCGTCCGGCCCAGACCACCCGTACCGCCCGTGACGAGAACTGTGCCCGTACCGTCCCACATCGGTTCCGGCGCCTGGGGTGCGGGGCTTCGGGACAACCGAGCAGCCAGCACTTCACCGTCCCGGACCGCCAGCTGCGGCTCGTCCGAACCCAGCACGCGCGGCAACATCCGCGCCGCGTCCTCGCCATCGAGGTCCACCAGACCGAACCGGCCCGGGTGCTCCGACTGCGCCGACCGCACCAGACCCCACACCGCGGCACCGGCCAGGTCCGCGCCGGTCGTGGCACCAGATGTCACGAACACCAGGCGGGAGTCGGCGAACCGCTCCTCGGCCAGGCATGACTGCACCAGCCCCAGCACTCGCGAGGTCACCGCGTGCACCGATCCCACCACGTCGTCGACGTGGGCGGATTCGATCCGTACGACGACCACGGCGGCGGGCTCGACCGGCAAAGCGTCCAGGTCGCACTCGACATAGGAGACCGGCTCCTCGCCCGTAACCCGCACCGGAGACCACTCCGGTGCGAACAGGGAGTCCCGGATGTGGGCGTTGACGGATCCCAGCTGTTCGGCCGACACCGGGCGAGTGATCAGGGACCTGACCGTGGCGACCGGTGTTCCCGCGGTGTCCGCGACCTCCACCGACACGGCGCCGTCGTCGCTCCGTGACAACCGGACCCTGACGGACGAGGCTCCTACGGTATGCAGCGTCACTCCTGACCAGGAGAACGGCACCCTCCCCTGCCCCGGCTCTTCGTCGCCGGTGAAGACCGATGCGTGCAGCGCCGCGTCGAGAAGTGCCGGGTGTACGCCGAACGCCTCGGCGTGCGCGTCGTCGGGCAACGCGACTTCGGCGAACACCTGGTCGCCGAGCCGCCAGGCAGCGGTCAGCCCCTGGAACACCGGGCCGTACACGAACCCGGCCTCCAGGAAGGTCTCGTACGTGCCGGTCACGTCCAGCGCCTCGGCCCCGGCCGGCGGCCACACCGCAGCGTCGAACGAAGAGGGCGCGGCGGTCGCGGGCGCGATCAGGCCACTGGCGTGCTGTGTCCACCCGCCCTCGCTTCCGTGATCGGGGCGGGAGTGCACCCTCACGGCTCGACGGCCGAACTCGTCGAGTTCGCCCACCCACACCTGAACCCGTACGCCACCCGACTCGGGCAGCACGAGCGGTGCGGAAAGCGTCAGTTCCTCCACCGCTCCGCAGCCGACCTCGTCACCCGCCCGCAGGGCCAGCTCGACAAGGGCTGTGCCCGGCACGAGAACGGAGCCCATCACCTCGTGATCCGCGAGCCATGGGTGCGACTGCAGCGACAGACGGCCCGTGAACAAGAACCCGTCCGTGTCGACCAGTTCAACGGCGGCACCCAGGAGCGGGTGCCCAGCCGGTTCGAGGCCGACGGAGCTGACGTCCCCGCTTCGGACGAACGGCGCAGCGGGCCAGTAACGCTGGTGCTGGAAGGGGTAGGTCGGCAGATCGACGCGCTGGGCACCCGTTCCGGCGAAGACAGCCGTCCAGTCGACCTTGGCGCCGTCGACGTAGAGGCGGGCCAGGGCCTGGAGGGTGGTCGTCTCCTCGTCGCGGTCCTTGCGGAGCACGGCGGCGAGTACGGCATCGGCGTCGGCGGACTCCGCCGCCATCGCGGTCAGGACACCGTCCGGGCCGAGTTCCAGGAAACGGCTCACACCTGTGGCGGTGAGGGCCCGGATACCGTCAGCGAAACGGACCGCCTCACGGACATGGCGCACCCAGTAGTCCGCGGAACACAGATCCTCGGACGCCGCGACCTCGCCCGTCAGGTTCGACACGACCGGAATCACTGGTGCGCCGAAGGACAGACCCTCCACCACACCGCGGAAGTCCTCCAACATCGGGTCCATCAAAGGGGAGTGGAACGCATGCGAGACCCGCAGCCGCGTCGACTTACGGTCACCGAAGTGGGCACGGATCTCCTCCACCGCCACCTCGGCACCGGAAACCACCACGGCCCGGGGCCCGTTGACCGCAGCGATCGACACCAACTCACCCAGCAGGGGACGTACTTCCTCCTCGGTGGCCTGGACGGCGAGCATGGCCCCGCCCTCCGGCAGGGCCTGCATCAGCCGGCCCCGAGCCGCCACCAGAGCACACGCATCCACCAGCGAGAACACACCCGCCACATGCGCCGCCGCCACCTCACCGATCGAATGCCCGGCGAGGAAATCCGGGCGAACGCCGAACGCCTCAGCCAGCCGGAACAACGCCACCTCGATGGCGAACAGCCCAGCCTGCGCGTACACCGTCTGGTTGAGCAGCTCCTCACTCTCACCCCAGACCACATCCCGCACCGACACATCCAAGTGCCCGTCCAGCCCCGCACACACCGCATCGAAGGCTTCCGCGAACACCGGGAACCTGCCGTACAACTCCCGCCCCATACCGAGCCGTTGCGAACCCTGCCCCGAGAACAGGAAGGCGTTGCTCCCGGCTCGAGCCGTACCTTCGACAATCTCGGTGCCGTTCAGGACCACGGCCCGGTGAGCGAACTCCGACCGCGAAGTGATCAGTGACAGACCCACATCCACCGGACGCTCAACAGCAGCCGCAAGCAGACGTTCAACTTGATCCTTGAGGGCATCTTCCGTCTTGCCGGAGACGACCCACGGCACCACGCCTGGGGACGCCACAGCCTCCTCGGTCGAAGCAACGGCC
>NZ_JBWKFN010000075.1:0-3185 GCF_056434245.1 Streptomyces sp. NPDC044064
GGGTCGTGGAGCGGACCGTGTCCTGGCTGTCCGGCTGCCGACGCCTCCACCGCCGCTACGAGCGCAAGCCGGAACACTTCCTCGCCTTCACCGCTGTCGCCGCGACCCTCATATGCCACCGCAGACTCACCAAGTGAAATGACGTCTAAGTAGGAGGGGGGAGGACGTGAGAGCCGTAGCGAGTAGCGTGCGGCCCGCTCCCCATCCTCGACGGCCGGCGTCGCTCCTGCGCTCCCCGCTCTCTCCTCCGGGTCGAAGCGCGGTTGCAGCGGCCCCGGCCGTCCCAAAGGTTTCCCGTCGACGTCCAAGGGGCGGACGACGGGGAGGACGAGCCGGAGCGATGCGCACGCTTGCGCGGTAGCTCAGTCAGGCAGAGCAACCCGACATACCCGCTGGGTCACTGACGGGTCTGTCACGGGTTCAAATCCCGTCCGCGACGGCTCGTCGACGTCAGAAACCTTGGGGAGACGTTAAAACACCCCGGCCTTGCTTCAGTAGCTCAGAGGCCAGAGCCCCCGCCTGTCGAGCGGGTAGCCGCCGGTTCGAGTCCGGTCTGAAGCGCGTCAGGAGCGACGTCGGAGCTAGCCACCGATCCTGATGGTGACCTTGCCGACGTCGATCGTCTCGGACTCGACTTTGCCGTCTGCGGCGTGCCCAACCCAGGTTTCGCCGTTGTTCAGTGCGGCCCACGCCTCTGCGGGGATGTAGATCTCCAGGTTCAAGGCGTCTTCGAGTCCAGGTGAGGACTCGATGCTGAATGCGTTCGTCATACCGGCGGACTCTACTGCCCGCAGGGTGACACCGTGCCCCCGTAGCTCAGTTGGAAGAGCGGCGTCCTCGTAAGACGCAAGTCGCGCGTTCGAGTCGCGCCGGGGGCTCTCACGGGACGTAGTTCAGCGGTCAGAGCACCCGCTTTGGGAGCGGGGAGTCGAAGGTTCGAATCCTTCCGTCCCGACCATGTCAGCGGGCCAGCCACCACGTCAGTAGTCCTGAAGCAGCGCTAGACACTGTCGCTACTAGGCGGACGGGGAGGCGGTCCGCGGTGATGCGGAACCCGCCGATACGGAACTCAAAGTAAGGCGCCGCGCCGGACGACGTGACCTGTTCTGAGGTGTGTGACATGAGGCCAACCTCCCGCCTATGGAGAACTCCCCAACGAATATGGGGAGTTGGATGGTTTGTCGGCGATGCGCAGCGCATTCCGAGTATGTCACGGGGCATCTGACGCCGGTTACTGGGTGCTCCATGATTGATCTGAGCTTTTCCTGAGGTTGGCGGACTAATCTGGGCATACGCCCCGAGATCGCTCGGGCAGGCTGCGTGTCGTTCAGTACTGAACTGCATGGGTTCGGTCACCGTGCGTCGAACGCAGTGAACGCATGACTAGGGCGACGTGCCGCATTGGCGCAGGTCAGCAGGATCTGCGTGTTTCGCTGACCGACTGGTGCAACCTGTGCCACACGTACTGCATGTCCGACGAAGGACTGCACCTGAGACGTTTGCAGGACACCGAAGTCCCCGACGCTCCCAAGGCCCGCGTTGCGGATCACAGCCTGATGACTACCAAATGCGCTTCATCGAGCAGATGGCACAACACAGCCCCGCCGCGGAGAAGAGTTCCTGCGACGGGGCTGCACGACGTTCTAGGCCGGCAGCTTCACGGAGAACACCGCGCCCTTGTGGTCAGGGACCTCACTGCCGGTGTAGCTCACGACTCCGCCCTTCCGGGCGACGTCGACGACCAACTTCCCTGTGACGCTCTGACCCGGCTTGTAGGTCGTGTCGAGGTCCGGTCCGTCGACGTTGGCGTCCGCCGTTGTGGCGTCCTGCGCTGCCGTCTGTTCGTCTTCCCAGATCATCCGGCCAATTGCGGACGCGTTGAAATCAGCATCGGACGCACCGACGTTCTTCAGCGTTAGCTCGACCTGGACGAACTGACCATGCTTCGGCTTGCCCGTTGCACCGACCTCCGTCGGCGTCACGTACTTCGCGCTGACGACTGTGACGGACATCTTCGTCGTCACCTTGTAGTTCTCGCCCGCATCGTCCGTCTCCCCGGCGTCGTACGTGCCGGTCTGCCCGACGCTCAGCACAGAGACCGGGGCGGACGAGGACGCCGAAGCCGAAGGCTGAATGGTGGACCGCTCCTGCGTGTCGTCTACGACGGTCTTCGTGGGCGCGGCCTTGCTGTCGCCCCCTGACGACGAGCATCCCGTCAGGACGACGGCAGAGACCAGTACGGCCGGCACGAGGGCACGGCGAATGTAGGCGCGCATAGCGCATCCCCCCATGGATCGATGGCCCTCCCTGGCCACACGGACCAGTCAGCGTAGGGCATAGGAGGCGCCATGGCGTGGCAAAGCAGCACACGCAGAAGCCGCCTTCCCAAGGACTGGCCAGGCATCCGGCGCCGTGTCATGCGGCGTGATGGAGGCGTCTGTCAGGCCCGGTTCTCCGACGGTCGGCAGTGCGGTGCAGTGGCTACGGATGTGGATCACATCGTTGCTGGTGACGATCACAGCATGGGGAACTTGCGGGCACTGTGCGGGTGGTGCCACGCCAGGAAGAGCGCACGCGAGGGCGGTGCAGCAGCGGCCCTCACGCGCGTACGTACAGAACGCCCGAAGCCCACACACCCGGCACTGGAGGACTAGCGCATGAGCAGCGCTTACCGCTTCCGCCAGAATTGCATCAGTTCCGCAAGCGCCCTGATGATTTCCGGTCGCTCCGGAGCTTCTGTGTTGCGCAGTGAAATGAGGAGTGACAGAAGGATCGCCTGAGTGGTCAGCCCGACGATGCAGAGCAGCAACCAAGGCGCACCGATGGTGACTTGTTCTATTACGGCCCACACGGGTGGAACCCCTTCGAGACGGTGGATGCCGCTTGCGAGGGGAATTGAAGCCCACAGGAACGACAACCCCGACGACGCAGGCGGCTGCCTGCTATCCCAAGCGGTGTCCGCGCACACCGAGTCCGTCTCCCGAGACGGGTCGTCGAGGCCCTATCAGGCCGTCTACTACTGCTCGTTGCTCCACAGAGCGCGGTCAGTTAGGCGTACAGAGCACGCCTCAACTCAGACACCTTGGTCTCAGAGGTCGTTCTCTTTCCGAAGCTCATGTGTGGATTCCGCTGGTCAGACATGGGATGCAGCTGCCGCGGAAGTCTCGACTCATTGCCGGTCGGGA
>NZ_JBWKFN010000076.1:0-2955 GCF_056434245.1 Streptomyces sp. NPDC044064
AGATAGTTTGCGGGAAGACGGGGGAAACGGAGGAGCAGGCGAGAAAAAACATGGGGAGGCCTTTGATGGGGGGTAGTCCACCCCCCCCCCCCCCCCCCCCCCCCCCGCCCGGGGGGTGCGCGCCGCCCCCGTCCCCACGGTGCGGCGCCGACAGGTCACCGTTCAGTCATCCCGTGAACGGCGGCCTGGATCCTGGGTCAGTCCGAGTGCGGGCAGCACGGCGGACTCCACGAAACGGTCGAGATAGTCGGCGTCGGCGTACTCGCCGCTCAGCACCGGGCGTACCCGCAGGACGCCGAACATCATGGCCGGGATGTACTCCAGTGCGGGGTGGTCCGCGCGCACCTCGCCCCTTTGCACACCCCTCTCCAGCATCTCCTGCAGTGCGGCGATCTCCGGCGTGACCAGTGCGTCACGCAGCGCCTGTGCCAGTTCGTGGTCGGCCGTGACCGCGTGACCGAGTGCCTGCAGAAGCCGGGCGTCCTTGTTGGACCAGTCGCCCGCGGCGCGTGCCGCCTGGCGCAGGTCCTCGGCGAGTGAGCCGGTGTCGATCCCGGCGAAGCGCACCTTGCGGTTGGCGCGCAGCGCGGCCGCGACGAACTGGGGCTTGGTCTTCCACTGCCGGTAGAGCGTGGACTTGCTGCACCGGGTGCTCGCGGCGACTCCTTCCATGGTCACGGAGTCGTAGCCGCACTCGCGGATCTGCTCCAGCACAGCGTCGAAGAACTCCCGCTCACGCTCGGGCGTGATCTTGGAGCGGCGCGAGGCGGCGACCGTCTCCGGTCCGTCCGCGGCCTGCGACGTCATGCGTGGCTTCCCCTCGCTCGTACCCGGTCCGCTGAAGATCCGCGCAAGGACGGCCGCGGACCCTGTCTCCAGTGTGTCGCACATCAATCGATACGCAAGTGTACCGGTACTCGAGCGTATCGGTACACTGCCGTATCGGTACACTCGCGTATCGGTACTGAGAAGTATCGGTACTCAGCCGTATCGATGAGCCCGGACCCCGGTCCGGGTCTCAGCCCGCACCACCACACGCACGACCGTCAGCGAAGGGGCCGGGGGATGAATGCCCGAACCGAGCCTGCAGAAGCGGAGCCGGACGCGATAACGCGCCCGCCGCTCCTCCGTGAGTTCCTGCTCGTCGCAGGGCTCTTCCTCGTCTACAAGCTCGGGCGGCAGCTGGCCACCGGCCATACCGCGGAAGCCTTCCGCAACGCCCACCGGGTGTGGGACCTCGAGCGGACCCTGCACCTTCCGCACGAGACCGCCGTGCAGTCCGCACTGCTGCACGGCGACGCCCTCGTGCATCTGGCGAACACCTACTACGCGACCGTCCACTTCCCGGCCACGCTGGTCTTCCTGGTGTGGCTGTACCTCAGCCGGCCCGCGCACTACGTGTGGGCGCGCCGGGTCCTGGCCGTGGTCACCTCCGCGGCCCTGGTGCTGCCGTTCGTGTTCCCGCTGGCCCCGCCGCGGATGCTGACCGGCACCGGCCTGGTGGACACCGCCCGGATCTACGGCCCCTCCGTCTACGGCCCGCCGTCCAGCGACCACCTCTCCAACCAGTTCGCGGCGATGCCGTCGCTGCACTTCGGCTGGGCCCTGATGGTGGCGATCGGCCTGATCGCGGCCACCCGGTCGCGCCGGCGCTGGCTGTGGCTCCTGCACCCGCTGATCACCCTGCTGGTGATCGTGGGCACGGCGAACCACTACTGGCTGGACGCGATCGTCGCGACCGCCATGCTCGGCGTCGCGCTCGCGGTCGTCCACCCGCCGAAGCGGACGCCCAGCACGGCGGGACGAGGTGCCCGGCGGCTCGCCCCGAAGGAGCCCGTCCTGGTGGGAGCCGGCCGATGAGCCCCGCCGCACTTCTCGCCGTCGGCCTGTCCCTGATCTCGGCCGTCGCCTACGCCGCGGCCGCAGTCGCCCAGGAACGCCTCGCCTCCCGCAACGCCGGGACCGGCCTCCTGCGCCTGCTGGGCACCGGCGCCTGGTGGTCGGCGGTCGGACTGAACGCGGCCGCCGCGCTGCTGCACGTCGTGTCCCTCAAGTACGGCCCGCTCACCGTCGTCCAGCCGCTGGGCGCGCTCACCCTCGTCGCTGCCGTGCCGCTCGGGGCGCGGGCGGCCGGGCGGCGGGTCAGCGCGGTGGAGTGGCGCGGTACGGCACTCACGCTGCTGGGGCTGACCGCGCTGCTGGTCACCGCGTCCGGTCCGGCACCCGAGCGGGTGCTGAGCCTGCCCCAGGCGCTGGCGGTCGCCGGTACGACCGCGGCCCTGATCGGGATGCTCTCCCGGCCCGGCGCCCGGCCGGGCCTGCGGCATGCGACCGCCTCCGGGTTCGCCTCGGGTGTCGCCTCCGCCCTCACCCAGACGGTGACGGTGGCGGCGACGGACCGCACGGGCCCGGCACTGAGTACCGAGGTGATCGTGGTCGCCGTCCTGGTCGCCGCGTTCGCCACCGGCGGCCTGCTGTTGTCGCAGACGGCCTACCGCGGCGGTCTCGGCGGCCCGCTGGCAGTCGTCACCCTGGCCAACCCGACGGCCGCAGCGGTCATCGGACTGACCCTGCTCGGGCAGGGCCTGCGCGGCGGAGCCGGCGGTGTGCTGCTGGGGCTGGCCGGGGCGGGGCTGGCGGCCTGGGGCGTGGTCCTGCTGACCCGGTCGGCGCCCGAACCCGACCGGTCCGACGAGCACGACGACCACCCCGTCGCCGCGGTGCTGGCCCTGGAGCCGGGCACGGCGGCGGCGGAACCGGTGCTGGTGCCCCGGCAGCCGGAGCAGCCCGGGCATCTCACCGCACACTGAGCGGACACCCGATCCGGCCGGACACACGGCCCGGCCGGACACACAGCGGCGGGGGGGGGGGGGGGGGGGGGGGGGGGGGGGGGGGGGGGGGGGGGGGGGGGGGGGGGGGGGGGGGGGGGGGGGGGGGGGGGGGGGGGGAGGGGGG
>NZ_JBWKFN010000077.1:0-2406 GCF_056434245.1 Streptomyces sp. NPDC044064
ACGGGTCGGGTGCGTCGTGCGGGTGTGTCGTCGTTCGGTATCAGTGGCACGAATGCGCATGTGGTGCTGGAGCAGCCGCAGGACATGGCCGTTGCCGCAGCCGAGGGGGTTGTGAGGTCCCCGGGTGTGGTGCCGTGGGTGGTCTCCGGCAAGACGGAGGACGCCCTGGAGGACCAGATCGCGCGTCTGCATGCGCGCGCTGACGAACGTCCGGAGGATGTGGGCCTGTCACTGGTCGGGTCCCGATCGGAGTTCGCTCACCGCGCGGTGATCCTGAACGGCACCGAGGTCGTCAAGGGGCAGGTAAGGGCTGGTAAGTCCGCGTTCCTGTTCTCAGGACAGGGCTCGCAGCGCCTGGGTATGGGGCGGGAGTTGTACGGCCGGTTCCCGGTGTTCGCGGAGGCCTTCGACGCGGTGTGCGCCGGTCTGGACGAGCACCTGGACGTGCCGCTCCGGGATGTGATCTGGGGTGAGGACGCCGAACTGGTCGACCGGACGGCCTACGCGCAGGCCGGCCTGTTCGCCATCGAGGTGGCGTTGTTCCGGCTGGCTGAGGCGTTCGGCGTTCGCCCGGATTTCCTCGCCGGGCATTCGATCGGTGAGGTGGCGGCGGCGCATGTGGCGGGTGTGTTCTCGCTGGTGGATGCGTGTGCTCTGGTGGCGGCTCGTGGTCGGCTGATGCAGGCGTTGCCGGAGGGCGGGGCCATGCTCGCCGTCCAGGCGACCGAGGACGAAGTACGCCCTCTGCTGGGCGAGTTGGTGTCGATCGCTGCGGTCAACGGACCCCGGGCCGTGGTGGTCTCCGGTGGCGAGGCGGCGGTGGAGGAGATCCGCGCCCACTTCGGTGACCGTAAGTCGACGCGGCTCCGCGTCTCGCATGCGTTCCACTCCCCGCTGATGGACCCCATGCTCGGCGACTTCCGCCGCGTGGTGGAGGGACTCGAGTTCTCGGCTCCGCACCTGCCTGTCGTGTCGAACCTGACGGGCGAGGTCGCCGCGTCGGAGGACCTGTGCTCCCCGGACTACTGGGTGCGCCATGTCCGCGAAGCTGTCCGTTTCGCCGACGGTATCCGGGCCCTCACCGCCACAGGTGTGAGCCGTTTCCTGGAACTCGGCCCGGACGGTGTCCTGACCGCGATGGCGGCGGAGTCCGCCGACCCTGATGCCGTACTCGCCGCCGTGCTCCGCAAGGACAAGGACGAGGAGACGACCACCCTCCAGGCCCTGGCCCGCCTCTACGTCGACGGCGCCAAGGTCGACTGGAGGGCTGTCTTCGCCGGAACGGGTGCCCAGCGCGTCGATCTGCCGACCTACGCCTTCCAGCACCAGCGTTACTGGCCCACGGGGACTGTCGCTCGAGCCGGTGACGTCCGGTTCGCCGGGCTCAGCGCGGCGGAGCATCCGCTGCTGACCGCGTCCGTACCGCTCGCCGACGATGATGGAGTGCTGCTCACCGGTCGCCTGTCCGTGCAGTCGCACCCGTGGCTCGCGGACCACAACGTGAAGGGGACCGTGCTCCTGCCGGGCACTGGCCTGCTGGAACTCGCCCTACGGGCGGGCGACGAGGTCGGCTGCGATGTGGTGGAGGAGTTGACGCTGGCCGCTCCGCTGGTCCTGCCCGCGGAGGGCGGGGTCCAGGTGCAGGTGAAGGTCGGCGCACCGGACGAGGCCGGGCACCGGAACGTGGGCGTCTTCGGGCGCTCGGACGACGCGGCGGACGAGGTGTGGGTGCGGCACGCCGGCGGTGTGCTGTCCCCTCGCGCCGAAGGTGCTGCTCCCGCGCAGTGGAGCGACTGGGCGGTCTGGCCGCCGGAGGGCGTCGAGCCGGTGTCGATCGAAGACGCCTATGACACCTTTGCGGAGGCAGGTTTCGGGTACGGGCCGGTCTTCCAGGGCCTGCGTGCGATGTGGCGGCGCGGCCAGGGCGAGGAGCTGTTCGCTGAGGTGGTACTGCCCGAGCAGGCGCACGACGACGCCGCCCGCTTCGGTCTGCACCCGGCTCTGCTGGACGCCTCCCTGCATGCCGGACTCGTGGAGGGCGCCGACGACGACACGGTCGTCCCGTTCGCCTGGAACCAGGTGTCGCTGCACGCCGCGGGCGCGACAGCCGTACGGGTGAGGCTGACGCGCGTCGGTGCCGAGGGGCTGTCGCTCACCATGGCCGACATGACCGGTCGACCGGTGCTGTCGGTCGGCTCGATGCTCAGCCGTCCGGTGTCCGCCGAGCAGTTGGAGTCCGGCGTGCGTACGGCCGAGCGGCCGTACGCGATCGAGTGGGCCACGCTGCCGCTTGCTGCGAACCCCGATGTGTCGTGGGTGCGTTGGGAGGAGGTGTCCGGGGGTGTGGGTCCGGTGCCGGGTGTGGTGGTGCTGGACTGTGGTGGTGTGGGCGGGATGGATGTGCCG
>NZ_JBWKFN010000078.1:0-2173 GCF_056434245.1 Streptomyces sp. NPDC044064
CCTCCGCGAACACCGGGAAGCGCACGTACAGCTCACGCCCCATACCCAGCCGCTGCGACCCCTGACCCGAGAACAACACCGCCAACGACCGCTCAGCCGCCACACCACGAGCGATCTCGGCACCGTCCACCAGCACCGCACGGTGCTCCAATGCCCCCCGTCCGGCGGCCGCGAGGGAGTAGGCCAGGTCCAGCGGGCTGATGTCGTCGAGCGTGGTGATGCGCTCGGCTTGAGCGTCGAGCGCCGTCTCGGACTTGCCTGACACGGTGCAAGGCAGGACGGTGGGGGTCACGTCCGGGTCGGTGTCGTCGGGTTCCACCGGCGGGGCCTGCTCGATGATGGTGTGCGCGTTGGTGCCGCTGATACCGAAGGCCGACACCGCCGCGCGGCGCGGCCGGTCGCTCTGCGGCCACGGCATCGCCTCGGTGAGGAGTCGTACGTCACCGGCAGTCCAGTCGACGTGCGTGGAGGGGGTATCCACGTGCAGGGTGCGCGGCAGCACCCCGTGCCGCATCGCCATCACCATCTTGATCACGCCGGCCACACCGGCCGCGGCCTGCGTGTGACCGATGTTCGACTTCAGCGAGCCGAGCAGCAACGGACGCTTCGGATCGCGTTCCCGCCCGTACGTGGCGAGCAGCGCCTGTGCCTCGATGGGGTCGCCGAGCGTGGTGCCCGTGCCATGGCCTTCGACGGCGTCCACGTCCGTGGGTGACAGGCCGGCGTTCGCGAGGGCCTGTCGGATAACTCGTTGCTGCGACGGGCCGTTGGGGGCGGTCAGGCCATTGCTTGCGCCGTCCTGGTTGATCGCCGAACCGCGGAGCACCGCGAGCACCTGGTGTCCGTTGCGGCGGGCGTCCGAGAGCCGTTCGAGTACGACGACGCCGACGCCCTCCGACCATCCGGTGCCGTCGGCCGCGTCCGCGTACGCCTTGCACCGGCCGTCCGTCGCCAGACCGCCCTGCCGCGTGAAGCCCGGAAAGCCGAGGGAGGACGACATGACGGTGACGCCACCGGCCAGAGCCAGGGTGCACTCACCGCTGCGCAGCGACTGGGCGGCCAGATGCATGGCGACCAGCGACGAGGAGCAAGCCGTGTCGACGGTGACGGCCGGGCCCTCCAGCCCGAAGGTGTACGAGACACGGCCGGACACGACACTTGCGGCGAGACCGGTGCTGGCGTGTCCCTCGATGTCCTCCGCCGAGTTCATCACGAGGGTCAGGTAGTCCTGGCCCCCGGTACCGACGAACACACCGGTCGCGCTCCCGCGCAGCGCTGCCGGGTCGATGGCCGCGCGCTCGATCGCCTCCCAGGAGGTTTCGAGGAGGAGCCGCTGCTGCGGGTCCATGGCCAGAGCCTCACGCGGAGAGATCCCGAAGAAGCCCGCGTCGAACTCGCCGACTCCGTGCAGGAATCCGCCCTTGGCCGTCGCGCTTCGACCGCGCCCGTCGGGCCCATGCCCTCCGCCAAGGAGGGTGCCCAGGTCCCAGCCCCGGTCGGTGGGGAAGTCTGCTATACCTTCCCGCCCTTCCGTGACGAGTGCCCACAAGTCCTCCGGTGAGTCGACACCTCCAGGCAGTCGACAGGCCATCCCGACGATGGCGATGGGGTCGTCTGCCGCCCCCGCGACCACGGCGGTCGGCACGTGGACATCGCTGTTCTCGTCGAGCAGTTCGGTGACGAGGTGCTGGGCGAGGACTGCCGGGGTGGGGTGGTCGAAGACCAGGGTGGCGGGCAGGCGCAGTCCGGTGACGGCGGTGAGCCGGTTGCGCAGCTCCAGCGCGGTGAGGGAGTCGATGCCGAGATCGTGGAAGTCGCGGTCCGCGTGGATGGCCTGAGCAGAGACGTGGCCCAGGACAGAGGCGGCCTCCGTCCGCACCATGTCCACGACGAGGCGAACCCGCTCGCCCTCACGCAGGTCCCACAGCCGCGCCGCGAGTGCCACGGCGGTGCCCGAACCGCTCGCCGTCGTCGCAGCCATGCGCCGCCCGCCACGGACGAGACCACGGAACATGGTCGGGACCTCACCGCGCGTACGGGGCGAGGTGGAGGCGGTGAGCCGTCCGATGGGGATGAGATGGGGTTCGTCGAGGGTGGTCGCCGCGTCGAGGAGGGCCAGACCCTGCTCCACTGTCAACGGCGGGATACCGGACGAGGTGATCCGTTTGCGGTC
>NZ_JBWKFN010000079.1:0-1770 GCF_056434245.1 Streptomyces sp. NPDC044064
CCGGGCCAACTGCGGCCCCACGACGAACAACTCACCGACCACACCCACCGGCACCGGACGCAACGCCTCGTCCAGCACGAACATCCGCAGCCCGGCCAACGGCGATCCCACCAGGCTCCGGCCGGCCGCTTCGGCCACCATCTTCCGGTCCAGCGCGGCGTAGGTGGCGTGGATGGTCGTCTCGGTGATCCCGTACATGTTGACCAGCGACACCTCATCCTCCGGGTGCCGCTCGTACCACTGCCCCAACTGCCCGAAGTCCAGGGCTTCACCGGCGAAGATGACGGTCCGCAGGGTGAGCCGGGGGGCGGCCTGGGCGTCCTCACGGATCAACGGGTAGAAGGCGGAGGGCGTCTGGCACAGCACCGTCACCCGCTCCCGCTCCAACAGGCGCAGGAAGTCCCGCGGAGACCGTGAGACCTCGAACAGCACCGTGACCAACGTGCCGCCATGGGCGAGCGAGCCCCACATCTCCCACACCGACACGTCGAAGGCGTAGGAGTGGAACCACGTCCACACGTCGTCGGGACCGAAGCGGAACTGCTCCCGGGTGGCGTCGAGGATGGCGACGACGCTGCCATGGGCGATGGTGACGCCCTTGGGACGCCCGGTGGAGCCGGAGGTGTAGATCACGTAGGCCGGGTGGGTGGACAGCAGGGTGTCCTTGCGGTCGGCATCCGTGAGATCCGTCGTGTCCTGGGCGGACAGGGTGAGGCGGGTGTCGGGCGCGTCGAGCACCACGCACGATTGGTCGATCCCGCCGGGCAGTGAGGAGGTGGTCGCCGTGGTGGTGACGACCAGCGGCGGCTCGGCCTCCTCGAACAGCGTCGCGATCCGTTCGGCCGGATACTCCGGATCGACCGGCAGATACGCCGCTCCCGACTTCAGCACCGCCAGCAGAGCCACCGCGAGGTCCACAGAGCGGCCCAGCAGCACCGCCACCACCACCTCGGGCCCCGCACCCCGCTCCACCAGCACCCGCGCCAGCCGGTTCGCCCGCGCGTTCAGCTCCGCATACGAGACCCGCTCGTCCCCCGAGACCACCGCCACCGCGTCCGGCCGCCACGCGACCTGCGCCTCGAACAACTCCACCAACGTCGACGACGGGAACGCACCCGACTCGCCCGCCCACTCCGAGGTGACTCGGTCCCGCTCGCCGTCCTCGAACACGTCGATCGCCGACACCGGCACGTCGACATCGGCGGCCACTGCCTCCAGCAGTCGCGCCAGCCGCTCGGCGAGCGAGCGCACGGTCTCCGGCTCGTACAGGTCGGTGCTGCCCTCCACCGACACGACCAACTCGCCCGGGTCGCCCGCGTCGGTGCGGTGCGGAGTGAAGCCGAAGGAAAGGTCGAACTTGGCGATGCCCGTGTCCACCGGCTCGAAGCGGCTCTCCAGGCCGGGCAGTTCGAGGGAGGGGGCGGCCCCGTCGTTCAGGGTCATCAGCACCTGGAACAGCGGGTTGCGGGCCGAGGACCGCTCCGGGTTCAGGGCCTCCACGACCCAGTCGAACGGAACGTCCTGATGCGCCCACGCCTCCAGGTCGGTCTCCCGCACCCGCTCCAGCAACTCCCGGAACGACGGATCCCCGTCCGTGCGCGTCCGCAACACCACCGTGTTCACGAAGAAGCCGACGAGGTCGTCCAACGCCTCTTCGGATCGTCCGTCGACCGGAACGCCGATGGGGATGTCGTGGCCGGCGCCCATCCGCGACAGCAACACCGCCGTCGCCGCCTGCACCACCATGAACAACGTCGAGCCGGTCGCCCG
>NZ_JBWKFN010000080.1:0-1464 GCF_056434245.1 Streptomyces sp. NPDC044064
TCATTCGTCGGAGTCGGGCTTGGTGCGTGCCGCCGTGTATGCCTGGGCCGGTGTCATGGGGACGCCGCCCAGTTCGACGGTCTTGTAGGGGCTGACCTTGGCGCAGGTCCTGGCCTGGTCGGCGGTCTGGGCGTGGGCGTTGGAGACGGCGGCCTTGGTGTCCGCGGGTGCGGACGAGGAGGCGCCGCCGGGGTAGCTGGTGCCGCTGGGCCAGTCGCTGCCGATGACCAGGGTCAGGCCGGTGCCGGTGCCCTGCTTCAGGTGCGGGGCGGACAGTCCCAGTGCCTTCGCGGCCGTTCGGGCCTCGCCCTTGTGGCCGGTGCCGTAGGTGAGGGTGGTGGTGGCCGCGGGGCTGGGGGCGTTGGCGGTGGTGGTGTCCGGGCTGAAGCCCTGCCCGGTCAGGGCGGCCGCGACAGCGGAGGCGCGGCCGGTGACCGTGGTGCCGTTCTCCACCGTGACCGCGATCCGGGACCTGGGCACGGCCGGGGTCTTCGCGGTCGCCGAGGCGGCCGCGGACTTCCTTCCGGAGCCGGTGGTCAGGGACTGGTCACCGGCGATGGTCGCGAACAGCGTCCTGGCGCCCGCCCCGACGACGACACGGTTGTTGTCGTTCGGGTCGGTGCCGGTCTGCATCGTGGTGAAGGTCATCCGCTTGGTGGGGACCTTGTTCAGGTCCGACGCCAGCGCGATCAGCTTCTTCACCGAGCCCAGCCCGTCGTCCACCGTCAGCGCCTTGGTGGCCGCGTCCGCGAGGTCGTAGACCGCGCCGGGATCGGTGAGCGTGCCCGCGCTCTTGAACTTGCGGATCATCGCGCTCAGGAAGATGTGCTGCGAGACGGTCCGCCCCAGGTCGCTGCCGTCCCCGAACCCGTGCCGGGACCGCACGAACTCCAAAGCCGCCACCCCCTTGAGGGTGTGCGCGCCCTTGGACAGCTTCAGATGCGAGTAGGTGTCGTACACGTCGTCGCTGACACACACCGAGACACCGCCGACCGCGTCCGACATCTTCACCACACCCGAGAAGTCCAGCTTCACGAAGTGGTCGATGGGGATACCGGTCAGCTGGTGCACGGTGGCCACCTGACAGGCCGGACCGTACTGCAGCGCACTGTTGATCTGCCCGTAGTAGCCCGCCGTCGACCGACCGTTCGCACTGTCCTTGCACGCCGGGACCCGGGTCATCGTGTCCCGCGGGATGCTCATCACCGTCGCGTTCGAACGGTCGGCGGATATGTGCACCACCATCTGCACATCCGCGTTGCTGCCCGTCTGCACCCCGGTCCGCGAACAACCCCCACCCAGCTTGCAGTCCGCCTTGCTCGTCCGGCCGTCCGACCCCATCACCAGAAGGTTGATCGGCGTACGCCCGAACGCATCCGCCTTCTCCGAACCGCCCTTGCCGTCCAGCGAGACACTCTGGATGTTGCCGTTCAGATGCTGGTAGAACCACCAGCCCGCGCCGGC
>NZ_JBWKFN010000081.1:0-1384 GCF_056434245.1 Streptomyces sp. NPDC044064
GGGATGGCGGGGGTCTTGGCGAGGATCTCGGAGACGGGGTAGCGGGACTCGCGGCGGACGGCCATGAAGATCCGGGGCATGACGGGGAAGTGGAACGCCATGTGGCACTCGTCGCCGCCGGAGGCGTAGTCGCCGAAGTAGTCGACGACGTCCTCGGGCCACTGGTTGGCCTCGGCGAGCAGGACGGTGTCGGGGTACTGGGCGTCGATCTCCTTGCGCACCCGCTTCAGGAACTCGTGGGTCGCAGGCAGGTTCTCGCAGTTCGTGCCCTCCTGCTGGTACAGGTACGGCACGGCGTCCAGGCGGAACCCGTCGATACCGAGGTCCAGCCAGAACTTCAGCGCGGAGATCATTTCCTCCTGCACCGCCGGGTTCTCGTAGTTGAGGTCCGGCTGGTGCGAGAAGAAGCGATGCCAGTAGTACTGCTTGCGTACGGGGTCGTACGTCCAGTTGGAAGCCTCGGTGTCGACGAAGATGATCCGGGCGCCCTGGAACTGCTTGTCGTCGTCGGCCCAGACGTAGTAGTCGCCGTACGGACCGTCCGGATCCCGCCTGGACTCCTGGAACCACGGGTGCTGGTCGCTGGTGTGGTTCATGACGAAGTCGATGATGACGCGCATGCCGCGCTGGTGGGCGGCGTCGACGAACTCCACGAAGTCGGCCAGGTCACCGAATTCGGGAAGTACGGCGGTGTAGTCGGAGACGTCGTAACCGCCGTCCCGCAGGGGTGACTTGAAGAACGGTGGCAGCCAGAGGCAGTCGACGCCGAGCCACTGCAGGTAGTCGAGCTTGGCGGTCAGACCCTTGAGGTCACCGACGCCGTCACCGTTGCTGTCCTGGAAGGAGCGGACGAGTACCTCGTAGAAGACGGCGCGTTTGAACCACTCCGGGTCCCGGTCCTTGGCGGGAGTGTCCTCGAACGTGTCCGGGACGGGCTCGTTGACGATCATATGGTGGGTGACCCTCCGATCTGCGGGGTGGACGGTCGCAGAACCGAGAAGACATGCGCGGGCCTGTGGCCAGGTTCGAGTCGCACATAGTTGGCCCTGCCCCAGTGATAGGTCTCACCGGTGAGCTCGTCGCGCACCGGCACCGACTCGTGCCATTCCAGGCCGAGTTGCGGCATGTCCAACGAGACCGTTGCCTCCTGGGTGTGGTGGGGGTCGAGGTTGGCGACCACCACAACCGTGTTCGATCCGCTCCGCTTCGAGTAGGCGATCACCTCGTCCTTGTCGACGTGGTGGAAGTGGAGATCGCGCAGCTGCCGCAGAGCGGGATTGCGGCGCCTGATGTCGTTGAGCCGGGTGATGAGGGGGGCGAGGGTGCGGTCCTCGCGTGCGGCGGTATCCCAGTCGCGGGGTTTGAGCTGGTACTTCTCCGAGTC
>NZ_JBWKFN010000082.1:0-1236 GCF_056434245.1 Streptomyces sp. NPDC044064
GACTCGGAGAAGTACCAGCTCAAACCCCGCGACTGGGATACCGCCGCACGCGAGGACCGCACCCTCGCCCCCCTCATCACCCGGCTCAACGACATTCGCCGACGCCACCCCGCGCTACAGCGCCTGCGGAACCTCCGCTTCCATCGGACCGACAACGACAACGTGCTCGCCTACAGCAAGAGCACGGGCCCGGACACGGTCATCGTGGTCGTCAATCTCGACCCCCACCACACCCAGGAGGCAACGGTCTCGTTGGACATGCCGCAACTCGGCCTGGACCAGAACGCCGCCCTGTCCGTGCACGACGAACTGACAGGTGAGACCTACCACTGGGGCACGACCAACTTCGTGCGCCTCACGCCCGGCCGGACGCCGGCGCATGTGCTCCATGCCGGGCGATCGAAGCCACAGATCGGAGGGCCCTCAGCGTCATGACTGTCAACGACCCCGTGCCGGACACCTTCGAGGACACTCCCGCCAAGGACCGGGACCCGGAGTGGTTCAAACGCGCCGTCTTCTACGAGGTACTCGTCCGCTCCTTCCAGGACAGCGACGGCGACGGCATCGGTGACCTCAAGGGTCTGACCGCCAAGCTCGACTACCTGCAGTGGCTCGGCGTCGACTGCCTCTGGCTGCCACCGTTCTTCAAGTCACCCCTGCGGGACGGCGGTTACGACGTCTCCGACTACACCGCCGTACTTCCCGAATTCGGTGACCTGGCCGACTTCGTGGAGTTCGTCGACGCCGCCCACCAGCGCGGCATGCGCGTCATCATCGACTTCGTCATGAACCACACCAGCGACCAGCACCCGTGGTTCCAGGAGTCCCGCAAGAACCCCGAAGGCCCCTACGGCGACTACTACATGTGGGCCGACGACGACAAGCAGTACGAGGACGCCCGGATCATCTTCGTCGACACCGAGGCCTCCAACTGGACCTTCGACCCGGTGCGCGGTCAGTACTTCTTCCACCGCTTCTTCTCGCACCAGCCCGACCTCAACTACGAGAACCCGGCCGTGCAGGAGGAGATCCTGGCCGCGCTGAAGTTCTGGCTCGACCTCGGCATCGACGGCTTCCGCCTCGACGCGGTCCCCTATCTCTACGCGGCCGAAGGCACGAACTGCGAGAACCTCCCGGAGAGCCACGAGTTCCTGAAGCGGGTGCGCAAGGAGATCGACGCCCAGTACCCCGACACCGTCCTGCTCGCCGAGGCCAACCAGTGGCCCGAGGACGTCG
>NZ_JBWKFN010000083.1:0-1151 GCF_056434245.1 Streptomyces sp. NPDC044064
ACCGTCACCCGCTCCCGCTCCAACAGGCGCAGGAAGTCCCGCGGAGACCGTGAGACCTCGAACAGCACCGTGACCAACGTGCCGCCATGGGCGAGGGAACCCCACATCTCCCACACCGAGAAGTCGAAGGAGTACGAATGGAACCATGTCCACACGTCGTCGGGACCGAAGCGGAACTGCTCCCTGGTCGCGTCCAGAACGGCGACGACGCTGCCATGGGCGATGGTGACGCCCTTGGGACGCCCGGTGGAGCCCGAGGTGTAGATGACGTAGGCCGGATGCGCTGGCGCCACCCCTCTGCGCAGGTCGGTCGTGTCGGCGGCACGCAGGGCCGTCTGCGTTTCGGAGGCGTCGAGCACCACGCACGACTGGTCGATCCCGCCGGGCAGTGATGAGGTGCTCGCCGTGGTGGTGACGACCAGCGGCGGCTCGGCCTCCTCGAACAGCGTCGCGATCCGTTCGGCCGGATACTCCGGATCGACCGGCAGATACGCCGCTCCCGACTTCAGCACCGCCAGCAGAGCCACCGCGAGGTCCACAGAGCGGCCCAGCAGCACCGCCACCACCACCTCGGGCCCCGCACCCCGCTCCACCAGCACCCGCGCCAGCCGGTTCGCCCGCGCGTTCAGCTCCGCATACGAGACCCGCTCGTCCCCCGAGACCACCGCCACCGCGTCCGGCCGCCGCGCGACCTGCGCCTCGAACAACTCCACCAACGTCGACGACGGGAACGCACCCAGCTCACCCGCCCATCGGGACAGGATCTGCTCGCGCTCTGGCTCGCCGAGGACGTCGATCGCCGATACCGGCGCGTCGAGGTCGGCCGTCAGGAGGTCGAGCAGTCGCGCCAGCCGCTCGGCGAGCGAGCGCACGGTCTCCGGCTCGTAGAGGTCGGTGTCGCCTTCCACCGACACCACCAACTCCTCCGGTACGCCCGTATCGGTGTGCCGCGGCGTGAAGGCGAACGACAGGTCGAACTTGGCGACGTCGAGGCCGACCGGCTCGAAGCGGCTCTTCACACCCGGCAGTTCCGGCGACCGGACGTCGCCGTCATTGAGGGTCATCAGCACCTGGAACAGCGGGTTGCGGGCCGAGGACCGCTCCGGGTTCAGGGCCTCCACGACCCAGTCGAACGGAACGTCCTGATGCGC